>BNUR01000125.1 GCA_025997495.1 Spirochaetia bacterium | reverse complement strand
GCCATGGTGGCCGCCGCCTTTTTGGGGGTGGTCTTTACCGCGCCCGCCCTCGCCATCCCCGCCTTTGCGGGCTTTGAGGTGGACGGCAATTACCTGTTTCCTACCCTGTTTATAACCGTTGCCTGCGGGGCCATAAGCGGATTCCACAGCATGGTGTCCGCCAGGGCAGCCTCTAAACAGATCAATAACGAAAAGTATATGCTCCCCGTTTCCTACGGGGCCATGCTGGTGGAAACCCTGGTCGCCATCTTGGCGCTGATTGCCGTGGGATCCTTAGGCCTGGGGGACAAAATCCCCCGGAACACCCCGCCGGTTATTTTTGCCACCGCCGTTTCCGGGTTCCTTCATCAAATCGGCCTGCCTATTCAAGTCTCCTTTACCATTGTTTCCCTGGCCATTTCTTCCTTTGTGCTTACCACCCTGGATACGGTGGCCCGGCTCGGACGGCTTTCCTTTCAGGAACTCTTTTCATCCGATCTTGACGTGAAAAAGCCCTCCCGGTTCGCCGCCCTACTTTCCGGTAAACCCCTCTCCGCGATAGCCACCCTGGGGCCCGCCTACTTTCTTGCGGTAACGGGGTATCAGAAAATCTGGACCCTCTTCGGCGCGGCGAACCAGCTCTTAGCGGCGCTTACCCTTATCGCCTGCCTCCTGTTCCTTAAAAAGACACGGCGCCGTTTTTTCATGCTCCTTATTCCCACGGTAATTATGCTGGCGATTACCTTCACTTCCTTAGCCCTGACCATCCGGGACAAGCTTGTTCTGCTGCAAAACAATAGTTTTACTATCGCCGGAGAGAACGGTGCGTTCAGAGAGAACGGGCTGCAATTGGTTGTTGCCCTGCTGCTCCTGGTTCTGGGAATCATGGTGGCCATTTCCTGTCTTAGGGGGATGGGAAAGAAAAATCCCCCTTCTTCTCCCGGGGGCCCGGTGTAATGATATCCTTCCGAAACCGGATATTCTTATTTTTAACCGGCGGCAAGTATTCGGGGATGCAGGATGAGCGGGAGATCGACGGTATAATCCGCCTGATCGTCCTTAACATCACCTATGCTATCGTTGCCCTTATTATCCTTGCCCTGGGGGTAACGGATATGCGCCGGGGGTTTGTGGATCAGGGGCTTTTGCAGATCATCCTCGGGTTTTTGATTTTGTCCAACCTGCTCCTCCTGCGTACCGAATTCCCCTTCATCGTAGGGGGCCACATTGTAACCTCCCTCTATGGCGTATTCTGCGGGATGACCCTCTTTACCCGGAACGGCACCGGGGGTTTTGACTGTGTCTGGATCTATTCCTACCCCCTGATGTCCATTTTTGCCCTGGGCCTGCCCCGGGGCCTTATCCCCGCACTGGGTCTCTTTGGGGTAGTGTGCTGGAGCATCTTTGTGTCCGGCGCAACGGTGGTGGCATATACACTCCCGGCGGCAGCCATGATATGCGGGGTATATATTTTTGTCATGGCCCTGACGGTGATCTACGAAGTGGTTCGTTCTATTAAGGACAAGTGGCTGGCGAGCCAGGACAATTATATGAACAGGGTGTTTGCCAGCAGCCCCGATGTTATGCTCATCCTGGATCAGGATAACTGTTTTCTCTACTGTTCGGACATATTTCTCAGGCGAATCCATGCAAAGAATTTTGAGGCCTTAAGGAAACGTAATTGCCTGGAGGTTTTTAGATCCTTAGGCGATACGGCGCAGATTGACAACCTTGCCTCGGAGTTCCGGCTTGCAATAGATGAAAAGAGCCCCATGGTGGTGGAAAGGGTCATAGACCTGGGCGGGGACGGCCGGAACCGGAATTACGAAATACACTTTACCCCCATGTTCAATAACTCAGGCCTCTACCAGGGCGCCTTTATATTCCTCCATGACACCACTGAAATAAGCAACGCGAAACAGCGGGCGGAGGCGGCCAACGCGGCAAAGTCGAATTTCCTGGCCAATATGTCCCATGAAATACGCACCCCCCTCCACGCCATCATCGGCATGACCGCCATTGCGAAGAACACCCCGGAAAACATACGCCGGGATTACTGCCTTGAAAAAATCGAGGACGCCTCCACCCACCTCTTAGAGGTGATAAACGATATTCTGGATATGTCCAAGATCGAGGCGGACAAGTTTGAACTATCCCTGACGGAATTTGATGTTACCCGGATGTTGCACCGGGTGGCCGCGGTGTTTGAATTAAAGGTTGCCGAAAAAAAGCAGACCCTTACGGTTACGGTAGGGCCGGACATTCCCCCCCGGATCATCTCCGATGAGCTGCGTCTTTCCCAGGTTATCACCAATCTCCTTGCCAACGCGGTAAAGTTTACCCCGGAGGGCGGCAGTATCGCCATTGCCCTCCGGCGGCTGCACGCATCCGCGCCCCGGATCCCGGAGAAGTATCTGGCGGCGGCATTTCCGGATCGCGTCCCGTCCGAAGCTCCGGGCACGGAAACCGGGGACGATGGCCTGGAGACTCAAGGCCTTTGGGCCGCGCCCCCGTGCACCCTGGAAGTCCGGGTTACCGATACGGGCATAGGTATTGCCCCGGAGCAGCAGGCCGCTCTTTTTCAGCCCTTCCAGCAGGTTGACGGCAGTATATCCCGCAAGTTCGGCGGTACCGGCTTGGGGCTTGCCATCTCCAAGCGCATCGTGGAGATGATGAACGGAACCATCCGCATTGAATCAGACACCGGCAAGGGCGCGGCCTTTATTTTCACCATACAGGTGGAATTGCCGGTGGAACTTCCTGCGCCGCTTCCTGCGCCTTCCCCGGAGGCTCCCCCGGCGCAGCTCCCCGCGGATGATTTTACGGGCCGCCGGATACTGCTGGTGGAGGATGTGGAAATTAACCGGGAAATTGTGACTACCATCCTGGAACCCCTGGGACTGGTCATAGAAGAGGTTGCGGATGGGCAGATTGCCTACGATACCTTCAGCACCAACCCGGAAGCCTACGATTTGATTTTTATGGACATACACATGCCCGGCATGGACGGCTACGAATCCACCCGGCTCATCAGGGCGCTGGAGCATCCCCGGGCCAGGACGGTTCCCATTATCGCCATGACCGCCAATGTTTTTAAAGAGGATGTTGAAAAATGCCTTGCCGCCGGCATGGACGGCCATCTGGGAAAGCCCATCGACTTCAATGAAGTGATGGGCTTATTGAGGAAGTATTTTTGTTGAACAGATCAGCTGGTTTTTTTATCCTGCATATCAAGAAGGAGATCGATCTGCTTTAGAACATACTCCTGATAATTGGGATTGAGTTCCTTATAAAGGGCTACCAGTTTGGTAAATTCCTTCTCGGGATCCAGGCTGAACATTTCACCTTCGCCATTTCGGAGCCATTTTTCGTTGACCGAAAAGGAAGCGCAGATCAGCTTGACGATCCGGTCATTAACCTTCCGTTTCTCCACTTCCACCCCCGCAAGGTACCCGCTGGAAAGGGATATAACCTTGGAGAATTTCATCTGGGAGAGACCCAACGCTTCCCGAATCTTTTTAATACGCCGATTAACGGTTGTTTCGATAGTGCTTTTCATTATTCTCTAAATCTAGCATAAACTTCCCAGGTTAGACAAGTGCGTAAACGCACAAAATTAGTAAAAGTTGGGCGGCCGGACACCTTGCCGGGAAGCTATGGCCTGCATTTCCCCCAGGGTTTTTTCGTTGACCGGGATAGTTCCCCCTATCCGGGCCGCCATGGTTTCCAGCGCCTTTTCGCCATGGGTATAGATCCGGCCCTTGCCGTCCGCCCTGGGGCAGGCGCGCAATTCCCCCAGGAAGGCCGACAGCGCCTCCTTCAAGTCCCGTTTATTGCCGAAAATGCCGTAATCTATAGCGGCAAAGCAGTGGCAAATTCCAGGACCTACTGCGTCCTCAGCCTCCCCGGGCGTACTATTAATGTGATTCGAGGTGAGCCCCCCGGAAAGAATCCCCGTACAGATGTCCACCATGGCGGCCAGCCCGTAACCCTTGTGTCCCCCGGAGATTTCCGCGCTTCCCCCCAGCGGTGCGATCCCCCCCCCCAATTTCCCGATGATATTTCGGATCACTTCCCCGGCGTCGGTAGTTGGCCGCCCCTCCGAATCTACCGCCCAGGTATCCGGTATGGGATGGCCGTTTTTGTGGAACACCTCCATAGTCCCCCGGGTTACCATGGTGGTAGCGGCGTCAAAGGAAAAGGGGATGGGCTCCGCCGGCATGGCAAAGGCGATGGGGTTTGTCCCCAGCATGGCCCGTTTCCCGTTGGTGGGCACACAGATAGCCTCGGTATTGGTCATGGTGATGCCGATAAGGTCTGCCTCCAGAGCCATAGCCGTATAATACCCCGCGATGCCGTAGTGGTTGGAGTTCCGCACCGTAACCATGCCGATACCGGTACGGCCCGCCTTTTCGACGGCCAGTTTCATGGCCCGGATTCCCGTAAGCTGCCCCATGGCCTTATGCCCGTCCAGACACGCGGAGACCGGCGTTTCGTGAAGGATCTCCGGTTGTGCCCCCACGGTAACCATCCCGGAACGTATCTCCTCGTCATACCGGACCAGCCGCTGAATGCCATGGGATTCTATGCCGTATAAGTCGGCGCGTAACAATATCTCCGTAATGGCTTTGCTTTCATTGGCGTTAAAACCGTAACTGGGGAACAGGCTGTTACAAAAATCCCGCAGTTCGGGATAGGGGATGTCGATATAGTTTGTCATAGTATGGTTTTGCTCATCGGTCATAGTATATGATAGGAACATGGGTTCCGCCTATCCCCGCCGTCTGCCCCGGGGCTTGCTCCTCCTCTACGAAGACCGGGATCTTATGGTTGTCGATAAACCGGCGGGGCTCTTGTCCATTGCCGCAGGGGCCGAGCGGGAAAAAACCGCCTACCGGATACTTTCGGAATACCTCCGCAAAAAGGGTGAGAAACGCCGGCCCGCGGTAGTACATCGCCTGGATCGGGAAACCTCCGGGGTCATGCTCTTTGCCAAGTCCGATGCGGTTAAACGGAAACTTATGGAGCACTGGGATGAGGCGGTACTGGAACGGCGCTACCTGGCCCTGGTAGAGGGGGAATTGGCCGAAATGGCAGGAACCATCGATGCGTCCCTGGGGGAGGATCGCGGGGGAAGGGTGCTTGTCGTGGCCGGTGGGCAGCGGGCGGTAACCCACTGGAAGCTCCTCAAGACAAACGGCCGTCTTTCCCTGCTTTCCCTGGAACTGGAAACAGGCCGTCGCAACCAGATACGGGCCCACCTTGCCCATCTGGGCCACCCCGTGGCGGGGGACAGAAAATACGGGGCACGGCTCGATCCCCTAAAGCGGCTCTGCCTTCATGCGGAACGCATTGTGTTTCATCATCCCCATGACGGGCGGGTTTTGACGTTTGAAGTGAAGCCGCCGGCGGGGTTTTGCGCTTGACATTTACCCTATTCCGGTAAAAAGTAACAGCAACAGGAGCCCCCCATGGAAACCCGAAAAGCCTATTACGATCCCCCTTCCACCGTTCCCTTTATCGCAAACATTCTGGAAATCCGTCCTTATAACGATATGGCTGCGCTGATCCTGGACGCCACGGTTTTCTACCCCGAGGGAGGCGGCCAGGGCGGTGACCGGGGTACCATCAACGGTGTGCCGGTGCTGGACGTGCAGGAAAAAGATGGTGAAATCTTCCATATAATGGCCGGTGTGGACGGACAAAAATTGAAAACCGGTCCGGCGGAACTGATCCTTGATCGGGGGAGGCGGCGGGATTTTACGGTACACCACACTGCCCAGCACCTCCTTTCGGGAACCATACTCCGGATGGCCGGGGCGCCCACGGTTTCCATGCACCTGGGGGATGATACGGCCCACCCATGTACCATTGATGTGGATACCAGGGAATTGACCACAGAAACCTTGACCGCGGTAGAAGACGCGGTGGCGGACGCCATAGAGGAGAATCATCCGGTGATCATCCACCTCTGCCCCCCGGAACGGGTTGAGGATTTTCCCCTGCGGAAGGTTCCCCCAAAGGGGGAGGAGGTGATCCGGGTGGTGGAGATTCAGGGGAATGATTTTTCGCCCTGCTGTGGAACCCATGCGGCTACTACCGGTGAAATCGGGATGCTCCGTATCCTGGGGGCGGAAAAGTACAAGGGCATGACCAGGGTCAGCTTTATCGCCGGGCGGCGGGTACTGCGGGATAGCAGGGTCCTGCGGCGTAACGCCGAAACCGTTTCCCGGGCCCTCAGTGTTCCGGTTGCGGAAACCGGCGCGGGGGTTTCCGTCCTGATGGAAAAGGCCACCCAACTGGAACGGAAGCTGAAGGCCCTGGAAGAGGATGCCGCCCTTCGCAGGGCTGAAGCGCTGCTCCGGGAGGCGGGGCTGTTGGACACAAGCGCTGCCGGGGAGGGAAGGGTGCTGACGGAGTGTTTTGCCGATGCGGATATGGAGGAGGTTCTGCGCATAGGCCGGGCCGCCCAGGGCTTGTGCGCGGCGGTGCTGGTTCTTGCCTCCCAACGGGATTTGAAGTTTGCCGGGCTATGCGCGGTTAAGTCCGTGGACATCCGGCCCTTGCTAAAGGAGCCCATGGAAAAGCATAGCGGGAAGGGGGGCGGGGGGCCATCCTTTTTTCAGGGCCGGTTTTCCACGGCGGAAGATCTGGCCGCCTTTCTCAAATCTATCCCCCAAACACGATGAGGCGGCAACATGAGTATTTCCACCGGTCACGGTGACGAGGGCAGCACGGAAATCTTTTCCGGAACCTCTGTCCCCAAGGATCATCCGCAGATTGAATTTATCGGCGTCCTTGACGAACTTAACTCATTTTTAGGGGACGCCAAGGCCGCCGCACTCCGGGAATCTACCAAAACGGTTATCGATTCGGTGCAGCGGGATCTCTTTCGTGTGCCGGTACTGCTGGATGCCCCCGATGCTAAGGACGACGGCGGCATTGACCCGGAACGGCTCACCGCCCTGATCCGCGAGCTTGAGGAGCGGCATCCCATGCGGGGCTTCATCATCCCCGGCGCAAACCCGGCCTCTGCGAAACTGGACATTGCCCGAACCGTATGCCGACGGGCGGAACGGCGGCTGCATACCCTGCACCGGCAGGAACCGGCGCCACCCCGGCTGCTCCGGTATATAAACCGCCTGTCAGACCTGCTCTTTATGCTTGCCAGGGCGGAAGAAGGAGAATAAACCACATAGGACGCGAACAGGATAAACGCATAAGAGAAGAATTTACCACAAAGGAACACGAAGGGAAGAGAAAAAGATCACAAGCCCTCCTCTTCCTTCTCTTTTCTTCACCTTCGTGTCCGCGAACCGAAGGTTCGATGTGTTCCGGAACCCGCAGACCGCAGACCATAGGTCTGATTGGTCTGAGGTTGTGGTTGATTATTCTTCTCCAGCATACCTTCTTTGAAAGGGATAAAATCAAAAATGTACGGGTCTTTCATGGCCTGAATGGCAAGCTCGCTTTGGGGCTTTAACAGGCGTTTTTTGTAATTGCTAATTTTCTTGACCGTCTCCTGCCGCCGGTACAAATCGGATTCAATTTGATGGACAAGGACATCCCTTGACCATTAATTTTCTATGGTTTTTTTGACATACCATTCCCGCTGTTTTTCATCTTTCACCTTGTCCATGATGGCGATATTATGCCGCCAGGGGATTTGTGCAACGCAGCGTTGCACAAATTTAAGGTCCGGCCAGGTTTTGGCAAGTTTTGCCATATACTTCAGGTTTCTGACGGAAAATCCGGTAGATTGGGGAAATTCGTGCTTAATATCACGGGCAAGGTTTTCAATGAATTTATTCCCCCATGCGGCACATTCATTGATTGTGCGCCCTATGTTACAGTAAAGCAAAATCAAACAACGCTCATTATGTTTTAATGAATTGCCTGTTGTTTATCCCTTCTTCAATTAAAATAAATAAATCATACATAGAATTGATAACAATCTCTGACATTTGATTAATAATGTCAAAATTCGAAGGAAGCGAACATTCTCCATGTGCTATATTATTTCTATACATTAGTAATTTGCTTAACCCTTTTTCTCTTGTAACTGGCAGATTATTCAAACATAATCTGTTTAGAATATTATTGGCATTTTTATAATTCAAATTTGATTTTGTGTCAATTCTTGTACTTAGATAAAACCTTGATTGTTGGAAAAATGATTTTATATTGAGAGCATGTTGTTTCATTTTTCCAAAATCATATCTTGAATTTCTTATATTCACCTTTTCATCCAGGCAATGCGCCAATAATTCATCTTTAACTTCCCCCAATCCAATTGACTGTGAATTAATAAAATTAACATATTCGACTAATGATTTTACAAAAAAACCCTCCCAGTGTGAATATAGTATCGGTATAGAATATTTTATGATTAGATTTCTTTCAAGTGCTTCAAGTTTGGCATTAACTGCTATTTTTTTTAATTGAGATATTTCAGCTTCATAGAACAAAATCAATTCACTAATATTACTAATGAAGTTATTCATAATCAATCAGCTAAAAATTTTTAATGCGGTTTCTATCCGTTTCTTAACACGGTACTGACTATTAGCAGCCGAGCCAGTATATTTTCTGAAATCAGAATTGTTTTTCAACGTATCTATTTTTGTTTGCATCACATCCTTGTTTTTTTCATAGAAATCAATATTTTTACTAACACCAACAGTTATCGCATCATAAAGACTTGTTGAAAATCCTCCTTTGTCAAATCTAAAAATTCTGCTCCCCAGTTGATGGATC
>BNUR01000124.1 GCA_025997495.1 Spirochaetia bacterium | reverse complement strand
GTCTAAATCCTTCAGCCCCTGTCCTTGTTTCGTAAAAGGAAAAAGACTGTTCAGGTTCAACCCTTCCGCTTCCGGAAGCTATGGGAGGCCCGATTTCCATGGGTGGCCAGCCGCAATGGACCTTCAGCGGGAATGCGGCTGCGTCCTGGACCTTCAGCTTTGCGTTGATAGAGGGGATACGGAGCATTAAGCTGGACTACCAGACCGGGCTGCTCACCTATGCGATGGCCCAGGCCAAGATAGAGCAGCAAATACGGAAGGACTACTATACGATACTCCTTGCCCAGGAGAATATCGCTATTCAGCGGGAAAGTTTTGCCAATGCGGAACGGCAGGTTACTATGGCACAGGCAAATTATCGTAATGGACTTGCCCCCCAGCTTACCCTGCTTCAGGCTCAGGTGTCCCGGGATAATTTGAAGCCCACCATCGATCAGGCGGAAACTGGCTTGAAACTGGCCATGGCCAGCTTTGCTATGAACCTTGGCTTGGAATTAGATACTCAATTTGAGCTTGTACCCGTAACGGGGGATCTCAATTATGTTTCCCTGGATGTGCAGAATCTCATCTCCAGGGCGGCGAATGGAAAGCCGGAGATTATGGAGTTACGGCAGCAAGTACTTACGCTTACCAGCCAGCGGAAAGCCCAGGCTCTGCAAACCCATACGCCCTATCTCAGGCTTGACTTTGGTTATTCCCCCGCATTTTTAGGGCTCTGGGATAGTATGGATGATACGGACAAATGGAATGGGCATGATAACGCTACCTTTTCCATAACCCTGGGTATGAACCTGAACAGTCTTTTTCCTTTTACGAAACAAGGACAGGGGCTGAAGGATTTAGACAACACCATCAAAACTGCCAGTATAGGGTTGGCTCAGATGGTTCAGGGCTCCGAAATTGAAATCTACCAAACGGTCTTAGGTCTGCAACGGATGCAGATCTCCGCAGAAACCCTGGCCCAGACCGTAGCCTTGGCGGATCGATCCTACCGGTTGACCGAAGAGGCCTACCGGGCGGGGCTCCAGGAATTTCTTTCGGTGCAAAACGCGGATCTGGCCCGGAGCCAGGCCAGGCTGGCGATGTTATCAAATCAGTTTGATTATCTTAAGGGTCTTATCGACCTGGAATATTCCATCGGGGTTCCCTTCGGCGCCCTGAGTAACGGGGGAACGAAATGAAAAAAGTTCAGTACAAAGGCGCCGCCGCAGTGGCGTTGAGCGCCATAGCGGCAGTTATTGTAGCGGTGACTTTTCCGGGCTGTGGTAAGGCCGGGAATAAACAGGCCGGCCCCGGTGGCGGGGCTCCCGGTGACGCACCGGCGATCCCGGTGTTCGCGGTGAATACCACCGTAGCGGTCCAGGGGCAGATCCTGGATTACCTGGCCCTTTCCGGGGACATCGTGTCCGGCACCACGGTGGATACCTATTCGGACGCCGCAGGGAAGATAACCCGGGTCTACGTTTCCGTCGGGGACCGGGTTGCCCGGAACGATCCCATTGCGGCGGTGGACCCCAGTAAGCCGGGGATGACCTACCAGGCCAACATAGCCCGCGCGCCTATTTCGGGAACCGTAACATTACTGCCCGCACAGGTGGGGATGACCATCAGCCAGGCGGTGTCCCTGGCCAGGATCGCCGGGGGAAATGCCCTGGAGATAAAGCTCTACGTGGCGGAACGGTTCATTTCCAAGATAGCCCTGCGGCAGCCTTGCCAGATTACCCTGGACGCGTGGCCGGGGGAAATATTCCGCGGCAGTATTACTGAGATCTCCCCAACCGTGGACCCCGCGTCCCGGACCATGGAGGTGCGGGTCAATGTGGAGAACCCCGGCTCTAAACTCAAGGCGGGGATGTTCGCCAAGGTGCGGATCATCACCGATGAGAAAAACAATATTGTGAAGATACCCGGCGGCGCCATGATCCAGCGGTTTGATGAAAGCTATGTGTTTACCGTGGCCACGGACCCCCGGGACCCGGCGTTCCGTGTCGCCAAGCGGCAGGTGATAACTCCCGGTGTTCTGGTGGACGGGGTACTGGAAGTGTTGGCGGGGCTCAACCCAAATCAGGAAATTATCCTCAAAGGCCAAAATCACCTGGAAGACGGGTCACGGATCAACGTGATAGAACAAGTTGCGCCCCTGGGCGCAGGCCCTACAAGCGCTGCCAACTAAGGGAGGACAGTCATGAGTTTTGCTAAAACAGCGGTCGGTCGGCCGACAACCTTTTTTATTATTTTTGCGCTCCTCATCGGCTTGGGGATATTTGCCCTTACGAGTATGCCCATTGATCTGCTTCCCGAAATAAACCCCCCCTATGTGGTGGTGCTGACCTCCTACACCGGCGCCGGTCCCGAGGAAGTGGAACGCAGTGTAACCCGTAACCTGGAGTCGGCCCTTTCCAGCGTGTCCGCCCTGAAAAAACTGACCTCAACCTCCTCCAAGGGTTCCAGCATGATAATGCTGGAGTTTAACTACGGGACGGACCTTGCGGACGCCGCCAACTCTATCCGGGACGCCCTGGAACGGGTCAGGCGCTATCTGCCTGAGGGGGCGGATTCTCCGATGATCTTCAAGCTTGACCCCTCCATGATGCCCATCATGGGTTTGCAGGTAACGGGAAACCGGTCACCGGAGGAACTACGGCAAATCGCCGAGGATACCATCATTCCCCGGATCGAGCAGACCCCCGGGGTTGCCTCCGCATCGGTAAACGGCGGGCGGGAGAAGATCATCCGGGTGGAGGTGGCCCAGAACCGGCTTGAGGCCTACGGCCTCACCGTAACCCAGATCCAACAAATGCTGGCGGGGAACAACGCGCAAATATCCGCCGGGTCCATCACCGAAGGGGGGATGAACTACATCCTTACCACCATGGGGGAATATACCTCCCTGGAACAGATCAAGAATACGGTGATTTCCTACAAGGGCGGCGGCTTGGTGAACGGCCAGGCGGAACTGCCCCGCAACATATACCTCCGGGACATCGCCGATGTCTTTGAAGGCTACAAGGATCAGACATCCGCCGTATTTGTGAACGGGCAGCCTTCGGTGATGCTCATGATTCAGAAGCAGAGCGGGAAGAATTCGGTGCAGACCGCGAAGGACTTGCGGAAGCGGATTACCCGGATAGCCCGTGAGATCCCCCAGGATATCAAGATACTGGAAACCTTCAACAATACGGATCAGATAGAAAATTCCCTGAACCAGGTAACCAACAGCGCCTTGTCCGGGGCGGTCCTGGCGGTGATTGTGCTGTTCCTATTCCTCCGGTCCATTAAACCGACCCTGATTATCGGCATCAGTATTCCGGTGTCCATCGTTATCACCATCATGCTGATGTACTTCTGCGGCCTTACCCTGAACCTGATGACCATGGCGGGGCTGGTTCTGGGGATCGGTATGCTGGTGGATAACTCGGTCGTTATTTTGGAGAATATCGTCCATTACCGGGAAAAGGGGGCCAAACTCAAGCCCGCCGCTATTATCGGCACCTCGGAAATGGTTGTCGCTATTACCGCGTCCACCCTGACCACCATCTGCGTATTTGCGCCCCTGGTCATGTTCCAGGGCTTGTTGGAAATGGCGGGGGAAATGTTCGCCGGGCTGGCCTTTACGGTGGTAATATCCCTGACCGCTTCCCTTTTCGTGGCAATATTCCTCGTACCGGTGCTGGGCAGCCATTACTTCCCACTGGTAACCCGGAGGCAGAAACCCTTAAAAAACAAATTCCTCACCGCCATTGACAATGCCTTCGCCAACGCGCTCAACGCCCTTGATAATGCCTACGCCAAAGCGGTGGACCGGGTACTGCGGCACAAGGCCATCGTGATAATCTTCCTGGTGCTGCTTCTGGTGGGAAGCATCTTCATGGTCCCAAAAATCGGCTGGGTCTTCATGCCCGAAGAGGAGGCGGATAATGTGAACATCTCCGCCACCCTGCCCATGGGAAGCCCCCTGGCGGACACCGAGGCTGCCCTGCGCCGGCTTGAGGAGATTGTGAAGCAGGAAGTGCAGGGTTATGACCGGATCGTCCTGAACGCCGGGGGGGGCAATCTGTTCAGTAGTTCCTCCAGTAACTCAGGCTCCCTGCGTATCAATCTCCTGAAATACGAGGAACGGATAGATACCGCCGAGGTGGTCAAGGCCAAGCTGCGGAAGCACTTCAACGATTTCCCCGGGGTCGCCTTTAATTTCTCTTCAGGCGGTTTTGGGGGCATGGGCGGTAGCAGCAGCGCGGTGGACATTACTCTCCGTACCGAAGACCTGGTGAAGGGCAAGGCTATCGCGGAACAGATAGCCCAGCTCCTGACCGACCACGTTCCCGAAGTAAAGGAACCCCAGGTGAGTCTCAAGGACGGGATGCCGCAAATAGAGATAGAGCTTGACCGGGATAGGATCTACGCCATGGGGCTGAACGCTTACACCATTGGTAACGAGATAAAGGCCGCAGTGGACGGCATCATCGCCACCCAGTACAAGGACGGCAGCAACACCTACGATGTGGTGTTGGTTCTGGCGGAGCAGGACCGCAGCACCAGGCCGGCGCTGGACCACATCTTTGTGAACAGCCAGATGGCGGGGGGCCGGGTGGCGCTTTCCAACTTTGCCGGCTACAAGGAAGGCACGGGCCCCATGGCCATCAGCCGTGAAAACCAGAGCCGGGTAATCCATGTTACCGCCGCCGCCGTCTCCGGCGCAAAGCTCAACGACCTGGACGACAAGGTCCGTGCCCTCGTCCAGGGGTCAATCCCTGCGGACGAGGATGTGATCATTGAGTACGGCGGGGGCAACGCGGATATGATAGAGATGATGACCAAGTTCCTCCTGATAGTGGTGGTAGCCATATTCCTGGTATTCGGGGTTATGGCCTGCCTCTTTGAATCCTTCCGGGACCCCTTCATCGTGCTCTTTACCCTGCCCCTGTCGCTTATCGGCGTGGTGGCAATTTATCTCGTTACCGGCACGGTCTTCAACGTCATGACGGCGGTGGGGCTGCTGGTCCTCGTCGGGGTTATCGTTAATAACGGTATCGTCCTGGTGGACTACACCAACCTGCTGCGCAAGCGGGGCTACGGCCTGCAGGAAGCCTGCGTGGAAGCCGCCCGGAACCGTCTCCGGCCCATCCTGATGACCACCCTGACCACCGTACTAGGGCTTGCCCCCATGGCATTTGTCCCCGGTGAAGGTTCGGCAATGACCGGCCCCATCGGCAAGACCGTATTGGGAGGCCTATCCTTCGGTACCCTGATGACCCTATTTCTGATGCCCACGGTGTACTACATCATGAACAAACATTCGGATGAGCGGGACGCCCGTGCGGAAGCGCGGCGGGAACGGATCGCCCAGGGCCTGACCAAAAAGCAGGCCAAGGCCAAAACTCAGAGCGCGGCGAGGATCGCTCAGCCCGGTAGGATTGCTGAGGAGGCCGGGGTATGATCCGGATAGAAATAATCGCGAACCACTCGGTGGAGGAGAACATCCTTGAGGCCCTGGCCGCGGAGCATGTGGGCCAGTACTACACCCGGTATCCGGTGACCATGGGGGTCGGCCATGCCGGCCCCAAGATGGGGGACGCCATCTGGCCGGAGGAAAACTTTGTGCTGGTAATCTGGTGTGAAGAAGCGGAAGCTGTCGGCATAGAGCGGGCGGTTGCCACAGTAAAGGCGACCTTCCCCGATGAGGGGATCAAGCTTTTCGGCCTGCGGTCTTCCCTATCACAGGGTATATTGCCTGCCCCTGTCGGCGAGGCCCGCCCTGAACCGGAAGCTGAACCTATACCGGAAGGTGTTGAAGGGCTGGCGGGACTGGCCGGGCTGGAGTAGAAAGAAGATTTAACCGCAGAGGGCACAGAGATCGCAGAGGAAGAAGGAGAATTTTTTCCTTCTCTGTGCCCTCTGTGTTAAATTCTTCTTTACTTAAGGCATAAAAGGGCCCGAGGCCCCCTCAAAAGGTTCCTTTATATCCCATTGCCCGTATTGCTGCTTGCGAAGCCGCATCAAGCGCCGGACACGCAACAAACGCCGTATTTTCAATTTTGACCTTAGTTACCGGCAGCGTTACTGTTTCAAGATTACTACAGCCATTAAAAGCATAGTGTTCTATCTTGGTTACCGTACCGGGAATGACGAAAGAGGCAAGAGCAGTGCAGCCTGAAAACGCGCCATTTTTTATTTTCTTGATACCCGTGGGAAGCGTTATGGATGTAAGGGCCGTGCAATTTTGGAACACATAATCTCCAATGCCTTTTACACCGGTGGGAATTGTTATCGATGTAATAGAAGTATTATTCCCAAAGGCAAAGTCGCCTATTCCTATAACAGGTGAACCGTCAAGCGTTGCGGGAATAGTCAGCGCCCCGGCGCTGCCTGAGTATCCGGTAATGACCACACCAAAATCAAGGGTTGGATGATTTGCTACCGGAGGATGCCTCCATATCGTAAACTCACCAATCGCTTCTGTAACGGCATTAGCCCCGATTGATAGTAGGATGCCATCGTCATCAACATCAACAACGTCAGCGGCAGGTTGTGCAAGGGAATCACCGCAACCAACATACACCAGCGCCGCTAGAAACACAATCCAAAAAATCTTTGATTGTTTCATAAAAACTCCTTTGTGTTTAAAGTCCACTCGACTTTTGATTCTGAAAATACACCTGCAACGCAGGTGTCACCTGCGTTGCAGGTGTGGAAGAACAATTTTAAAAGGTTCCCGTGTATCCTCTTGAACGTACTGCCGTTTGTGAAGCCGAATTAAGCGCCGGACACGACGCAAACGCCCAATTTTCTATTTTGGTTACACTATTGGGAACCGTTATTGAGGCAAGGCCGGTACATCCCTGGAACGCTTGAAAACCTATTTTAGTTACACTATTGGGAACTGTAACCGTTCTGAGGGAAGTGCATCCCGAAAATGCGCCGTTATCTATTTTTTTAAGATAGGCGGGAAGCGTTACCGATGTAAGGGCTGTGCAATTCTGGAACACATAATCCCCAAGGTTTTTTACACTATCAGGAATTACTACGGATGTAATGTTCGTATTACCCGCAAAGGCATAATCTTCTATACCAATTACCGGCGACCCATTAATCGTTGCGGGAATAGTTACCGCCCGTGCGCTTCCGGCATATCCGGTAATGACCGTGCCGAAATCTGTTGTCGGATGCTTTGCTACGCCCGGATGCTTCCATACGGTAAAATCACTCTCCGTCTGTGCGAAAACGTTTGTACCCGCGGCAATCATCAGCAGAACCAGGACACCTACAATTTTTGTCCGTTTCATATAAAACTCCTCCTATAAAAAGTCAAAGTGAATATGGATTACAACCATATAGTATATACAGCAAATTCCGTGCCAACTAAAAACCATGTCTTTTTGTGCCAAGAACCAATGTTTTTACTTAATTCTATATGATGATTGCGTAAAAATTGCTCACGGCGAGGAATTTTTACCCACCCTTTATAATGCTTTTTACTTGAGGCAGTTCCAAAATTGAAGAAAAAACCACGAAAAATACGGAACACACAAAAAATACTATGAAATTTCGTGTGTTTCCTGTCTTTTTCGTGGTTGAACTTCTTAGTGTGCTGTACTATACTAGGGGTATGGAACAAAAGGTACAGACTGAGCTTGATATGCTCAAAGACATAATCATTAAGACGCTTCCCGTAGAAAAAATTATTCTTTTTGGTTCTTTTGCGTATGGAACGCCGCATAAAGACTCGGACCTTGACCTGTATGTTGTACTAAAAGAAGGCATAGACATGAAAGAGATGGACGCTGTCGATGTTTTTCGGCAGGCGGTTCTCCGCAAAAAAACAATGCCCCTCGACCTTATCGTCGGTCGTTATAGTGTTTACCAGAGACGAAAAACATGGCCGTCTATCGAACGCTATATTACTAACAATGGGGTGGTGATTTATGAATCAGTATCTTGAAGCCGCAAAGGAGTGGTTCAGGTATGCTGAACACGATTTTTGTGCAGCCGAACACATAGCAAAAACGCTATTACCCACGCCGCACGAAATTGTTTGTTACCATTGCCAACAGGCCGCCGAAAAGTACCTTAAGGGGTTTCTTGTATTCCAAGGTGATGATCCTCCGCATATTCATGAATTGGCCGAATTGTGTAAACTCGGTAAAAAATATAAACCGGAATTCGACGAAATTCTGATACGATGTGATACCTTGTCAAAATACGCAACGCAACCGCGTTATCCCTACGAAATGCCGGTTGATGAGGCAATGATGAAGCTCGCGCTTTACAACATCTCTGAAGTTAAAAAATTTATGCAAAAAATCATTCCTGAAGTATTTACCGAACCAGAAGACACAGAGCCGTAAACACCAGGCAAAAAAGGCCGTCCAGGGCGTTCACCCCAAACGCTGATTCAGTGAACTCTATCTTCAGTTCCCATGGCGACAGTATATCACACAAGCAGGGCAAAGTCAAAAAAAAGCCCCGCCGTTATGCTCTTTATTGTCCGTACTATCTGCTCAGGACTGTATGTCGGTACCGATTGTACCAGAAACTTTATCTCATATCTTGCTTCTATTCCGAGACATATTTCTCGAAGTTTTTTATCTACCTCTTCACTTATTACCGCTCTTCGGTATTTTGCAGGACATACTATATGATACATAAGCGTACTCACATTATGTTCTTTACGGATGATCTCGCTCATCCTTCTAGTTTAATCTTATTTTCAGCCGAGGCAAGCCTCGGGGTATTAAACCATATCGGCTTCGCCTAA
>BNUR01000123.1 GCA_025997495.1 Spirochaetia bacterium | reverse complement strand
ATCATTATGCCATTCCTTCTTTATAAGCAAAAAAATTATAGCACAATAAGGAGAAATAGGTCAAGCGCGGCGTTTTCGTTCACAGGATAAACGCATAGGAAAATAATGAAGAAAAGAGAAGAATATCAGACACAAAGGACACGAAGGACACAAAGGTGAAGAGAAGAAAGGTGAAGAGAAGGAAAAGGGGGTGAAGAGGGGGCTTGTGATCTTTTTCTCTTCCCTTTGTGTTCCTTTGTGCATTCCCTTTGTGTCCTTTGTGATAAATTCTTCTCTTATGCGTTTATCCTGAGGGCAAGCCCACCCGTCTTGACGAGGATCCACGCCTGGACAAAGGCCTCATGCCGATTTCCGATTTTTGGCGCCAATTTGTTTCCCAGGGCCATTGCTTTCCGATTCAGTTCATTCATGGTTGTTATCTCCTTTATTCGTGTTACTTGCCAGCAAGGGAATGAAAAAAACAGACCTGTTGACCTTGGCAGGTATATCTTCCGGAACGCTTGCCCGCTTTGCTAAAGGGGAATCGGTTTCCCTGGAAGTTATAGACAAAATCTGCAAATCATTGGAATGTCAGCCGGGGGACATTATGGAATATGTGCCGGACGGGGAAGAAGGAACCCTACGACAGCAGTACAGAAAAGGCAAAAGGACTTACGGTCAATGATTTTGGTATGGATGAATTAGAAGCTATAGCAAAGCCGGTGCGGGAAGCGCATACCTTTTCCGAGGCGCGGAAAATCCTGGAAGGAATGGTAGGACGGCCCATGACAAGCCGTTCCTGCCTTATAGCCGTGCTTTCCAACAATTCAATCAAAAAAAATTTAAGCGGCCCGGCCGTAACCGATTCTGTCAGCAGGGGCGCCCATTTGATGGCCGCCGCCAATCTCGACAAGCTATTTGCAAACGCTATAGAGCCGTGGCCTTTTGAGCTTAATCCGGACAAAAACAATGAAAATGTTAAAGATGTACACCGGCTTTATGCCCCTTTGGCCTATGATGAAAAGATAATCCCGGTAAAAATCACCGTAAAAGAGATGAAAAGTGAAACGGAAGGGGCGCGGATTTACTCAATAGAGGCCATTGACGCTGAAATAAAATAAGGGAAATGTAGGTAACTTAGCGCCGGGTGCGCCTTACGGCTCTTCGGCATCCCTCTACATTCCCCTTCGGGTCACCCCGCAATTAAAGTATCGCCTAAACCCCCATGAAAGTCAAGGCCGACATCACTGTCCCCGGAATTACCGGCCGCCGCAGATGAGAAAGTGGGTCCGCCATGGCCACCGCAAGCCCCGGACCCCAGGGCCGCAGCGTCAAATAGCGGTTATTCAATAATCCGGCAATGAAGGAACGGCCGCCCCCGCAAAGGGCGGTTTTTTTGCCACCATCCCCCGGACTTCCCGCAGTTCCCCCGGGAACAAGAAGTAGTTTTCTAAGCCCCTTACTGGGCGGGGCGTGAAAGTCGCCCCCCGCTTCCGGATTGACCCGCTCTATCTCGAAAGGAAAATAAAGCCCGCTTACTAAGGGCAAGGGCAAGACCATGAGGTTACATCGGAAGTTTCACTACCTACCATAGGGGTTGAAAGTGGTGAAACTGGTGAAAGTGGAGCCGCAAGGTGGATCCCCAGCACGTCTGGGGCTTTTTTAGGGATACCAAAAAAGATACCCTTATACCCTATTGACAAGAAAAACGCTATAAACTAGTATAATAAAGTCTACATATAAATAGCGCCGTATGGTTTACGGAATAAACACTATGTATATGGAAATATCTGGGGGTGTAGCTCAGTTGGCTAGAGCGTTTGAATGGCATTCAAGAGGTCAGGGGTTCAATTCCCCTCACCTCCAGTATATTTTCAGAAAAAAATTCCAATAGAAGCTTGCATTTATGGATGAAACTAAGATGTCCCAGGGGGAAATGGATCCGGAAATTGCCGCCCTGTTGGGTACCGCAGCCCCCCCCTCTTCAGACGGCGCCCAGTCTGTTGCCGATTTTTCCGGCTTGCTCGGCGGTAGTACCGGCCTTGATGCCGGTGCGGGGGAAGAGATGGCGGCTGTCGAGGTTGAACTCAGCGGCAGTTTCCCCGTTGTAACGAAAAAATTTGCGGATACCCCCCATAACGCCTTCAATGATCCCGCTTACTATAAAACCGCTCTTTCCGGTGAGGGTGATATTGCCCAACGGTTCCATGGTATTTTACAAAAGTTCCTTAAAGCCACGGATCTCGCCGATCGGGGGATTTTCCGGCAGCAGATCATCACGGTTTACTGGGATTTTTTGCTGGGGGTGGCGAAAAAAGCCCCGGGCACACTGCCTGACCCAAAGAAATTCCTGCTCCGGTTTGGAATTCTGCACCCGTCATTGCTTGGACCGGAGGAAAAAAAGCTTTTTTCCAAGATTGTGGTGCCCAATGTGTATTCCGAACCGGTATATTACCTGGATGAATGGTTCAAGGAGATAGGAACCGGTAAAATCCGGATTTCCACCACCGACGAGGTACAGGTTGGGAAGACCAATGTCTCGGCAAAGATGAAGGGGCTGCTGGAAAAGGCCGTGGGAAAGCGGGACGGCGCCAAGGGCCTCCTTAAGGGCAAGGACGATGAGCGGATGAAACTGGAGAACGCCCTCAAAGAACGGGTCACCCTTTTAACCGAGCACCGGCCCGTGGAAGAATTGCCGGAAATCCATTCCCTGTTTACCGAGGCCCAGAAAAAAACCTTTACCGAAATCCAGTCAGTGTTGAAGCAGATGTTCAAGGCGGATCATGATTTAGAGCTTTTTTTAAAGGAATATAACCAGTCGGTGGAGGATGTCCAGCTCCTGACCGAAAAGGTTGCCGCCGAAGGGGGCGCCGGTGAGACCGATACCCAGGCGGTGGATACCGAATTCGGCACCATACGGCAAATCTCCAAGATGACCATTGGCCGCCAGGGGAACCATTTCCCCATTTTGACCCATGAATACTTCCACTGTATGCCCCAGGACGTAGCCACCCGGGAAAACATCATCACCCAGCTAACATGGATTGAAAGCATTGACCCCGAAGCGTTTTGCCGGGTCTACCGGAACAAAATGAACCGTATTGTCCCCTACGTGATCCTCATCCCCGGTTATGGGGATACGGGGATCTGCTGGGAACCCTTCGACCGCTATAACCGGGCAACCAGCCGGGGCCGGATCGCCATTCCCATGTACTCAAAAAGCCTGTCCCTGGCCCTGCTGGCGGCGGTGGGGGATCTGCGCTGGCAGAACGCAAAGGAGAAGGCGGCATTTTATTGGATGGAAGAGGGTCTCACCGGGAACTACTACCAGTGGGTTGCGGCGCGGAAGCTCAAGGGCGACTTAAAACAATTTTTTATCAACGATTACGTACTCTGGATGACCAAGGAAAGCGAGGGTACCCAGAAGCTGGATAAGGAAGTCCGGGGCATCTTCTGGCGATATATGCCCTTTGCCCAGGAGGTTAAGGAAAAACTGAAGGGCCGCAGCTTTACCTACCAGGAACTGTACCAGCGGGATCTGAACCGGGCTAAGTCGGATATGTGATTTCAACCCTATGGGAGGAACTAAAGCAGCCTCTCCAGTTCTTCCACTATCCGCTCAAACGCCCGGCAAGCCCCTTCCACCGGCGCCGGTGTGGACATATCCACCCCTGCCACCTTGAGGGATTCGATGGGGAACCGCGATCCCCCGGACTTGAGGAAGGCAAAGTAGTCATCCCGTTCCTTCTCCCCCCCGGCAAGAACCCTGTCCGCCAGGGCCAGGGCCGCGGAAATCCCCGTGGCATATTTGTACACATAAAAGGCCCGGTAAAAGTGGGGGATGCGGAGGCCCTCAAGGTCGCTTTCGTCCTCAAAGACCATTGCGGGGCCGAAGTACTTGGAAAGGAGCCCGCGGTATTCCGCGCGGAGAAGTTCCGCTGTCAGGGGCGCGCCGCTTTCTTCAAGTTCATGGGTGCGCTTTTCGAATTCGGCAAACATGGTTTGGCGGTAGAGGGTAGAAAGGATATCGTCCGCCCGTTTGTTGACCAGATAGAGTTTCAGCTCCCTTGTATCGGCATGGGACCGCAGATAGCGGAAGAGCAGTTCCTCGTTGAAGGTGCTGGCTACTTCGGCCTCAAAGATGGTGTAGCCGTAGTGCATGAAGGGGTTTGATTTGGCGGAATACCAGGAGTGCATGGAGTGGCCGCCTTCGTGGGCCATGGTGAACACATCCCGGATGGAATCTTCCTTATAGTTCATCATGATATAGGGATCCCCAATGTAGCCCCCGGCGGAAAATGCGCCGGATCGCTTGCCCTTGTTTTCGTAGCGATCCGCCCAACGGGAACGGAGGCCGGAGTGGAGGGTGGTGACGTACTCATCACCCAGAGGGGCAAGGGCAGCGGCGATGAGATCCGTTGCTTCATTCCAAGTGGTTCGTTTTACCGCCTGGGAAGTAAGGGGGACGTAGACATCGTAGTGCCGCAGTTCTTCTAAATGAAGGGCCCGTTTCCGTAATGCGTAGTATCGGTGCAGTGGGGTAAGGTTTTTATTTATTGTAGACACCAGATTATCGTAGACCGCCTGGGGAACGTTGTCCGGGAAGAGGGCCTCCGCCAGGGCAGATGGGTAGCCGCGGACACGGGCGTGGATAACATCGTTCTTTACCGAACCTGAGTAGAGGGCGGCCAGGGTGGTCTTGTGGGTTTCAAATTGCCGGTAGAATTGCTGATAGGCCCGGCGGCGGAGATCCCGGTCGGGATTTTCCATAAAGACCGGCCAGGCAGACTGGGAGAGGGGCCGCTTGCCCGCCGGGGTGTCAATTTCGCCGAAGTCAAAATCCACGTTGGTGAGCACCGAAAAGGCCTCGGAGGAAAGTTCCTCCCCCTCGGCGTGGAGGGCGATGATCCGTTCTTCCTTGTCACTTAAAATGTAGGGTTTGTATCGCAGCAGCTTCGATAGATATATGCGGTATTCCGCCAGCCGGGGATGTTCCAGGAAGGCTGCCATAACTGCCTTGGGGATGGCCTGGATTTCCGGCGCGTCCCAGGAAGCGGCGGCTCCGGCGGCGGCGGCCGCCATGGCGAACCGGCCGTTCATGGTACGGGCGGCGTTCTCCCCCTCATCTTCGGTCTGCCGCAGGCTGCTGTAACTGCCCAGCCGTTCTTCCAACAGGCCAAAGTCCCGGACAAAGTCCAGGTAGTCCGCCAGGCTTTCCGCGGATTTGCCCAGGCTTCCCCGGAAGGAGGGGATTTTTTCCGCCAGCGTTTCGTAGTGCGTAAGATCCTTGCCCCACTCTTCGTCGTTGGGGTAAAGGGCGGAAAGATCCCAGGTGTCTTCGGGATTAACTTCGGAACGGGCGGGGATGCGGTCGAACCGGAGGTTCGCTGTGTCGTTGCTCATGGGGGACTCCTTTGGTCTATTCTTCTTCGTTTTTCAAGACTGCGCCTATGTCTCTGCGGGAATAGAGGACACGGTGAATTTCCACCAGGTCCTCCTTCACAACATAAAAAACGGAGTAATTTTTTACCGGCAATTTACGGTATTCAAATTTTAAAGTGTCGTGAGAAAAATATATACGGTGCCGCAAAGGGTTCTTCGTTAAAGCTAAAATTTTCCGGTCAAATTCAAGCCGAAGCTTTGCTGCGGTCTTGGGAGCATCCAAATCGTTGCCGATATACGTAACTATACTATCTAAATCAGATAGGGCCGATGGTAAATATGCAAGCGTATACATCTATATCTTTTTTTTGCTTTTTTTCTGTCTGTTTTCAGCTTCCGCTATTATTTTTTCCATGCTGGCCATAACTTCTTCATGGCTGTACCGTTTTGTGGTAGATTCCGCTTCGATTTCAGCCTCTTTCAGCTTGAGATAGACCTCCCATTCATCGAGCCCTTGGTTCACGAACCTTTGGTTCGCGCGATCCTGTTCGTATGCCTCCATACTCATAACGACCATGTCTCCCCGGCCATTTTTGGTCAAATAAACCGGTTCGTTTGTCTCGTGTACCTGGCGGGATATTTCGCTGAATTTGTTTCTGAGTTCAGAAACGGGACGTATGTGCGGTATTGAAGGCATCATCTTCTCCTTAGCATTATAGTGTCCTATATTATGCTAATTGTCAATGGAACGCTCCCGGACCCCTGGAAAAATCTCCCCTCCCTATGTTATACTCTTCCTGGAGGGATTCCCATGCCGGAAACAAGCCGCTGCCCGGAATATGAAAAACACCAACTGGAAATACGGGCGCTGAAACAGGACCTTGCCGCCCTGATCCTGGAACGGCATGAGCTGGAATTTCATGCCCGTAAAAACATTGAAGCTGAGTATATGCTTAAAATCGGTTCCCTGGAATACAAGGCCTTTGAACTCAATTGCAAGGTACTGCGGCTAAGACGGAAACATGAATTGATTTCGGCCGCGGTGAAATCCCGGGAAATTATCGAGTTGTCCAACATAGACGCACAATTAGTGACGGAATTTAACAAGCAGAACGAAAAACTATCCGAGTCGATGAGCCTGGTGAATGCGGCCCTTGAACACCGCTTTTCCGATACGCCTTCTGCGGAGGAGGCTGCAGAGCTGCGGCAGCTTTATCTGGTTCTGCTCAAAAAACTGCACCCTGACCTGCATCCTGTCCAGAACGAGTACACCGTAAAACTGTTTTCCGCCGCCGTGGAAGCATACAGAAATGCCGATCTGTCCGCACTCAGGGCCGTAAGCGGAATGGCGGAAGACCGGAAGGAACTGATGGACGCCGCCGTGGGCAGCATGGATAATCTGCTCTCCACAGAAGCATGGCTGTGGGACATGATTGGGGCATTGCGGAAAAGCATCGGGGCCATAAAAAATTCCTATCCCTGTAATCAAAAGGAACTGCTGGAGGATGATGAGCGGCTGCGGGAACGGACAAACATCGTAATCAAACGGATAACGGAATACCGGAAAATCTGCAATGACCTGGAACGGCGCACGGCAGAACTGCTGGGGAGATCCGTGTGGATGAAATAGCTAAGTCCGGATGGTGCGCATCAGTTTCAGAAATGATCCATATGATTTTGAAACGGTGTCAGTCAACTATTTTCAGTAACCCCGCAGCGTTCCCCCCGCAGAGCAGCGCCGTATCCTCCTCCGTAATGCCGGCGGCGTCGATTTCGGCGGTATAGCGGGAAAGCGGTATCAGCGGAAAATCGCTGCCAAAAAGGATTTTCCGCTGCATCCCAAGGGCGGCGGCTGTTTTGTAAATCCCCTTGGCGTAGAGAAAAGGGGATGCCGCCGTGTCGTAATAGACATTGGCAAACTTCTCCCGCAGTTCCTTCATCAGTTCGTAAAACAATAGCCCGCCGCCCCAATGGGCTAATACAATTTTCAGGTGCGGGTGGTGTTCGACAAACAGTTCCAGTTGCCGCAGTGTAGTATCTGTTTTGCCGAGGTAGTAATGGCCCACCGGCTCGTTGGTGTGCAGCAGTACCGGCAGGTTTCGCTCAATGCAGCAGCCGGCAAACTGCGAGGTCTCGGCGACGTTGTCTATGCGGACATCCTGCCCGGTGGGGAAAAGTTCACCCACGCCGCAGAGCCCCGAATCGTGGCAGCGTTCAATTTCCGTCACAGCGCCGGGATGATTCGGCGGGACTACCGCAAAGCCGCAGAACCGGCGGGGAAACTCCCGCACCGCCTCTATCACATAATCGTTCACCGCCCGGCAGCGTCCCAGGTCTTTGAAGGCAAACCCGAAAATTACCGCCCGGTCAAAGCCGGCGCGATCAAGCTCGGCGATAACTTCGCAGGCAGATGCAAATTTGTTTTTTGGGCTTGCCGCCAGCAGCCCAAAATAGGGTTCCTGCTCTGCAATCTTTCCCGCGGCATCACTGATTTCCGGGGGCGTCACATGCACATGAAAGTCAACTTTCTGCATCGCCGGTTACTTCCCCGCATAACAGCGTTTTTACCCCGTCATAAATACGGTGGGCCATGCCTTCCGCTTCCGCAAGCCGGGCGGCGCTTTCGCGGGCCTTGTACTGAAGGTATTCGGCATCGCTTAGGTCTGCGCCGGCTATTCCTTTGCTGCCGCCGCTTGTTTCTGCACGGCCGCCGGCCGTGCCTGTATCGCTCAAATGGTTCAGGTTGATGCGGACGGTCAGGTATGCCCCCCGTGCGGCCGCCTCCAGGTTAAGGGCGGCCAGGGCTAAATCGCTGGCGGTACCGGCGTAGTAATTTTCGCTAAGCTGCCACGCCAAGTCCAGCGCCGCAAGACTGGTTTGCAGTATCCTAAGGGGAATCTCTATGGCAGCCTTCAACGCCCCTCGCAAACGTTCCCGTTGCCGCCCTTGTTCATCCGCCGTGGATTGGGGTGCGGCAAGGGCAGCCATAATCCCATTATACGCCTCCGTATCATCGTCCACCAGGCCGAGCAGTTCCTGCCGCAACGATTCTGCCTCATCAATAATGCGCCGCAAAAGCGCGGTATTCCCGGCGGCTTTCCCCTTCTTCAGGGTAATCCGCGCAATCTTCATAATGAAACTGCACCCCAGCACGCCGTTCAGCGCCGCCGTACTGCCCCCGCCGGGGGTGGGAAAATCCGCGGCCAGCAAGTCACTATATAACCCGATGGTTTGTTCAATAAGTTTCATAAAGCCCAATATTATCGTATAGTCCATCAATACTGCAACCGCCAGGATAAATGCACAGAAAAAATAATGAAGAAAAGAGAAGGATTTTAACCGCAAGGACGCGAAGGGAAGACGTAAAGAAAGGAAGAAGAGGAAGAAGAAGAGGAAGAATTTATAACCACAAAGATGTTATGATTTAAATTATCGGGAAGAAGTGGTAATCTGGACCGACGGGACCAGAGAGCCGGAGGCAGGTTGATGCGTCCAGTGAGGGAATGCGAGAGCATGAACCTCGGCACAAAG
>BNUR01000122.1 GCA_025997495.1 Spirochaetia bacterium | reverse complement strand
AAATACCTATACGGTGACCTTTGATAAAAACAACACGGACTCAGGCAGTACTGAAGCAAGCCCGAATACCCGGGGACCTGTAACACATGACGGAACGGTATCGCTGCCAACACAACCCGCCAGAACCGGCTACACCTTCGGCGGCTGGTACACGGCAGCCAACGGCAGCGGAACTGTGTTTGATGCATCAACCCCGGTGGTGGCAAACATCACCGTGTATGCGCAGTGGACGGCAAACGCCTACACGGTAACATTTGACAAGAACAACAGTGACTCAGGCAGTACAGAGGCAAGCCCACAGACGGCAGTTGTTGCAGACGGCGGTACAATAAACCCACTGCCAACACAACCCGCCAGAACCGGCTACACCTTCGGCGGCTGGAACACGGCGGCAAATGGAAGCGGAACTCTGTTTGACGCGACGACTACGGTGGCGGCGAACATCACCGTGTATGCCAAGTGGACAATTAACTACACGGTAACATTTGACAAGAACAACAGTGACTCAGGCAGTACCGAGGCAAGTCCGAATATCCTGGGAGTAGCGGCGGGTTCCGGCGCAAACCCGCTGCCGGCTGCGCCTACCAGACCCGGCTACGGTTTCGCCGGTTGGAACACGATGCCCGACGGCAGCGGAAGTGTATTTACCGCGTCAACGCCGGTAACGGCGAACATCACCGTGTACGCCATGTGTTACAGGTCCCCGGGTATTCGGGCTTGCTTCAGTACTGCCTGAGTCCGTGTTGTTTTTATCAAAGGTCACCGTATAGGTATTTGCCGTCCACTTGGCATACACGGTGATGTTCGCCGCCACCGTAGTCGTCGCGTCAAACAGAGTTCCGCTTCCATTTGCCGCCGTGTTCCAGCCGGCGAAGGTGTAGCCGAGTCTAGCGGGTTGTGCCGGCAGCGGGTTTACCGTCCCGCCGTCTGCAACAGATGCCGTCTGTGGGTTTGCTTCCGTACTGCCGGAATCAGTGTTGTTCTTGTTAAAGGTTACCTTGTAGTAGTTAGGTGGCGGGTTCCACTTGGCGTATACGGTGATGTTCGCACTCACCGTAGTCGTCGCGGTAAACGCCCCGCCCCAATCGCCGCCGTCACCGTTTTTCGTCCACCAGCCCTCGAAGGTGTGGCCTGCCCATGTGGAGGCCGTAGTGGGCAACGCGTCAATCCTAGTTGCCGGAACGGTCACGGTCTTGACCGCGGGGCTTGCGTCAGTATCGCCGCCGTTTTTGTCAAAGGTTACCGTGTAGCTGTTAATTGTCCACTGCGCGTACACGGTGAGGTTCCCCGTCACCGTAGTCGTTGCGTCAAACACGGTTCCGCTTCCATTTGCCGCCGTGTTCCAGCCGCCGAAGGTGTAGCCGGTTTTGGCGGGCGCAGTCGGCAGCGATACGGTTCCGCCATAAGTGGTTGTATTGCTTGCGGGGCTTGCGTCAGTATCGCCGCCATTTTTGTCAAAGGTCACCGTATAGGTGTTAATTGTCCACTGCGCGTACACGGTGATGTTCGCCGTCACCACAGTCGTCGCGTCAAACACAGTTCCGCTGCCGTCTGCCGCCCTGTTCCAGCCCACGAAGGTGTAGCCGGTTCTGGCAGGTTGTGTCGGCAGCGGGTTTACCGTCCCGCCATCTGCAACAGATGCCGTCCGCGGGTTTGCTTCCGTACTGCCTGAGTCGGTGTTGTTTTTGTTAAAGGTTACCAGGTAGTAGTTAGGCGGCGGGTTCCACTTGGCGTATACGGTGATGTTCGCACTCACCGTAGTCGTCGCGGTAAACTCTATGCCCCAATCGCCGCCGTCACCGTTTTTCGTCCACCAGCCCTCGAAGGTGTGGCCTGCCCATGTGGGCGCGGCAGTGGGCAGCGCGTCTATCGTGGTTGTCGGAACGGTCACGGTCTTGACCGCGGGGCTTGCGTCGGTTGTGCCGCCGTTTTTGTCGAAGGTCACCGTATAGGTATTTGCCGTCCACTTGGCATACACGGTGATGTTCGCCGTTACCGTAGTTGTCTCGTCAAACGCAGTTCCGCTTCCATTTGCCGCCCTGTTCCAGCCCGCGAAAGTGTAGCCGGTTCTGGCAGGCGCAGTCGGCAGCGGATTTACCGTCCCGCCGTCTGTAACGACTGCCGTCTGTGGGTCTGCTTCCGTACTACCGGAATCGGTGCTGTTCTTGTTAAAGGTTACCGTGTAGTAGTTAGGCGGCGGGTTCCACTTGGCGTATACGGTGATGTCCGCCGTCACCGGTGTTGACGCAGTAAACTCTCTGCCCCAATTGCCGCCAAAACCGTTTTCCGTCCACCAGCCCTCGAAGGCGTGACCTGCCCAAGTGGGATCAATAGCGGGCAGCGCGTCTATCGTGGCCGCCGGCGGGATTACCGTCTTGGCCGCGGGGCTTGCGTCCGTTGTTCCGCTGTTTCTGTCAAACCGTACCGTGTAGATGTTCGCCGTCCACTGCGCGTATACGGTGATGTCCGCCGTCACCGGTGTTGATGCGGTAAACGCGGTACCCCAGTTGCCACCGGAGCCGTTTTCCGTCCACCAGCCCTCGAAGGTGTGACCTGCCCAAGTGGGGTCCGTAGCAGGCAGCGCGTCTATCGTGGCCGCCGGCGGGATTACCGTCTTGGCTGCGGGGCTTGCGTCCGTTGTTCCGCCGTTTTTGTCAAACCGTACCGTGTAGGACGGTGTTGTCGGCAGACCATCCCCTTCCTCAGCATCCCAGGGGACAAGGTCGTGAATAACATTATTGCACCACGTCAGGGACAGGCACAGGGCAAGCAGTAGTAGTAACGCAGACTTGGTTTTCATTGTATCCAATCCTCCCCTTCGTTCTTCAGCAGGGTAATCTCCGCCCGGTTATTTTCGTAGCGGCCTTCTGCGGTGGCGTTGCTTGCCAGGGGTTTCAAACCGCCCCAGGGCTGAAAATAAATGCGCGCATCCGCTATGTTCTGGCTGCTAAGGGCCTCCAATATGACCTGTCCCCGCCAGAAGGACAGATCCATTTCCTCGTCAGGGCGGCCCCTGGCGGCAACATGGCCCTCCACCTGGATTTTACGGTTCTCTGAAACCCGCTTGATCGCAGCGGCTATCACATTCAGCCGGGGGTAGTCGTTGGGCACAATCTCGTCCGTCCCTTCAATGAAGTGGATGTTCCAGATGGTTATCTTTATGCCCTGGGGAACCTCTTCAATGGCGATGTCCTTAACATTTTTAAGGTTTGCCCGAAGCGTGGGCAGCGTCTGCGCCTTGGGCTCCGGCTGTCGTGGGGTCACCGGTATCATTGGCCTTGAGCCGGGAGGAGAGGCAAAGCGTACCGGAATACGCCGGAGCAGGCGGGGCTTAAAGGTAAGGCCCGCCTCAGCGGCGGGTATAAAAAAGGGCCCTTCGGTTTCCGGAATCATGTCCACCCCGCCGCCAATATGAAGACGGAAGATGGGGACCCGGTAAATTTCCCACTCGAGGTTAAGGCGGAGGCTGGCTATTACATTGTGGGCAAAGGTTTCCTTTAGGCTGCCCTCCAGCCAATCCTTTTCTGTTGGATATATGGTAGACCTTGTAGAATACGGCGCCGGCCCCCACTTCCGGTTGTATCCCAAACCCCTTGGGAAGGCGGAAAGTATAGCCAAACTTGAACAGCAGGGGAAGGAGGTGAAGATCCTCCACATACATCCGGTAGGGATCTATTCCCGCAAAATGGGTATAGCCGGATTCCAGGGAAAAGGCGAATTGCCGCCATTCATATCCCAGGGCGGCGCGAAAGGCCGGTTCCGGTTTCAAATATGACCAAAAATCAAAGGGTGCATTGGCAGGAAAAAAGTAATACTGGGCCGCCCCCTTTATGAAAAAGGGCTGTTCCACCCACTCCGTCCTTGTTTTCTCTCCCTGAAGGGGAACAGGAATAGCAGGGGACAAAACGATACAGATGAGGCAAATTCGTAATAAAACAGGTTTTGTCGTCAAAACAAACTTCAATAAATGGACTTTTTTGCGCCGCCATGGAGGGCGGCATTCCGGAATAATTTCAGGTGTTTGTTTTCCCGCCCCTTAGTTCGGGACGATTAGCTCCGGCTTCAAAATTTTCTCCCCTATTAGTGTTTTGGATATTCTTTTGGTCTTGCATCCCCGCTATAAACATGGCTACTTTGCTGTTTTCTTCTTCCGGCGAGTCAATGACAAACCGGATAATACTTTCTTTTATGTTTTGTTCCAGCATATTGAATAACTCCCTATAGCTATGTATTTACTACATAATATTATTGAATTATTGTATTGTCAAGCGAAATTTTATTGACTAGCTACAAATTTTAGGCTATTCTGGGTATAGGTAAAATAGTATAGTGGCGGGTAAAATGGCTTTATCAGACAGAATGAGGGTGATTATCCGGGAATCCGGCCTGAATCAGAAGGAATTTGCCAAAAGCCTCAATGTAACGGATAGTTATATTTCCAAACTGCTCAGGGATGAGTCCGGCATGTCCAATACTACCGCCATGCTTATCGGGAAACTATACGGCTATTCAAGAAGCTGGATTATCCAGGGGGAGGGCCCCCAAAAAGGCGCCGGTTTAGAAACCAAAGAGTTATCACCCCTTCAAAAAAAGATACTTGCCGATATTGAGCAAATGAACATTGCCGAATTAAAAGCCCTTTCCGCCTTTATTGAATCCCTGAAGGTATACCAAAAAGAAATTACCGGTAAAGCGGAATAGCCCCAATCCCAAGCAGTATACTTACCCTATGCAAGAATCATATTATTACAAAATAAGCTCTTTTACAGGATCGCTTCCCCATGAGGCGCTGTTATTTATATTCAAATCCTCTAATGATAAGAATGGCAGAAAACGGACGGTAAAGCAATACGAATGCCGAATGACGGGAGCCCCTCCCCCCACTTTTCACATCGAATAAAGAAGCCAATGGGTCAAGAATCTGATAGTTCGGCAAACAATTCCCCAAACAGAGAACATTTATCCGGGTCTGCCTCGCCATAAATCCCCGTAAGGAAATCCGCAAAATCCCCGGCGGGGCTCCTCTTTTGCCCCGAAAGCGCCGCACTCGCCGTCTCGCCAATCGCGCCATCCTGGGCTGCAAGCCGGGCAAATGCCGTCCCTTGCCGGATCGACAGAAGCCAGGGAAAGCGGCCCCGGAGCAGGGCCAGGGGGTTTTCCACCAGAGCCGTATCGTCCAGGGAAATCTCCAGGTAATCCTTTGCGGCTTCGATTACCGCCGGGTCTTCCGCGGAATCCCGAAAGAAAAAGTTGAACCCGCCCCGGAGACGGCGGAGCTTCCGCAGGGGCCTCACCGGGATGGGGCTCACCGTTGGAGGAACGCCGGGCGCAAGTTCAACCGATAGAAATACCTTGTCCTGACCTACGGTGTCCGCCGGACCTACTGCGTCCGCCGGATCTACTGCGTCCGCCGGATCTACTGCGTCCGCCGGACCTACTGCGTCCGAAGCTTCGTCAAAGGAATAGGCCAGGGGGCTTCCGGAATACCAGGTGTTGGAGGCGGCTTGCTGGAAACGGTGGAGGTGACCCAGGGCGACATAGTCAAAGCTCGCAAAAAGTTTCGCGTCAACCTGCTCCGCGGTTCCCAGGAATATTCGTTCAGAGTCGGACTCCCTGGAACCAAGGGTAAAAAGGTGCGCCCCAAGGACGGTCAGGGAAGTCCCCGCCTCTACCGCTTTGATACGGACGGTTTCCAGTCGGGCTGCGGCTAGTTCCGCGAGACGGCCCTGAGAACGGGCCGGTTCCCCGGAGGATGAGTCACAGAGACAACCGGGATACAGGAAGGGGAGCAGGAAAAAGGCGCAGTCTTCGATGACGATTGGTTCAAAGGCTTGCTCCGGTTCGGCAGCAATATGGATATTCAGCTTGGCGAACAGTTCCCGGCCAAAGCCCAGCCGGGGGGCGGAATCGTGGTTCCCCGGCAATACAAGGACTGCCAGGTCGGGCCGGGCGGCACAAAGCTTTTCCAGGAAGGCGCCGAAAAGGGCCACCGCTTCCGGGGACGGGATGGACCGGTCGTAGATATCCCCGGCGATAAGAAGTGCACGATAGGAATCGTCCCGCAGGATGTCTGCCAGTTGATCCAGCATGTGGGCCTGATCCTCCAGCAGGGAATGGTCGTGAAAAATTTTGCCCAGGTGCAGGTCCGCAGTGTGGAGGAATTTAACCGGTGTCAAAACATTACTCCACCCTTCCACTTACCCTGATGTATCTATATTCTTCCCCTTCCAGACTCCCCGGACCGGCAAATAATTCATAATCTGCATCTTTAGAAAATACTAACCAAATTTTTGATTCATCAGGATAAAACTCCCCTATGAATACAAACGTATCATCACTTGAATCATAGGATGCATACTCCCGTTCAAGTTCATAAATACGCTCCCCTATTTCAAGCCCGTCTTTCCGCTCTATCTGATGGGTGGAATTAACATATTGATACCCATATTTATACATAACCATGAACATATCATCGGGGAGAATATTTTCCTCTGCCAGGACACTTCCCACTATCCTGTTTCCCCAGGGAATCTCATTAAGTATCTGTTCCCAGAATGGTTCTTCAACAGGCGGATTTTTCGGAGTGGAAGCGCAGCCGATGAGTATACATAATAATATCCCTACCAAAAACCTCATTTTAATCCATTTACAAAGGTTTGAAACTCATGGAGAAGCTGGGAATGTTGATCGGTGAAGGTTTTAATATCGCTGGCCAATTCGGATCTCTTTTCTACGGAGGTTGTTTTCTTATCAAATTCATATTGCCGTATATAAATCTGCTGGCGCAAATAGGTTAGCCGGCGGGAAAAATCCCGGAGCTTTGCTTCATCATTCATGTCTTGAATAGTGCCTTGGTTAGCAACTACCTGTTCCTGATATTTTACCGCAACTGCCTGTTCCTTATCCAAGGCTCGTTTAGCCACTTCCTTATCAAGCCCAAATGCCAGTGATGTGACTAACAACATCACCCCTAATAACACCTTATTCATTTTCCTTCTCCTCTATAATTGGTCCGGCATCTCTCAAATACTTGTAATATCTGCTATTCTTAAGATTTTCCACCTCCTTTGTCAAGCGCCTGGGAATGGACCGGTTCCCAATGGTACAAAATTCAATAATAATTGCAAAATTTAGTGCCATTATTCGCTCTTTTTTGTTAATTTTAGCATATACTATACACAGAGTTAGGAGAAGAACATGACGAAAATACAGATTTTTTTTGATTACGAGTGCCCCTACTGCAAGCTGGGGTATGAGTACCTTCAGGAATATATCGGAGCCCATCCTGATATCGAAATTGAATGGCGGCCCGTGGAAGCCCACCCCCGGCCGGAGAACCATCCGCCCCACACGGATCTGAGCTGCCAAGCCTACTACATTGCCCGGGATCTGAACGCCGATTTGCCCAAGTTCTTTACCGCGATGTTCCAGGCGATAGCCATAGAACGGCGCAATGTGGAAAAGGTGGATGTGCTGGTAGACATTGTCAAGGGCATTGTGGACGGCGCGAAATTCAAGGCCATCCTGGAATCGGGAAAGTACGCCAAGCAGGTTGATGAGAACAACGACCTGGCCTATGAAAAAAGCGGCGTCTGGTTCGTTCCCGCCTTCCGTATGAAGCGGGCCGATGGTTCGGAAAAAAAACTCGACGCCCAGGGAGGCGTTGGGGTGAGTAAGGAACAGGTGAAGGCGTTTCTGGAAGGGGTGTAAGTTGGAAACTAACGGGTGCTCGCCGGAGATGCGCCGGATACCGGCCCGTAAAAAAAGGCCCCCGGAACGAGGCCTTGAGATGGGAAATTTCGGAGGCGCTTACTTTACTTTGATGATTAGCCTTCCCTTTATAATTCCAATGCCTGTGTATTGACCTTTTGAATTGCGTAATCGGCAAATTCCGCCACCTTCATGGCCGAGGAACCTCCGGTTCCCAGCTGCGACCCGTCCCGAAGGCGTATGGAAACCGTGCCCTCGTCGGCCTCCCGTTGGCCCACTACCAGCATATAGGGGATCTTCCGGTTCTGGCATTCCCGGACCTTTGCGTTCAGCCTGCCGTCGCCCAGTTCCGCCGTAACCCGGAGGTCCCGGGCTTTAAGTTCCGCCGCAACTTTTTTGGCGTAGTCGTTAAAGCTCTCCGCCACGGGGATCACGGCGATCTGCTCCGGGGCTATCCACACCGGGAAGGCCCCGCCGAAGTGTTCAATAAGCACCCCGAAGAAGCGCTCCAGAGAGCCGAGTAATGCCCGGTGAACCATGTAGGGCCGCTTGTGCTGGCCGTCGGCGTCCACAAAGGTCATGTCGAAACGTTCCGGCTCGTTGAAGTCGAACTGGATGGTGGTCATCTGCCATTCCCGGCCCAGGGCGTCCTTTATCTTCAGATCGATTTTGGGGCCGTAGAACGCGCCGCCCCCCTCGTCCATCTCGTACTCCAGGCCCTCGGCGGTAATCGCCTTGCGCAGGGATTCCATGGCGGTATCCCAACGGCTCTGTTCACCCACGGATTCCGCAGGCTTGGTTGCCAAATACGCCTTGATGTCCTTAAACCCAAACACCTTCCAGAGGTGGAGGCTGAACCGCAGCACCTCCCGAATTTCACCCTCAATCTGGCCGGGGGTGCAGAAGATGTGGGCATCGTCCTGGGTAAAGCCCCGGACACGGAGCAATCCGTGGAGCACCCCGGAACGCTCGTAGCGGTAGACCGTGCCCAGTTCCGCCCAGCGCAGGGGCAGATCCCGGTAGCTCCGGCCCTTGTTTTTGTAGATCATTATATGGAAGGGACAGTTCATCGGCTTGATGATGTAGTCCTGGTTGTCAATCTGCATGGGGGAATACATATTGCCCTTGTAGAAGCCCAGGTGGCCCGAGGTCTCCCACAGCCATGACTTCCCGATGTGAGGGGTGTAGAGGATCTCGTAACCATTCCGGTAATGCAGTTTCCGCCAGAAGTCTTCGATGGCCACCCGCATACGGCCGCCGTTTGGATGCCAGTAGATAAGCCCCGCCCCGGCTTCCTCGTGGATGGAGTAAAGGTCAAGTTCCTT
>BNUR01000121.1 GCA_025997495.1 Spirochaetia bacterium | reverse complement strand
CCACCGATGCGGCTTCCGTGTCCGGCAGATGGTCTTCCAGAAAACTTTGCAGGGTTATCCCCGAACCGGGGCTCCAGGCGCCATCCGCGTCAGTTTTACTGCGGGTGAAAAAATCGGAAACATGGAGGGACAGGATAGCTGCGTGGGGGAACCGTTTTCGCAAGGGCTCCACGGTATAGGCCAAGCCGGGTTCGATGAGGATAAAAAAACGGACACCCTCACGGAAATGGAGGGAATTGATATATTTTTCAGCCTCAGAGGGGGGATTATACCGGGAATGGAGGGCCAGGCCGCCGGCATAGACCGTGGGGAAACCGCTTCCCGTAGCAGCAAGATGCGGCAACATATTACCAATAGGACTGGATCATCTCCAGGGCTTTATCGGGATTATCCACCGCAAAGCAAACCAGAACTTCGGCTTTGAGGCTTGCCTGAAGGCGATGGGCGATTAGTTCCCGATCCAGGGTTGGGGGCAGCAGAATAAGGGAACGGTATGAGGGAAGAACAATGTGGAGGCCAAGTACCCCGACCATGATCGAAAGCTGTTTTGCAAAAGCAGCGTTTCTGCTTTCAAGAAGTATACCCTGAAATCCGCCTTGCGAACCGCCAAGCGGATCGGCATTGGTTTTATAATATTCGGTAATCTTAGTGCGTACCGTTATGAAAACAGCGGCCCGGAATAATAGACCCATTATTTTATACCTAGTTCATCAAAAAGTTTCTTATAGGTAATATAATGTTCGGACTGGGCAAACTCTTCAATTTTTTCTTCCGGAAGGAATTCCAGCAGTTTATCCATATATTCAAGTACATTTTTCAGTTCGCTCTTAAGCTCTCCGGGAATTTCTATGTCCTGTTCCGGAGCCGTCGCCGGTTCCACAGGGATTTCCACGGACAAATCGTCCGCTAATGCAATATCGGGAAGCGGGGCAAGTTCAATATTCAGTTCCTCGGCAGGCAAATCCATCGGCGGGAACTCAAGGTTTTCCTCATCTTCGTTGAATAGTTCAAAACTCAGGTCTTCCGCGTCGGGGGCCGCATCGGAAGCGGGATCATCAAAGGACATATCGGTAAAACCGGCGGCTTCCGGCTCATCTTCAGAGGCGGCGCTTTCAGTGACGGCATCCTCAATAGTCGGAAGGTCAATGGATTCACTGTTGTCGGCAAGTTCGTCAAAGGAAATCTCCTCAAAAAGAGTTTCTTCGGAAACTTCTTCAAGGGGATTCTCCTCTGCCGTGGGGGTATCCTCTGTTTTTTCGGTTTCCGGAGAGACCGCGTCCATGGTTTCTAAATCGATCAGGGAAGGGGGGGGGGCGGAGGCAAGTTCCGGGGAGGGTTCTTCCGGGTCAATTTCCGCCGCCTCCTCAAGGTAGCTCGTATCCTCAGGAGGAACCGTCATAGGCTCCACGCCGGTTTCCCTAAGGAACTTTAATTCATCGGTGTCCCTGGTCTCAAGAGTGGCAATGGCCTCCGAAGAAATATCAGTTGGTTCATCACCGGCGGTTTCCGGGGAAACGAAATCATCCCCCAGGCTTTCACCGGCATCAGCCCCCATTTCCTCGGTAAAGTCGGCGGTATGGAGAATATTATTAAGCTCATCACCGGTTAGGGCGATCTTGTCATCATCCTCTCCATCAAAGAATTCCCCTCCGTCCTCGCCGGCGCTCCCGGCAGGTTTTTCGTTACGGATAACCGAAAGTTCGTCCTTAAGGCTGGACAATTCGTCCTTTATTGAGGCCAGTTCATCGGCAATTTTCATCAATAGCTGGGTAGAAAGATCCGGGTTCCCGCTCATGTCGCCGCCTAAAGGAACTTCCTCTATGGGGGGGGGCTGGTGGGGAATTGCTTCCGGCAAGGTATCCGGCAATTCACTGAGCAGGGCCGCCGTATCTTCCGCGGGGGTCTGGATATTATCCGGCAGCGATTCCAAATCATCAACATCTTCATCCTCGATAGAACCGCTTATCTCCTCATGGGACAGCTCTTCTAATGATAGATCCTCAATGGATAAATCCCCGGTAACCGGTTCTTCCGGGGTAATCCCGGGATCAAAACCGGCGGAAAAGTCTTCTACGCCGGAAAGGGACTCCATATTCAGATTCTGATCATCAATAAGATCCTGGGGTGCAACTTTTACCCATATGCCGTACTCATCAAGTTCATCGGAGGACTCGATTGTACTACGATCATCATATATTGAAGGATTTTTTTTCACTGCCATGATCCGCTCCCGCTAATTCACACATATATTGTCAATTATCGTCAATTGTACACAATATATTAGCTTATCCATGGTTTTTCCTGTTGTCAATGGAGGTTTGCAGTACCTCCATTGAGGCCCTCAAGAAATAGGGAAAATTTGCCGTTATATAGATACAATGCGTTTCTTGAAGTACCTCATAGCAGTCTGGACAACCCTGGCCGTATATACCGTTTCTGCTTTTTTTACGGGATCCACCGGAACCCTTGCCTTTCAGCAGCTTTCGGCTGAACAGGCGAAACAGAAGGTAAATATTGAAGCCCTCCAAAATCTGAACCGGGAACTTGGGGGAACCCTTGATTCCCTGAAATACGATTCGGATACCATCCGGATCTATGCCCGGGAGCTTGGGTATGGTACGCAGGATGAGAACTTTGTCCGGATCGTGGGTCTGGGGGGGGCCAGAAAGCAGCGGGTCACCGCCGGACAGATCACGGTTCCCCGTTTTCCGGGCTATATTCCCGACAGGATACTCTGGTTTGCCGCGTTCTGCGCAGGGATTGTGGTGCTTGTCCTGTTAAGTATCTCTGAATTTATGCGGGAACGCCGTAAACGCTGGCGGGACTATCGTTCCTAGCGGGATGATTTGATCCATTCCGCTTCCCGGCTTGAGCCGGGGATGAATTCCACAACACCGTTATCCCCATAGGCTACGCCGGTAGATTTTTTTACCCCCCGCAAAACAGTACCGTTATCGGAGAGAAAAAGTTCATACTGCCAGGGTTCCGCCCGGGAACTTAGTTCCCGGGCCACCTCGAAGGGCATGGGGTGATAAAACCGTGCCCTGTTCGGGGAAACTTGGGTAAGTTTAAGGGTATTGTCCTCAATTTTGTAGACAAAATTCATCTGTGCGCCGGAAGAAAGGATGGCAATAGCGGTTCCTCCCCCCTGGATACGGACAATCTCAAGGCCCGCATCGCCCCGCCAGGTGCCCAGAATTTTTCCGTCCGTGAGGAGTTCCCGGCGTATTTCTTCCTGGGAGGTTCCGGAAACTACGGTTCCCGCGAAACCGGTGGAAAAAGCCGCATCCACCAGGGAACGAATCTTCAAGGTTAAATCACTGGTGGTTTTATGGGTAGAAGCATGGTACCCCGTTTCCCCGGTTTTCGTTTTTAGAATTTTCAGGGACAGAACCCGGCTGTCCTGATCCACCGTGATGCTTCCGGAAAGGATGAAATCAGGAGATAAGGCTGCGGTTTCTGTTTCCTCAAATGGAGAATCCACTTCGCCGATGTCGGTCACGTAGGACTGTATCAGGGTTGAAAGAAACCGCGCTTCCTCCAATCCCAGCCCTTCTATGGTAAAAGGCATGACCCGGATAACAGGCTTAGATTCCTCTGCCCCCATATTGGGGGAATAAAGCACTGAAAAAAGGAAAAAAGCCAGAAGCATCCTTTTCATGCAATAAATATACCATATCCTTTGAATAAACTACAATAGTTTCGGTAAAAAATTTCCTTTCACTGCAATTTCTGGCGGAATTCCCGGGAAACCTCCCGGCTGATATCCCGTTCCCGTATGTCCGCCCGTTTGTCGTAGGATTTCTTCCCCTTACAGAGGCCCAGTTCAACCTTAACCCGACCCTTTTTAAAGTAAAAGGAAAGGGGGATGAGGGTATAGCCCTTTTCGGTAACCTTTCGGTCGAGGCGCTTGATTTCATCACGGTGAAGGAGCAGTCTTTTTTTCCGATCCGGGTCGTGGTTAAAAATCGAGGAAAAAGGATTTTCGGCGATCCGCAGGGAACGGAGCCATACTTCACCGCTTATCACTTCCGCCCAGGCATCGGGGAAGGATATCCTTCCGTCCCGAAAGGATTTTACCTCCGTGCCCAGCAGTTCGATTCCGCACTCGTAGCTGTCATCCACGGCATAGTCGTGCCGGGCCCGGCGGTTGGTGGCAATAATTTTAACTCTGCTATTGGAGGATCCTTCGCCTTCACTCATGGGGGGTTTCCTTTTTTATGCGCAATCACCGGCCGAAATGAAACAAAGGGCGATGAGATGTCCGGCGCCAGGGATGCCCGGGTTTCAATGCCCACCGATCCCGGGGGATTTATCCAGGAGCCGCCCCGCAGGCTGCGTTCCGGGGAAGAGACAGCTTCCATGGCAGACCGGGCGGCGGGCAGGTAGTCCAGGGGCGCGTAGGGATCGGCGCACCATTCCCAGAGCCCCCCCAGCATATTTACCAAAAAAACCGCCGGGTTTTCGGCGCCGGCTCCGATGAAGGAGGCGGCATATTCCCATTCCGCCTCCGTAGGCAGCCGTATCTCCCAGGCCGCCATGGAGGGGGGGAGGGATTCGGTAAGCCATTCGCAATAGGCGGCGGCGGCAAACCAGGAAATACCCGGTACGCCGGGTGAGGGGTAGGGCGGGTAAACCGGTTCATCCAGGTAGCCCGGTGAGGCTAGGCCCTGGTTGATAAGCGCCGGGGCATTTTCCCGTTTCCATTGGGGCCGGGCGGTACAAAAACGTTCCCAGCCTTCCCTGTCAATTTCGGTGTTTGCAATAGAAAAGCTTTCCACCCGGACACGGCGGGGAACGGTTCCGGTTTGGATGAAAACACCTGCGGGAATAGTACGGAAGCTCAGATTTCCCAGCCGAATTGGTTCCCCCGCCGGTAAACGCTGCGCCTCTGTACCGTTCTCCTTGAACGCAGCGGCAGAAACGGCCTGCCCCCACCAGGGGGAGTTTTCTAAAAGCCGGGCGCTTTCCGGGGGCAGGATTTCCGCAAGGGCGAGGGCGGCGCCGGGGTTGGCGGAAAGATATTCCAGGATCCTGGCGGCGCTTACGGTCAAGGTCAAAGGTGAGGGGGATAAGCCCCCGCTGTCGGTGAGAAACTGGGCGCGGATCAGATCCCGTAACGCCGCTTTCGTAACGGCGAACCGGGCCGCCGCAAAGAGGACTTCCTGCATTTCTTCCCGGATAGCGGGATCAGATGCCGCCGCCGGCCCTATACGGTAGGCCCCCTCGGAAAGATCCTGGGGGATTTGGTAAGCCGTTGTCGGTTCCCCGGTAAAGGTCCAGCGGGCATAATCGGCGGCGGCAGGGATAAACGCATCCAGGGGCTTAGGGGCCTCCAGGGTTACGAAAAGGGCTATTTTTTGCTGAAAAAGCAGGGACGCGAAAATCCTGCCGGGGATGGCCAGTTCCCGGGTTTGGCGGGTAAATCCCGGCAGTACCAGTTCCAGGCGCCGCTCACCCTCCGGAACGAACAGTTCGCAGGGGGTGGTTCCTTCTGTGATGCCGTTCACCCGCACCGCCGCGCCCCGGGGTTCGGAATCAATGACGAGACGGCTGCCGGGGTTGGTAATGCCGGGATAGAGGAAGATAAGAAACAGGATGCCTGCGAGTATTACGGCGTAAAGGAAAGTCAGATAGACCCCGGGCCGTATACCCAGAAGGGGTTTCAAACGAACCCGGTCTTCAGGCAGCGACTCCGATGCGGGCATTTTTCCGAACATTGCCGAATTATAGGCCCCCCCGCATACCTTGTCAACGACGGCGCTTCATGGTAAATTTTGCTTTGTATGACGGAAGAAACGGACTTTTTTGACAGAATCCAGGGGCTTACCGAGGTTTATCTTACCCGCAGGCAGCGAATCCGGCAGGTAAGGAAGGAAAAACAGCGGGCAAAGAACCCCATTCTGGATTGGGTCGAGGCTTTTCTCTGGGCCGCCGGGGTGGTACTCCTTATCAACCAGTATCTTTTCCAGGCATATCAAATCCCTTCGGGATCCATGATCGACACCCTGCTCATCAAAGACCGGATCTTCGTAAACAAGATCATCTACGGGCCGGAATTGCTTCCGGGAATCGCAAAACTGCCCAGCCCTTTTAAGCCGAAACGGAACGATGTGATCATCTTTGAAAACCCCTCCTACATTTCCCGGGGGCCGGTTTTTGACATTGCCCAAAGAATAATCTATATGCTGACCCTCTCCCTGGTGGATATAGACAGGGATGAGTCCGGGGAGCCCAAGGTTCACTTTCTTATTAAGCGGGCCGCCGGCATGGGCGGGGATCGGTTTGTTACCGAAAGGGGGGATCTCCGGATCCGGTTTGCCGGGGAGGAACGGTGGGTGGATGAACGGGAATACATTGCCCGGCGGGGAATGGAACACAACCTGAGCCGCCTCATGGATCGGGATGACTACCCCAGCCTTTTAGCCGCGGGAAAGGCCGCCGCCTACCTGGATCTGAACCTGGCACTGCCGGACGAACTGGCCGCCGCCGCTGAGAGGGCAAATACCCTGCGGTACCCCGACTACCTTGCCCACGAGCGGGCCCGGCTTGAACTGCTCAGGAGCGCCCGGCCCCAGGAAAACCGGTACCGGATCCTGCTTGCCCGGCATACCCAGGGCTGGTATGTGCCGGAGGGCCGTATCCTCCCCCTGGGTGATAACCGGGACAATTCCCGGGACGGCCGTTATTTCGGCCCGGTAAGGGCCGCCAAGATCCTGGGCAAGGGAGCCCTGATTTACTGGCCCCTTAAACGCATCGGGCCTATTCGATAAAGGAGCCGGAGAAGTGTTTAGCAAATGGCGAAAATATTCCTATGCCGCCCAGAAGGATCAGCGTCAGGAGATATGGTGGATTTTGTTATGGCTTGTGGCGTTTTTTCTCTTTTATACCGTGTTAACCACTTTTTTCTTCTCTACCCGGGTTTTGGAAAATGAGACCATGCAGCCCGGCCTTCGATCAGGGGACAGGTTTATTTTTTCTTCCAATAAAATCCATACCTTTCTTGCCGCAAAGGATCTGATCGGCGATACCCCCCCCTTCCGCCGGGGAAACGTGGTTCTGGTGGATATGTCCCTGCGGGAGAATCCGGGGATAGCCCGGAACACCCTGGATGTGCTGCTCCGTTTTTTTACCCTCCAGCGGGTAAGCCTCTTTGACAAGCGGGAACATTACTATGTAAAGCGGGTCATTGGCCTCCCCGGTGACGAGATTTCCATGACCAACTATGTACTCCGTCTTAAACCCGCCGGTACCCCTTACGCCCTCACCGAGTTTGAGCTATCCGACCGCCCCTATGTCCCCACCATCCCCCAGGTTCCTGCCCTCTGGGACGAATCGATCCCTTTTTCCGGTAACATGGAAACCCGCATCCTGGGTGAAAACGAATGTTTTGTCCTTTCCGATGACCGCAGCAATACAAACGATTCCCGCACCTGGGGCTCCATCCCGGTGGAGCTTGTCGTAGGGAAAATACTGTTCCGATACTGGCCTTTAACTAAGCTGGGTAGACCCTAGTACATGACTGAAGCGGGGGTATATATCCACGTGCCCTTCTGTGCGGGTGTGTGTGATTACTGTGATTTTTATTCCGTTCCCGTGATGTCCGCCGATAAGCGCCTGGATCAATTTGCGGATATGGTTTTAGCGGATCTGGAATCAAGCTTGAACGTTCATGGGATTAGCCGGGTTCCCACGGTTTACATCGGCGGCGGTACCCCATCGGTACTGGGCGCGGCCCGTCTGTCCCGGCTCCTTACGGGAGTAGGGGATCTATTGCCCGATCCCCAGGGCCTGCGGGAGTTCACCCTGGAGGCAAACCCCGAATCGGCGGACGAGGCGGTATTGCGGGCCTGCCGGGACTATGGGGTGACCCGGTTAAGCCTGGGTGTCCAGAGCTTCCACGAACCATCCCGCCGGGCGGTTCATAGGGTAGGGGAGACTGCCCTGCTGCCGGAGCGGCTCAAATTGGCCGCGGAAATCTTCGGCAACGCCCTTTCCCTGGATCTTATGACAGGGCTTCCCTTTCAAACCGAACCCATTTTATTGAAGGATATTGAAAAAGCCCTGTCCTACAATCCGGGCCACATTTCCCTCTATGCCCTGACCATAGAGGAAAACACCCCGCTGGCAAAGGTCTCCCGCATCCTGCCGGCGCCGGACGAAGCGGACCGCCTCTGGATAGCCGCCCGTGATACCCTGGAAACGGCAGGCTACCCCCAATACGAGGTATCCAACTTTGTTCTCCCCGGAAGACAATCCGCCCACAACATCCGTTACTGGCGCATGGAAAACTGGCTGGGCCTGGGGCCCGGCGGCTCCGGCACCCTCATTGACGACGAAACCGGTACCGGCTGGAGGCGTACCTTCATCCCCAACCTGGATGCCTGGCTTGACCGGGACGCCTCCCGCGCTATTTATACTGAAGAATATCTGGATCAGCCGGCTTTGATACAGGAAAGCATCCTCATGGGTTTCCGCTGCCTAAGCGGTCCTGACTGCGCATTGTTCGAAAAACGATTCCACCGTCCTCTTGAAAGCCTGATCCCCCAAACTCTCCGCCGTTGGAAAAGGCGGGGCCTTCTCCAGGAGCATACCCTCGCCCTAACTAAAGAGGCCCTATTATTTCTCAATATATTTCTGGCCGAGGCCTTTGAGGAATTGCCGCACAGTTGATTTTATCCCCCTCCTAGGATACCCTATATACATATGACCAGTTCCGCCCCAATCCTCGGTTTAACCTCCCATGAAGAACACCTGGTAGAGGAAGTCCTGGCTTATCTGGAATCCGGCGACCGGGGAGACCTTGAACGGGCCCGGATCCGCATTACCAACCTCCGGGAATTGGGCACGGTTATTTCCCGGTTTCCCTCAATCCGGGAAGGCCAGATGATCCGGGGTGAGCGGCGGGATGAGCAAACCCTCATAAAGTCCATCAATACCTTCACCCACCCCTCCCATTTCCTTCGCAGCCCCACCCGGGTTGTGGCGGTACGCAGTTTCCTGGTCGCAAAATCCCATGCCTTTACCATGCTGGCCATCCTGGTGCGGGACAAGCCGGAATTCTATGTGCCGGTGCGGCGTATCATTTTTTCCATTATCTCCACCCTGATGATCGAGGAAGTGTACTTCTCCTGCCTTGAGGATACCTCCTTTCCCGATCATCAGGGTGGAGATAATGGAA
>BNUR01000120.1 GCA_025997495.1 Spirochaetia bacterium | reverse complement strand
GGGAGGACATCAACCTTTTCCAGGGGTTTGTGGATGAGCCCATTTACTCGGGCTTCCAGACCAAATTCTACGTGAAGGTTAAAGACAAATTCCTTATCAGAGTGATTAAGCAGCACGCCAAGTATTCCGACGAGGGCCCCGATATTGTGTGGAAGGATTCGGTGTATATTTCATGGAGCGCCCACGACGGTTACATTGTCGGGGTAAAAGAATCGTGAGCGCCGCCCCCAGCAAGCACACGAACCTACCGGTTCGCAACTTCGGCCCTGTCTACACCGCGCCCATGACGATCTGGTTCACCGTATTTTTTCTGGCGCCCCTTTTAATCATCGTGCTCTACAGTTTTTTGCGGAAGGGCCTCTACGGCGGCGTTGTCATGGGGGACTTCACCCCGGACGCCTACCGGAGCCTGAGTAACCCCAGTTTTGTGATTATCACCCTGCGTACCCTCGCTACCGCACTGATCGCTACCTTTATTACCATCTTCCTCGCCCTGCCCTGCGGCTATTTTATGGCGCGGAGCAAAAACCAAACCTTTCTGCTGCTGTTGATCATCATCCCCTTCTGGACAAATTTCCTTATCCGGGTATTCGCCTGGATGAACATCCTGGGAAACAACGGCTTCCTGAACGACCTGCTCATACGGATCGGGCTTATCGACAGTTATATTAACTTTCTGTACAACCAAGGGTCGGTAGTATTGGTGTTGGTCTATATGTACCTGCCCTACGCCATCCTGCCCCTCTTCTCCACCATCGACAAATTCGATTTTTCCCTCCTGGAAGCCGCCCGGGATCTTGGGGCCACCAAAGCCCAGTCCATATTCAGGGTGCTGCTCCCCAACATCAAAAGCGGCCTCTACACGGCGGTACTCTTTACCTTCATCCCCATCTTCGGCGCATACGCGGTACCCCTCCTGGTGGGCGGCAAGGATTCCTACATGCTGGGGAACGTCATCGCCGACCAGCTTACCAAGGCCCGGAACTGGCCCCTTGCCTCGGCGATTTCCATGGTGCTCACGGTGATTACCACCGCGGGGGTGCTGATCATGCTGAACCTCCAGCGGAAGGACGCCGAGGGGCGCGAAAGGCCGTCCCGGCGCAGTAGAACTGCTGTTCGAAAGAACAAGGGGGGGGGTACTTGAAGTTCGACATCAAAGGCAGCCCTTCAAGGCTGCCCGACATCATCACCAACCTCAAACCCGGCAAAGCCAAGGGAGAAGCGGCCCGGCACGCCCGGCGGGCATATCATCGCAGACCCATTTCGTTTTCCCAGACCATTTTTATTGCCGCCCTGGCCTTTCTCTTTCTCCCCCTGCTGGTATTAATCCTCTACTCCTTCAACGCCTCCAAGGGCACGGGGTGGACCGGTTTTTCCCTGGTCTGGTACGAACAGCTTTTTCTCCACTCACGGGATCTGTGGCGGGCCTTCTGGAACAGCATCCTTATAGCGATTACCTCCGCCGGCACAGCAACGGTGTTCGGCACCCTGGGCGCGGTGGGGGTCAACTGGTACCGGTTCCGCCTGCGAAACTACGTCCAGGCCATTTCTTTCCTGCCCATGATCCTGCCGGAGATCATCATCGGCGTTTCCCTGGCCCTCTTTTTCGCGGGGGTAAAACTAAAGCTGGGGCTCCTCACTATCTTTATCGCCCACACCACCTTTAACCTGCCCTTCGTATTCCTCATGGTGATGGCCCGGCTGGACGAATTTGACTTTTCCATCATCGAAGCCGCCCACGACCTGGGGGCCAACGAAGGGCAAACCTTCCTTAAAGTAACGGTGCCCATCTGTATGCCCGGCATCGTTTCCGGGTTTTTAACCGCCGTTACCATTTCCCTGGAGGACTTTGTCATCACCTACTTTGTTTCGGGGCCCGGCTCCACCACCCTGCCGCTGTACATCTACTCGGCAATCCGGTTCGGCGTATCCCCGGTGATCAACGCCCTTTCGGTGGTGATGATCCTGGGCACCGTGGCCCTCACCTATTTATTGCGGAACTTCCTGAAATATATCGCCGCAAAATGAGGAGAAGGAGATGAAGAGTAACCGCAAAGGGCGCAAAGTTTTCGCAAAGGACGCAGAGGAAGAGAGGAGAGGATGATGAATTTTATTCTCTTTTCTTCTTTGCGGTCTTCCCTCTGCGTTCTTTGCGGTTACTCTTTTCTTTATATTTTTTTAGGAGAAGGACATGAAAAAAGCATCTGTTATATTGATAGTGTTACTGTTCGCCGTACTGAGCGGCTGCGATAAAAAGCCGCAGCTCTATGTCTACAACTGGACCTATTACACCCCCGATGATTTGTTGCGGCAATTTGAAGCGGAGTATAACTGCGAAGTTGTGTACGACACCTTCGCGTCCAACGAAGAACTCTATGCCAAACTCCTCTCCGGGGGCACGGGCTACGATCTGGTTTTCCCCTCCGGGGATTATGCCGCCATCATGATCAAACAGAACATGCTTGAACGGATCGACAAATCAAAATTGTCGAATATGGGAAACATCGACCCCCTGGTACTTCAAAAAGCCTCCTACGATCCGAACATGGAATACTGTGTCCCCTATTATTTCGGGGCTGCAGGGATTGCCGTAAATACCGCCAAGGTTCCATCCTACGAAAAAAGCTGGTCCATTTTTGGCCGCGGCGACCTCCGGGGGAAGATGACCATGCTGGATGATATGCGGGAAGTCCTCGGGGACGCACTGGTACAGTTAGGTTATTCGGTCAATACCACAAATCCCGCGGAAATTGCCGCAGCCCGGGATCTGGTCAACAATGTTTGGAAACCAAACCTGGTTAAGTTTGACGCCGAAGCCTTTGGCAAGGGATTTGCGGATGAGGACTTTTGGGTTGTCCAGGGCTATGCGGAAGTTGTGTACGGAGAAATTTCTGTGGAACAAAGAAAGACCACAGCCTTCTTTATCCCCCCCGAAGGCGGCCCCGCCTATATCGACAGCATGTGTATCCTTAAAGGGGCAAAGAATGTGGATTTGGCCTATACGTTTATTGACTTTATCCACCGCCCGGAGATTTACGCGCAGTTTACCGATTATTTCGGCTTCCCCGCCACCGTCAACATCCCCGCACGGGCTCTGAAAAAGGTCACCCCCTATTACGAGGCCGAAGAACTGGCTGCGGTGGAACTCAAGGATGATGTGGGACCCAACCTGAAACTCTACGATGATGCCTGGCTCAGCATCCGGGTGGGTGATTAGGTGAAATAAAGAGAATTATCCTAATTTTCAAGAGAATCATCCATCATACCGCATAAAAAAACAGGGTCATACTTTGTAGGTATGAGTACCGACAATCTGAAAATTTGCTATATCGGCGGGGGATCCCGCAACTGGACCTGGGTCTTAATGCAGGATCTGGCCTTTGAAAAAGAAATTACCGGAACCATTGAGTTAGGCGAAACAAAAGTCCGAACTGGTTCGGAATGGAACGGTGCCATCCGTGGCACCGAAAAAATTTGCAACGATTTTTTATGAAAAACGTTATATAATTATATATACCACTAAAAAGGAGTTTGTGATGAAACGTTTGATTGCTTTACTTGGTTTTTTAGCTTGTATGAATTTCATGGCATTTGCCCAGGAAGATACTGAGAAAGAAAGAATTAAAACGTCTTGGCTTTCGGTTGGATTTAACTGGGGTAATAAATTTAACATTGGGGACGATACTGGCAATTTTTATTCAGGTTCTCCTGGTGTTAATTTTAGCGGCTATGGTTTTTATAATCAAAGTAATATCGGGTTCTTTTTGAATTATGGGCTTATGTTTCCCGTAGTAAATAATATTGAAAACGGTTATAGCCCTATGGCTCAGGTCGATTTTCTTATAGGCGTTGGTTTCCGTCATGAGATAAATGAAAAACTCAACCTTCATTTTGGCGTTGGTCCGAATTTTAATATGTATTTTCCGCTCAATGATGCCAGATATTCATTTGGAATAGGCGGGGATATTGGATTAAAATTTGATTTGACAGATTCAATATTTATTGATGTCGGAACAACATTATCATATGATTTTGTAACTTATAGGAGTGATTGGACAACCAATTCTTTTTTTGGAATAAAACCATATGTTGCCATTGGCTTTAATATGTATCAAAAAACTTCAAAAGCAAAACTGGGAAAACAAAAATTGGAAAATTATCTGGCTCCCTTAAAAGCTCCGCCCGCGTCCATGCGGGCGGCTTCGTAGCGGACTTTTGCATCGCCTAACATACGCTATACGCTGCGCCGCAGTAGCGGCTTGACCTACGAAAAACCCCAGTCGGCGCAGTAGCGCCTTTATGGGGTTTTTCTCCGGTACATTTTTATGGCCCTGGAAACCTACGGTTTCCTTATTCGGGCCATAAAAACGTCGTATAGCTTTCACGTTATATGACATTTTTGTCCGCAACTATATTGTAATTTTAAAAAACTGTATGAAATATCATACGCAATGGAGGGCTTGACGTATATCTTTATTTTTATTATATTAAAAATATGGATATTTTGATTGAAAATAACTTTGGTTTGTTTGTCCTTATTGTAGCACCAGGCTTTTTAAGCCTTAAGGTTTGGGGATTGATTAAACCAAGTCGTCATCTTTCTTTTTCTGATTCTCTTTATGAAGCTATATTCTATGGAGTATTTAATTATTTTATCGTAGTTCAATGGTTCCCGCAATTCATATCATCTATCTGTAAACCTTTAGAGCCTGTAGCGTATATCATATCAATAGTGATAATTCCATTTTTATTGCCAATTATTTGGAATAAAGTATTATCAATCAAATTTGTTAAAAACAAAACAATTAATCCTATACCAAAAGCATGGGATACTTTTTTTATGAAAAGAAAAAGGTGTTTTATGCCTGTCCATTTAAAAAATGAAATGATTGTCGGTGGCTTATATGGGTATAATTCTTCGGCATCCTCATATCCGGAAGAAGAAGACATATATTTAGAACAAATTTGGGAGATTGATGAAAAGGGAGCATTTGTACAACCAGTTGAAGGAACAATGGGTTTACTTGTTCACCATGATTCAATTGATTATATTGAGCTGTTTACCGCTAAAGGAGAATAAAATGACAGACAAAGAGCGTGAAGAGAATTTTAATTACACAACCACTTTTACCGGAGGAGTCTATCAACCAATTCCTCCTGCAAATGGGCCGGAGGCGCTTGTCCCGCCAAAAGGTGGAACGGGAGCAAGGATAATTGAATTAAAGGTTGTTCCCATACCAACAACTGATAAAAAATAATCGTTCATGGCGGACAAAAACGTCATATAACATACGCTATACGCGCAGACCGAAGGTCTGACGCCGCAGTAGCGGCTTGACCTACGAAAAACCCCAGTCGGCGCAGTAGCGCCTTAGTGGGGTTTTTCTCCGGTACATTTTTATGGCCCTGGAAACCTACGGTTTCCTTATTCGGGGCACCAACTCCCCACACCGCCGACACCAAAGACGATCACCCGGGATTGCCCAGGGTCTGCATGGCTTCCGCGCCGGTGAGAAGGGTCAATCGCTGAAAAATCGGGTTCACGGACATGGTTTTTAAATCACTCCCCCCTTGCACTGCCGCCTCCTTACTACACCCTGACCGGCTCCATCGGGGCGGTGATGAGGAATGTTTCGCCGTCAGACCTAATATCTACAGGCTCTATGGCGAAAAAGCCCCGACTCTGGATGTATGCTTTTACCTTTTGTCCTATTACCACACCGGCCATGGGGCCGTAGCATTTCCGATTGTCTTCATGGTGGACTCCTGTTTAGAGCATATTATAATCATCAGGATAATCGGCGTCCAGTATCAGATCCCCAATGCGTTCTTAACGGCGGTAATCACACCGACACTTGAATACGTTGCCCCGCTAATCGTATCAACAGCAATACTCTGTGTACGGATGATGGCAGGAATTAATTCCTTTTCAACCGCTCCAAGTTGAATAGGCGATTCTGTACTGACTACAGTAATGTTTGTAATACTTTTATTTACTACAGTGACCGTTACCGTAATAGGACCGTTGCGGCCGTTGCCTGTTCCGGCGAAAGTACCATTGGTGAAATTTCCTTTTGCCGTGGATCCCTGATTCACCTCTGATGGTGTATTTACCGGGAGTCTCCCCTGTGCAAGCGCATAGGCGGCCGCCTGAGTACCGGCTTGCCGTCCGAATACCAGGGTATCAGCGAGCGCGCTGCCGTCAACCCGGTAGCTTCCCTGAACGCCGCCGGTTACTTCTCCGGCAGCGTACAGACCGGTAATCGTCTGGTTCGATGTATTGATTACCTGTGTATTCGTATTGATTTTAAGGCCACCCATACAGTAGTGTACGCCAACAGAAAACTCAACGCCATAGTAAGGTCCTGTTGTAAACTCATGCCGACTGTCGCCTTTACGTCCCCATTCATCTGTTGTTTCTGTCTGGCATTGTTGATTAAATGTAGCCACAGTCGCCTCAAATGTATCCTTGTCAATTCCCAAGGCACCGGCCAGATCACTGAGTGAATCTCCTTTTTTAACAAGACCACGGTCATAGAATTCCCGTAGCGTAGATGCGGCGGTCTTCGCTGTCTCATTAAAAATAAAATAGGCGATGTGATCTGTCTGCTTCATAACTGCTTCAGGGAACGCTCCTGGCTCCAATTCCACCTGGGACCCTTGCAGCCTCTCATTGGAAAATCGCTTTGCTTCCTTGTTGACAAAGATAAAAGGAATTTGACCCATTCGTGTGCCATAATTAATATTGCCATGGGATCTCAATTCCACCACTTGATTAATCTGTATCTGATCCAGGTCAACGACATCAGCGCCGATTGCCTGCGCCATATCCAGGCCGTCGCCGGTTGTCGGCGCCATTTCCGCTGTGGTAAACATTCCCGCATAAGCAGGCTTTATAGTGGCAACCCTGGCATAGTCCTGGCCAAAACCGCCGGTGGCCAAAATTACCGCATTGCTCGTAAATGCCAGTTTATTGCCTTTGGTATCGGTGGCGCTAACGCCGGTAACCGTGCCGCTGTTGTCTGTAAGTAATTCGGTTGCCCACATGTTGAAAAGGATGTGTATCCTGTTGTTGCTCAGGATTTTTTCGTAGAGCAGCGGCAGTACCGTTTGCGCAAAATTCCCGACAGTCGGCGCATATGTACGGCTGTTGTTCCCTCCTGAAATAGCGAATGTCAATTTTGTGTCATCCTTCAGCCATTGAAGAGTGGATATACTATTCCTAACCATAAACTCGGACAGGGCCGGGTTGGGTAATGGATTTTTTTCCTTAGCCGGATAGAAAGCTCCGGCTCCAGCCATTTTCTCATTGGCAATAAAAGCATCTATATCTGCCTGATCACCTGTTGTAAGGGCATTCATACCAGACCCGGTTAAAATCGTGTTTCCGCCCGGAACAGATGATTTTTCAAGGATGATAACCGAGGCACCGCCCTTGGCCGCATGGATGGCGGCAGTCATCCCGGACCCGCCGGCGCCTACGACAATGACATCTGCAGAATAGGTTGATGTGGCTACGGTGTCAGTGGTCCCGTTAGAGCACCCGGTGAGGGTCAATCCGGATATGAGCAATAGTGCTAATACCCCCCTCATTAAGAAATTTTTTTTGTCTTTCATAATATTCCTCGCTTATACTTCGCAATTGGTGTAAAAATATTACGCACCGTCTTTATGTAACACATAGGCTCGGCATCGAATATGGTAGTGATTCTTATGCTAAAGGTGGTAGTAACTGCCATGTCAAGTGAAATCTGACTGACAATTGACAATTTTTGTAGATAAAGGCGTTTACTGGAACGGAAGCCAAAGCTGCAAGACAACATGATATTGGCTTTTATCATCAAGAAAGCCGCGGACAATACGGGCTGTCCCATCACCGGAAGGGGTAAGGCCCTTTTCCCGCATATAGGCAAGTATACCGCTGAATATATCTTCTGTTTTCCCATCGTCCCTGGTTTCTATGACTGTAGATATGGATTGGGCCGCCGGCAGCAATTTTATACCCTCATTAGAGAGAGGGCCTGCCTCTTTTACTTCAACCATGTGGCCTTGAAAAACATCACCCTGACGGCCAAGTATCTTTTCCAGGGACCAGACCATAATACCGTCAACCAGGGGTAAAAAAGTCAGCCAGCGCCGGGATTGGGCAATATTCCAGGGATTATCAAGAATATTGTCGTTTTTTTTGACCGAAAACCAGTGAATGGCTGGGCGTTGGACTATGTTATATTTTTCCTTCCGGTGTTCGGTTTCGAGTTGCTCAATTTTATGATCCAGAGAGATAATAGCTTGAGATTTTTCTTCTACTTCCTTTACCAATGCGTTTCGCTGTTTTTGGAACTGTTCAATTATTTTATCCGGTGACTTTTGATGTATTATGTCGATGATACTATTTAAACTGAACCCGAATTTTCTTAGTTTTTTGCACATCAGGATAATATTAATTTCTTCCCAGTTGTAAATCCTGTATCCGTTTTGTATATCCCGTTCCGGAGTAATGAGACCTTTCTTTTCATAAAATTTGAGTCCTTCTCTGGACAGATTGAGAAAACGGGAATAAAAACTTACCATATTATTCATAAATGCTTACCGAAACGCACATTGTTTTGTCAGATTATTAAATTTCATTCAATTGGGCAAGGGGACGGAGGGCGAGTGCATATAAAAAGGGCTCGATCCCTCTCCCTCAGAACTGAACACCGCCGAAGAAGCCCAGCTTGTGAATGAACCGGTTGTATCTCCGTCATCAGTTTCGTGCCCTTGTTAGTATCCAGGTTCTCGCTTACCCTGATACGGACACTCCCTTCCACCTGGCTCACAAATCAAACGCCAATCTCATCGCCTTCCCCTTAAACCTTGATATTGAAAAGTAATTCGATTATCCGGTATACTGAACCATGCTTGATACGGCATTTTCTGCGGGGCAGATGATCCTCATCGGCGGCACAGACCGGAACTGGGGCAAAACCGTGTTGGCGGAAGAACTAATACGCCGTTTCAAGGGCCGTTTCCCCGTGGTGGGCCTCAAGGTTACCACGGTAGCCCATGCCGGAGGCGTCTGTCCCCGGGGAGGAGCGGGCTGCGGCGCCTGATTAAAAAATAGTTAGATTAACCGCTAACCTACGGAGTGTTATTCCTCCAGGGAGGTCTCCGCAGGAAGCGGTGTATTCGATACAATTGCAGGCGGGGGAACCTCTACGCCCGCCGTATAGAGCC
>BNUR01000119.1 GCA_025997495.1 Spirochaetia bacterium | reverse complement strand
TATGGAAAAATTTCCCGACCGGGTAATTTTTCCATAAAAGGAACCAGCCTGCCCGCCAGTACGGAATCGGCGGATACCACGACAATTTTTTTATCCTTTTCAGCCAGTTCCAGCAGCGCTTTAACGGCCGCTTCACGGGTACTTTTTATATTCATTGAACTATCCCCAGTGCTTCCCCGGCGATGGCAACTTCCTCCGGAGTGGGGGTGCGTTTGTGCCAGGCATTATTGTTTTCCATGTAAGGGATATTTTTTCCCTTAATTGTTTTGCATTCGATAAGTGAGGGGCGTTGGGTTTCCGCTTTGGCGTTCTTAATCGCCTCCCGGATCTCTTCCACATTATGGCCGTCGATTTTTTGCACATGCCAATGGAAGGCCTCCCATTTTTCTGCGACCGGGTACAGGGAACTGAGTTCCGTAACCTTGCCGCCGGACTGGTTATTGTTACAGTCCGCAAAAACGATAAGGTTTCCCATTTGATACCGGGCGGCGGACATGGCCCCCTCCCAGATAACCCCTTCCTCCTGCTCACCGTCCCCGATGATGACAAAGACCTTACTGTCAAAACCCTGCATCCGGCATCCCAGGGCCATCCCCAGACCGATAGCCACTCCGTTCCCCAGGGAGCCCGATACGGTATCCACCCCGGGAGTCTTGTTCATATCCGGGTGCCCCTGGAGCATACCCTCCAGGGATCGGAGTTTGGGCAGTTCCTCCATGGGGAAGTATCCCCGCCGGGCCAGGGCTGCGTAGAATAGGGGACAGGCATGGCCCTTGGAAAGGACGAAGCGGTCCCGTTCCGGCCACCGGGGATTTTTCGGGTCCAGCCGAAGTTCCTCAAAAAACAACACCGCCATAATATCCGCGATGGACATACAGGGCCCCGGATGCCCGTCCCCGCTTTGATGGATCATTTGTACGGTGTCAAACCGCAGTTGATTTGCAATACGTTCCAGTTCGGATACCGTCATCATTGTTTACTCCGTCAGCCGATCCAACCGGCGGGCCACAGAACCAGTTGGGGGAATATCATAATCAGTGCCACCACAATCAGTGTGCCGATTATAAAGGGAATAAGGGCGCCCATGGCACTGGTTATCTTTACTTTCAAAAAGTCGCAGGCAATAAAGAGACACATCCCTTCAGGGGGCGTTACCAATCCTATCCCCAATACGATGATCGCCAAAACACTCATCACAATCGGATCGATGCCGACTTGCAGGACAATTGGATAGAGAATGGGTAGGAACAATACGATGATAGAGATGGTTTCCATAAACATACCCAGTATCAGGAGAATAAACAGAATGAGTATCAGCACTATTGTTGGATTGGTGGAAATGGACAGGATAGTGTTGGCGAGTATCTTGTCAAATCCGAGGATAGTAAGGAGTTTACCAAAGAGCGCGGCGGAACCGATGATGATAAATATCTTGCCGGTGGTCTTGACGGTACCTATCAAAGCCTCTTTAATGTTCTGCCGGTTGAGTTCCTTGTAAACAAGCCCTCCCACAATAAGAGAATATACAACGGCGATAAGGGCAACTTCCGTGGCGGATACAATACCGCTTACGATGGATACCATAATCACCGGCGGCATAAGCAAAGCAAGGAAACTTTTCTTGAAGGCCCTCCATACTCCCATAAGTTCAAACTTTCCTTCTTCCTTGGGGACCTTTTCTTTTTTAGCCATATAATAGCTGACGATTATCTGTGCAAGCCCGCATAAAATACCGGGAATAATACCGCCCAAAAAAAGCTTCCCGGTGGAAATGCCGAGTATGCCGGCAATGATGACCATGGGGATACTGGGAGGGATGATGATACCGATGGTGGAAGATATGGCGGTAACCGCCACGGTAAATTCCTTGCTGTACTTTTTCGCAACCATGGGCTTCATTATCAGGGCGCTTTCATAGGCGGTATCAGCCGCCGCTGAACCGGAGATCCCGGCGAAGATCATGCTGGTTACCACATTGACATGGGCAAGACCGCCGGTGATATGTCCCACGATTGAATAGGAAAAATCAATAAGCCGTTTGCCAATTCCGCCGGCGCCCATGAGAAGGCCGGCAAAGGTAAACAGGGGAACGGCGAGCAATGCGAAGGAATTGATCCCCTCAAAGAAACGCTGGCTCATCGCAATAAGGTTGCTCAGGTGCATCGCTTGAATTCCAAAAAGTGATGATAAACCAAAGCAAATCCCTATGGGCGCGCCGATAACCAGGAAGAAAATAAATACAATAAGCAAGAATAAGGTCATGATGCGGTTTCCTCCCCGGCGTTTTCGGATTTTTCATTGAAGTTGATAAAGTCATAAATAGTTTTCAGGGTACAGGAAAGGGCGCTTAAAAAACACAGGAAAGGAATAGGCCAGTAGACATAGGACATCTTGAGGAAGGTCATTGTTGAAATAGCATGACGGGATCTGGCTGCCAGGATCGTAAATGATATTCCCAGGGCAATGAAGAAAATAACAATCGCAGCGCCGATAAGGATACGGATGATCCGTTTGGGCGTTCCATGCAGAACACCCTCAACGGCTTCAATGTGCAGATGATCATTGGTTGCACAGAGGGCAATAGCGGTAATAAAGACACTCCACACATTGAAAAATTGGGCGGTCTCCATGTACCAACTGATGCCGCCGCGAAAGATCCGCAGCACAATATTCAGCAGCAGCACAAGAACAAGCATGATAAAAAACGACACGGCAATGCCGGTACAAACCTTGTCAATGATGTTCAATAGCTTTTTCATAAACCCTATTCCTTTCCTGTTTTGGGCAAACCTTAGTTAGAAGCGAGCCAGGTATCCAGCCGCTTTAAAAGATCCGCGCCGTAACTGCCTTCGACCCCTGCCTTTACACCGGCGGTTGCCTTTACAAACTGGTCCAGCTCCGGATAGGTAATAGTCATACCCCCTTCGCCTTCAAGCTTGCTGAGAAGATCCTCGGTCATTTTGCGGTTAAGGGCGCGGTTTGATTTTTCCGCTGCCCTGGCTGCATCGGCTACAATAGTTTTTTGTGAATCGCTCAGCTTCTTGTATACAACTTCGCTGATGGTAAAACACATCCCGGAATAAATATGATTGGTCAGACTAAGCTGTTTTTGAACTTCATACAGCTTGTTATTGTAAATTACCGGGACAGGATTTTCCTGCGCATCATAGGTACCCTGCTGGAGGGCCATATACAGTTCAGAGAACGCAAGGGGCTGGGGGTTTGCACCAAGGGCGCGCATGGAAGCCATGATGGTGGGATTCTCCGGAGTCCTGATGAGCATGCCCCGCATGTCCGCGGGAGTTTTAACAACCTTGCTGCCGGTGGTGACGCAGCGGAATCCATTGCAGAAATGGGCCAATACCCGCATATTATGATCCAAAAGTTCCTTTTCCACATCAGCTTCAATATCGCTGTCCATAAATTTCCAGGCGGTATCAAAGTCTCCAAACAGGAATGGCAGGGCGGAAATACCCATTTTTGGAACAAAGGTTGCAAAATTACTTGCATCGGTAATGATGATGTCCACGGTGCCGGAATCCAGGGCCAGGGCTTCAATCAATGCCCCGTCGCCGCCAAGCTGGCCGGAAGGATACAGGGTGGCGGTAAGTTTACCGCCGGTTTTTTCTTCAATTATTTTTTTGAATTCCAGCGCCGCTATCGCACGGGGATCCTGGTCATTCGTGGATATCCCAATCTTGAAGTTTACACTGGGCTCCGAGCCGCCGGATGGCGCGGACCTGCCGGGTTTGTTACAGCCCCCAAGGCTGAACAAAAGAGAGACGATGGCAATCACCACCATTGCTTTCCGTGATTTCATTTTTTTCCTCCATAAAACAAAATATTATCTACCGCAATTTTGCGGCGGATTTTACAGCCTTTGCGCCATATCTGATGCTGGAAAAAACAGGAAGCCCCAATGCTTCTGATACTGCTTTTTCAGCATAAGCCATAGAGCCCTGGGCAAAAAGTAAAAGGTCTACCCTGTCTTTTACCTTTGCGCCGGTTTCGATTAACTTGTTTTTAAATTGCTCCTGATCCAATCCAAAGGCGCCTTCCGCCAGGGCATCCACCAATTCAACCTTGACTCCTTCCTCTTCCGCGCATTTTAGGATCAGCCTTTTGGTCGGTTCCAGGGTTGTGGACAGGGTGGCTATTACCCCAATGCGTTTGCCCTTCCGTACAGCATCCCGGGCCATATCCTCGTCTATACGGACAAAGGGCAGGCCCATCATCTCGTAGAGGGGCTTGGCCTTGGCCGCGATATCCCCCACAGAGGAACAGATATTCAAAATAATATCCGCCCCGGCTTTGGCGGACTTTTCGTAGAGATCCATCAATTCCCGGGCGCAATGGGCAGTAGCGCCCCCATTATCCCGGGCTTCCTGTAAAATACCGGGGTTTGAGAAGGAAATGATTTCAAGATGCTCCCCCGCAAACTGGTCTTTTAATTCCTGCTCCACCATTTCAATGAGTTCCGGTGTGGTACTGGTATAAACTGCCGCTACTTTCATTGACCCTGCCGTCCTTTTTATCAAGAAATATCCTACATACTATGTCCTACATAAGATGTATAATTATTATAGGGGCCGAATTTTGGAATTGTCAACAAAAATCTTTTATTTTTTTAGAGCCAGGAACAATTCGTTACCAGTTCATCAAACCAGCGCTCATTATCTTCCGCCCTGCAGAGGCTTTCCAGGGTAATGATAAAATCCCTTCCATTATACAGGCGGCGAATTTCCCCATACATCCCTTCGAAATCGGCATAGCCAAAGCTGGCGCCGGGATAGTCAAAATCTACGTGCTTATCCCCATAGAAGGGATGCTTGGGATCATCCATCACGCAATTACAGAGGTGGATATGGCTGCAATAGGGAAGGGTTTTGGTGAGGGAACGCAGAATATCCTCCCCCTCTTCCCGAAGGTGGGTCACATCCATGGTCAGCCCGTAGCCGGGATTACGGGAGCGGATTTTTTTTTGTGGTTTCCACCACCCGGTCCGTGGGGCCCAGCAGTTGGAAAGATTGCACACAACTGTCCCCCGGCTCCAGCACAATATCGAGGGTATATCCCTTGGAGACGATGTAGGCATAGGCTTCCTGGATAGACCGTATATAACTTTCAGAGGCCGCATCAACGAGGCCCCTATCCTTGGGCAGGAATCCGCTGTTAATCAATACCCTCCGGCTGCCAATGATCGCCCCCCGATCCAGGCAATCCTTGAGTACCTCCACCGCCTTGAGGCGTTCCGCTTCCTCCGGGGCGCAGAGAGAAAATCCCGCGCCTTTGAGGGCAGATACGGCGATAAAAACCGAGGCAAAGCCGGTTTCGTTAAGAAGTTTGGCGACCTCCCGGTCATGACCGGGGGGGGGATATAATTCTACCATGGTAAAGCCCCGGCCTTTGATATACCGCAGGGTTTTTTCCAGGGCTTCAAAACTTTCCGTGCTCTTGGGGAACAGGGAAGGGATAGCCAGCGATTTGGTGATTTGTCCCATCGGTACGACTCCTATTGTGTCCGGCGTTTTTGTATAAGCCCCAGGGTCTTGCGCCAGGCATCCTCAAAATTTGACCGGAATAATTTAACCGGGCCGAAGTTTTCGTAATCCTTCGGGGAAAGGCCCTGCAGATCATAGGCCTTACGGAAATCCGGAATCTTATAACTCAGGGCATCCAACACTCCCTGGGGGACAGGCCCGGGAAAGCGTTGTACCACCGGTTCATCCAATTGGAGCAATTTATCCGCCGTACCGCCCCAGTTTATGGTTATCGAACACCTGGCCCCCACCATTTCGGTAAAATGATGTAGGCCCCGGGCGCCGCCGCTGCAAAAGCCAATGGAGAAATTGTGATCCCGGATGAGGGCGTCGATCTTTTTAGCCACCCCGATGCCGCCCTGCCACACATAATCATGGGGAATATCAATACCCTCCGCCTTGACCGTGTTGATAATATACTCGTCGAATATCCCCGGAATATGGGCGAAGTACATCACCGGGGGATTAGCCATTTCGTGCCGGACTTTCTCATAAATCCGGGCGGAATCCATCATCTGGGCCGTTGACATGACTTCCGTGGCCAGCACCGGATGTCCCTCCCGCAGAACCTGTTCCATAGCGGCAAACCCTGCGGGGATTGCGGGAATCTTGGCATGATATTGGGGCATTCCCTGGTATGATACCGGGCGGCTTCTAAAATAGTATCCAGATCCTCATGAAAGGGATCCCCCTGGATAGTAACAAAGCCCTGGGTCCCGTGGGAACGGGTATACAATGGCAGAAATACCTCCGCCACCTCTTTAACCAGGGCATATTGGAGCTTGGATTGGGCCTTGGTATCATCCGGCTCTGATTTTAGAATACCATCTAATAGGGTGTAAGCATGATCACTTCCGATAGGGTGGGTCAGCATTTTTTGCGGATAGGTTGGATTTTGTGTGCACCCCACCGCCCCGGCATTGATAGCAAGCTGCGCTTCCCCGGGGGTCACGTTATTGATCCACAACCTGGTGGCGGTCATTTCCGATACTCTGGCAAAATAGCCCTGGGAACCCATGATTGTTTTCCTCCTCCAATACTCAATTGTCCTACATAGGATGTTGTTTGTCAAGGTTTTTTCATGATCACCATCCGCTGATACTTAGAGTAACACCGCCTTGCCCACCTTCTCCGCCTCCGCCTCTCCCGCCAGTTTCCCAATGATCGCCGCGGCAAATTCCCCCGCGGTCCCCGCCCCCCGGCTGGTGATGAGGGTGCCGTCCACCACTACCCGGTCTTCTGTCCAGGTTGCCCCGGAAACCGCAGACCCGGAGGTCTGGGCCTCCATGCCGGGGTAGCAGGTGAACCGGCGGCCCTTTAGCAGGCCCAGGGGGGCCAAAACCACCGCCGGGGCAGCACAAATAGCGCAGACCAGTTTGCCCGCCGCCGCCATGGCCTTGACAAAGCTGCCTACCGCCGCAGAGGCTGCAAGGTTTTCGGAACCCATGCCGCCGCCGGGAAGTACCACCGCGTCCCAGTCCGCGGCATTGGCCGCGAAATTTTGTTTCGAGTCCTGGGCAGTAAGCTTCTCCAGGGTGGTATCGGCGAGGATGCCGACATTGTGGGAGCCCTTTACCATTTCGCCCCCGAAGATAGCGGCGGTGGTCACCATGATACCGGCCCTCCGCAGATAATCAATGGGGGTGATTGCTTCCACCTCCTCAAAACCATCGGCCAGTAAAACAAGCGCTTTTTTCATCATTTTTACCCTCCATGACAAAAAATATAGCAAAAAACGAAATTGTGGGATATATTGAGAAACAACATCGTATGAAAAAAAACGTCCTTGTTATTGATGAATCCCCCCTCACCCTGCAGCAGTTTCAGCAGCTCCAGGGATGGGTAGGGATCGGCGGTTTTGCCGCGGTTAAGGCCGCCGGTGTTTACCTCAATCACCGCGCCGGAATGGGCCGCTAAGGGGGCGATTTGCCGTAAGCGGCGGCGGTAGCGTGTGCCCTGGGGGTTGAAGTATTCGCCATGGGGGTTGTTTTTACGGATAAGGTCCAGGTGGCCCAGGATGTCAAAACCGCCCCGGGAAATCATCCCCTCCACCGCGTCCCAGTAGGCCTCCGCGGCGGCCTCCCCGTCACCGGAAAAATGCCGCGCCACTTCCCGCTCAAATACCGGAGCTTCGTCATCCACGGTAAAGGGTTCGCCGCCATTGGGGGGGGAAGATGTAATGTACCGAACCGATGATATAATCCAGGCCCAGGGACTGAAAATCCCTGTCCGCCGGGCCTGAGAGGCTGGAACCATTAGGTTCCTTAATGTAGTCAACTTCCAGACCCAGATAAACCGGCAGTTTGCCTGCCCAGCGGCGGCGGGCGGCATTGACCGTGCCGATGTATTCGTCCAGCCGGTCATCGGGCAGGTGCCAGTCGGTTTTCAAGCCCGTCTTTTTGGCTATGGGCGCGTGGGCGCTGAACCCAATGGCGGAAAGGCCCTTTGCGTAGGCGGCTTGGCAAAAATCTTCCACGGATCCCTTGCCGTCACAAAAATCCGTATGGGTGTGGAGACAGGAAAATGGCGCTTGCATGGGAGGCTCCTAGAAATTTGATTTGAGAACCTCAAGGGTTTTTTTAAAGATCTCTTCAGGGTTAATGGGCTTAAACAGATAGCTTTTAACCCCCATCTGAAATGCCTTGATCACCAATTCCTGCTTGTTCATGGAGGATAGGATGATCACCGGCGTCTCATAACGAATAGTCTGAAGCTGTTGGAGAACCGTAAAACCATCTATTTCGGGCATGATGAGATCCATGAATACCAGATCGAACAGGGCCTTCTCCGGCTCTTGGAGGAATTCCGCCCCGCTGGAATAGGTTTTTACCGAGGCCCCCGCGGCCTCGAAGATGTTCCTGATCAAATCCAGGATGATACTATCATCGTCCACCACGCCTATTCTAAGGTTCCGGATGGCCGCCCGCAACGACTCCGTAGTCAACTGCTTGTGTCCATCCTTGTCAAACCGGAGCAGCAAGGCGTCTTCGGCCTTGGGTTCATCGGCATCCAATATGGTGCCCGTAGATTCCACCAGATCCGCCACATCCTCCGGTACCTCCGCGTCGACGTCTCCGTCCGCTTCACTTTCCTCCGCGGCCGTCCCATCCGCCGTTGTTCCATCTGTAGCCGTCCCGTCTGCCTTTGTTTCATCGGGCGGGGCAGCGGTTTTGGCCTTGGCGGGCGCTGTCTTGGCGGCGGCTTTTTCCGGGGTGGATTTTTCTCCCGCGCAGAGCAGCTCCATCGCTTCCTGCAAGGTGGAAACTATCCGGTACTCGGCATATTCCCCCCGCTCCCCCACGAATTTTCTGATATGGCTATCCGTGGTCAGGATCTGTAGGATCCGGCGTTTTGCCTTGGAAGCCTTTTGGAGCAGGCGCAGCAATTTTTCCAGTTTTTCGGCCCCCGGGGAGCCGGAGATGATAACGGTATTGTCCCCCGTGAGCTTAAGATCGCTGAGCATGATGATTATCCGGGGGACATTCATCTCGTACAGGGCCAGCAGTTCCCTGACCTTGTAATAGAGGATATCCAGCTTATCATTGTTGAGACCCTGGGCAAGTTCGATAAACAGGATATCACCATTCACATGGATATCCATGATCCCCGGGGTGATATCAATCGTATATTTGACCCTCAGGAGTTCCGTGACGGTTTTGAACAGGGTATCCGCCTTGAAGGGTTTGGTAAATACTTTTTTTACCCCAAATGGCAGGAGTTCGATAATCTTCTCCTGATCGATTTGTTGGGCCATGAGGATTACCG
>BNUR01000118.1 GCA_025997495.1 Spirochaetia bacterium | reverse complement strand
AAAGGAAGTCCCCTTCGGCCAGATCATAGTCCGCCCCGTCAATGGTATACCGGGCCGCCCCCTTGGTTACATAGGTAAGGTCCCAAAAAGGGAAATCATATTTACCAACAATCTGCCAGGATGGAGCGCATTCACGGTATACTAAATAGTCAATATCCGGTACAAGCCCCTCCTCTACCGGTGCATCATGAGGGGGTGGGTAAACATAATCCGCACCTTTAATCCTTGCCATATAAATTGTATTTACTATCCATTTTTTATTAAAAGAATGTACTAATTTAATATATCGGGTATATATTAAAGATTCCTGAGTTGAAATATTTAATTGATACCCGTTTTCTTTATAATTCCTATTGTTTCAGCCCCAAAAGACCCTCATAAAGGAGGATCTGGAGGACGTATGAAAATCTTTACATGGTCGGTTCGTATCATTTTCTGTGCGGCTGCGCTTAGTGTGCTTCTTATGAGCTGCGGCGGCGGCAAACCCGGATCCGGCAAACGGGCAAAAATCTCCGTGGAAATTTACGACCGCGGCACCGACGGGGGCAAAACAGACCCCACCAATAATCAGTGGACAAAGTGGATCAAGGAGAAGGTGCTGGCGGATGAAAACATCGAAGTGGAATTTGTCCGGGTACCGCGGTTTGAGGAAACCCAGGCGATGATCAATCTGATGGCGGCGGGGAATCCGCCGGATGTCAGTATTACCTACAGTTACGATAATATTAACAGTTGGGCGGGCATGGGGGGGATTTATGATCTTAGCCCCTACATTGATACTACCCTGGGGGATCTTAAAAACTTCCTGGGGCCGGATCCTGCGCTCCCGGGCCGTGAGTTAATTCGCCGCGGGGAGGACGCCGCCACCGGAAAGGTGTGGTCAATTCCCGGCAAGCGTATGAACCTTGCCCGGCTCAACACCTTTATCCGCAAGGACTGGCTGGACAAGCTGGGGCTGCCGATTCCCACCACCACACAGGAATACTACGACGCCCTGGTTGCGTTTAAGGAAAAGGATCCCGGCAATGTGGGGCGGAACCGGGTTATCCCCTATATTATGACTACCGATGTCCGGTGGACCGCAGGAAACATCCTGGAATCCTTCCTGGACCCCGCGGTTTCCGACAAGGTAAAATGGACCGATACGGTGGCTGAACGGTATTTCCTGCTCCCCGGTTACAAGGAAGGGGTCCGGTTCCTCAACAAAATGTTTAACGCCGGGCTCATCGATCGTGACTTCCCCCTCTACACCAATGAGGATACCCTGAAAAATCTTTTGAAGAGCGGGGTTGTCGGTTCCTTTGGGCATAACTGGGATCAGATTTTCCGGGAAAACGATTCCCTTTTTACGGATCTTAAAAAGAATGTTCCCGACGGCAACTGGGTAGCGGTGGACTGCATGACTTCGAGCGACGGCATCACCCATAAAATTTCCTATGATCCTGCGGGGGTTTATTTCTTTGTCCCCGCCGCCTCAAAAAATCCCGATGCGGCCATGCGGTACCTGAACTGGCTTTCAAAATACGAAAACTACCACTTTATCCAAACCGGCCCGGAGGGTATTGTCCACACCATTGTTGACGGCATCCCCAAGCTTATCCCCGGCGCCCCCGATGGCTGGATTCAGAACAGCGCCCAGAACATCGACTACACCCCGATGATGAACGGCCTGTTCCTTGAGACCGAGGAACAAAGCATTGCGGCGATTGCGGCGGGGTATCCCTGGCCTTCGGAACTGGTGTCCGCCGCCTACAATACGTCCATGCGTAACGCCAAACCCGGCCCGGTTGTCAGTACATCTTCCCCATTAACCACGATTGGACCCTTGTTCCAGACCCTGGTAGACAAGTCGATAGTAATTTTTGTTGAATCAATTACCTGTCCGGTGGGGAGCTTTGACAAGGTGTATGACGCGGGGCTTGCGGACTGGATGGCTTCGGGGGGGCAGACGGTGTTGGATGAGCGGCGGGAGAAATACCGGGCGCCTTGACCTGCCGCTGCCGACACAGCCGGACGGGACGGGGCATGAGCGCCCGCCATGCCCCCCTCCTCCCGTTGTGTTAATCATTGAGACTCAATCCCTTGCACGGAAATTACTATTTAGTAGCAGCGCCGTACACCCGTGCGTTTGCTTCTACTTGCAGGCAGTCCGGTGGAAGCTCCATAAACTCCAGGGCGTTTCCATCCGGATCGTGGGTCCAAAATTGAATACACCGGGAATAGCCCGTCTTCAATTCCGTATCAATAGGGGCGCCCTTTGCGCGCAGTGTTTCAAGGGCCGCCGCCGCATCATCAACCTCAATGCAGAAATGGTGCAGGCCGATGGTTTCCTGACTCGTTGAGCGGGGTTCAGTACCACCGGGAAAAATTTCCAGGAACTGGCCGGGGGCAAAAAACAGATGCACCGACCCCAGTTTGGTTCCCGAAGGATCCTGCATACGGAACGCTTCCGGTAAGCCCAGTACATCACGGTAAAACGCCGCCGTCTTTTCAATATCCCGCGCCCGTATCGCTAAGTGCCCTAACCGTTTAATCATATCATTTCCCCCTTTTCCCTTTACTTAATACATCATAACTTTACTTTTACTCTGGTTTATAGCATACTATCATGGTTAAATCTACTACGACAGAGGTTTTTACATGAACGAATATGAGTGCTGGCTTCAAACCCGGTGTTTGGATACGGTGATAGGGAAACAGGTATTTAGTATTTTTGCCGAAGGGAGAGGGGCGGGAAAACAAGCGGCTGGTTATGTACCCGCCGCTTAAGGGCACTGCGCGCTTTGTTCAGTTTTTAAGGTAATGATACAAACCGTGGTAAAATTCATAGAGCTTTATACCATTCGTCCGGGTTAGGTACACGTGAGGGAATAGAACGTGGGCATACTCGGTATCGTTTAATGGCCGGCCATCGAGTTCCAGCCCCTGCACAAAAACTTCTTTAAGGGACTTTAAATCGAACATAAATCCGATATGTTCATATTGGGCGATATCTGCATAAGCGGAAATGGGAGTTTCTGTTCCGCCGGTGTTCCAGCCGTAGAATTTCGGCCTTCGGCCTCCCGACTCCGTAACAATGAGACGGTTCAGGTTAAGCTGACCGGGAGTAAAGAGCTTTCCGAAATTTATACCGTTTTTTGCGTTTGCCGCCGTATAATCCCAGGATAGCTTCCCCTTGGGCGATACCTGCGGATAATAGAAATTTCCGCCGCTTGAAACCGCACTCTTAAGCTGTGCAAGGCAGTCGCTTATCCATTGGTAATCACCGAGTTGGCTTTGCACAAGCTGTGGAATCTCGGCGGCGTCACTAACATAATATTGGTATGCGCCGGCATACATATTGATGGCCTGAATAAGATCCGCGCGGGACTTATTCATCATGGCTGCGGCATGGGAACGCTCCATGAAAAGATGATTCAACAGCGGCATCATATCGGGAATACGAGAGGCTTCGGTGGGCCGTTCGTAAAAATATTCGTTCATGTTGCTAAAAACAAAGTCCAGTATTATGTTCAGTATTTCATTGATGCTCTTGCCTTCGCCCCTTAGATCCGCAGGATCCGTATAGGGACGGTTGAGTTCGTCAAACAGATCGGGCCAGGTGGGCAGAAAGTTGCCGCCGTGAACATAGGACCACATCCTCCACATATAGCGGTCTGTTTCCAGATCATAGGCGGAAACCCATTCAAGGGCGGCTTTCATAAGGCGGAAGGAAGCAATGACCTCATCCAGTTCGGCGCGGCCTATTTTGTCCCCCGCAGTAAAGATACTGTTCGCAAAAAGATTGTCTATTATCCCCTGATCCAGGGTGAACCTGTCCGTATAGGCAAGCTGTGCCGCCCGGTTTGACGCCTCTTCAAAGGCGCTGCCAAACACATAGGTTAGGGCATCGTCCACCACATCATTTATACTGGAAATATTTGATCCCATCAGGTTGAAAAACATTACCAGCTGCCAGGTAGCCATGCTGGGATTGCCGTATTTATCCTTGCTTTCCTGCACCACCGATTGCTGATTCTGGAAGGCGTAATAGCCCCCGGGGAAACCATAATCCGGCAGCCTGACGCCGCTGAAATCCCCCAGCCAGCCGGGCCGCTGTTCAGTAGTGGTGTAGGTTTCATCGGTATAAAAATTGTCCCAGGCGTCCCCCAGGGTAAACATATTATTCAGATTGCCGGGGTAGTTTGAAATACCAATGGAACTTAAAAGCTGCCGAACCTTACCATCCACCGTAATTGACGCCAGCTTTCCAATGGAAGAATAGAACAGCGCTTCCGCGTTATGGGGATCCTTTCTATAGGCGCCTTCAAATGCAATCACCGCGGCGTCATAGTCAGAGCGGCGCAGGGCTTTTTTTCCGCTTTCAACCAGGGCTATTGCATCGGGGGATTCAAAAACAGCGGTAATCGTAACATTCGCCGCAGGCAAAGCAAAACTGTAGGGAGAGTCCAGGGTAAAGACATTGGCGGTGGGCTTGTTTTGCGCGTTCAGCCTGGTCCATTTTACACTCCCCTCTTTTAATGCAAAACCTTCTTGGGGATAGAATTTAAGGATGATTTCTTTTCCCTCCGGGCCGTTGGGGGCCTGTAACTTGAGGCCCTCCAGATCCTCCATCAATGAATACACGATGATGGTTCCGCCTTCAATGGCGTCGTCCACCGTTACCGTAAAATTGCTACCGGTAATCTTTTCAAATTCCGCATAAATAGTATTATTGTTGGCCAGGGTAAACCGGTAGGGGGGCGTACGCAGGTTGTCGTCGGCCATGGGAACACCATTCCCTTCGGCCCGCTGAATACTGCCCGCTTTAAGGCGGTAGCCGGGTTGGGGGTTTACCGCAAGCATAACCGGGGTTCCCGCAATACCCGAATCGGGGGCCGCACGAATCGTACCGTTCTGCGCCGCCGCCGTCTTTACGGTGTATACCATCTCTACCGTTTCATGGGTAAAGCCCAAGGCAGTATCACATCCGATCAGCAATACTGCCGCTGCCAGGGTAATCACCAAAGCATATCCGGTTTTTAATTGCATCATGTCCCCCTCATTAAAAACTATAGGTAATGGAAATTGGTACCGATACTATCGGATCACCGGTATAGAGCTGTTTCCAGGGATGCGCGGTGCCGGAGGAACTGTCATAAACCCAGCGTTCGCTGGAGGGAATCATGACCGCCACCCCCAGTTTAAACACGCCGCCGCCCAAATCCAGGGCAAGCCATGGCGCGAAACCGAAATCCTTTCGCTCACTGGTGGTTTTATCGTTCGCCCGCTCCCCGATTTTTTCCGTTACCCCATCGGTTTCAATAGAATCCAGGTCATGGTAATTAAAGGCTACATCCAGGCCAACCCTAAGGGGAGAGAGAACCCGGTAGTCCGCACTTGCCATAACCTTTACTTCATTGCCGATAGATATACTATTTTTCCCCTCGTTGCTATATATGCCGCCGAAAGAAAAATCAACGCGGCCAAGAACGCTTGCTTTTTCCCATTTATAGGACGCGCCGAGTGCGATAGAAAACGGCTCCTGTACCTCAAGGCTGTCGGCGCCGTTTGTACTGCCGGTTTGATAAGGATAATTTCCGTAGTAAACACCGGGATAATAGATATAATTCGGCAGATCGGTGGTGTATTTTAGGGGTATCTTGGCGCCGATTTCGGCATGTAAGTTTTCAATGCGATCAAAGAGAAAGGCCGCCTCAATAACATCGGCGTCACGGTTCGTAGAAAGGCCCTCCGCTAATTTTGTTTGCAGGTAGGTGTCTTCGTAGGGATAGTGTTCCAGATAGACTTCCCGGTTATTACCGATAAACTGAACACGGGCTAAACCAATAGAGGGAATATGATATCCGGCGCCATACTGACCGGCGGAATACACATCCGCCGCATTCCAGCCGATGATATTTTTGAATGCCCTGTCACCGGAAAGGTTACTTCCCACCGCAGCTTCTATGCGCAGATCACCCCAGGGGGAATCCATCCAGCTTAAAGGTTTGAGGGTAAGGTGCGCGCCGACTGAGGACTTGAACCGGGTAAAGACCGCATCTTCATCATAGGAGCCTTCCGGGGTTATCCAGGAGGCAAATTCCGCGGCGCCGATCCTGCCCCGGAAATCATCAACTTCAAATCGTCCCAGGGTTATGGTTACCAGATCGCCAATACCCTGATTTTTAAATACCCCCAGGGGTTTAACCCACATATTGGCATTATCCCCGATAAGGTTTGTGGCATCCCCACTTTTAAAATCCCAATTAAACATGGCGATCATACCGATAGTTTTTGCTTCGTTATTGCCTTGTAGGGTAAAACCGATCCGGGGCCGGGAACTGTTATCATAGGTGGCGGTCGCCGCGGATACGGAACTGTCATCCCCGGATATGGCGACGGGAGTGAACACGCCTCTGCCGTAAAAACTAAAATTGAACTCCGCAAACACACTGCCGGTGAAACACAGCGATACGGCCAGAAACGCAAGACACTTTTTCATGTTCGTCCTCCAAAACTAACAGGCCCTGCCAAAGCAGAGCCTGTTATAAACAGTACTTTTTATTCAAACTCTTCCGGGTGAGCCGCCATATACGCTGCGACGACTTCCGCTACCGAAGAACCGGCGGGTTTATTGGGCGCCGCCCAGTTCAGCTTGAGATACTCATAGTCGCCTGCGGGACTGCGGGCCTTTGAATCAAACCAGTTGGCGGCGGTTCCGCCGTTAAAGAGCGGATCCTTATCCATAAAGCTTGCCTGGGAAGTCACGGGATACTGGGCCGCGTTGTATGTCCGCTTCCAGTTTTTGCCGAAGGTGCGGTTAAAGTACAGGTTGCCAAAGTCAACCAGGTCGTACATTTCCCGGTCGGGCTGAGCGTGACCAATATTATAGATCCGGTTACCGATGTTTTCAGGCTTCCCGATAAACTCATACACTTCCCGGGTAGCTAAATACGTGGCGTACATTCCTTCGGCGTTCGTCCAGGCGCTCCCCCAGCCATCATGAAACAGCAGACCGTAGGGTGCGGCAAGCGCTGCCAGGAAATGCGCGTCAAAGGGCATACTTCCGGCATAGCCATGATAGGGGTTGTCGGGTATGTTACCGGCGGGAGGGTTAGTGGGACTTTGGTAATTAGTAATCCACATGTCATGCATTTCGGTAAACTCCTGGAAACGTACCCCAAACCAGTTTTTCTGTTCACCACGGGCATGGACCATATTCTGATACCCGAAATTGGTCCTGCCGGCATCTACCCCGCCTGCGGCCTCGGTTGTCATCTGGGCAAGCGGCGTACCGCCAAAGCTGTCCAGCAGCTTATAAAAACAGGTGTTCTTATTGACACCGGGGACACTTATAGCCGCCTGCGCATTAAAGCGGTCGGGAGCCACACCGCCTGAACCGGACGACACCGGGTTTGAAACGGCAATATGGGTACCCGCCATACTTTCCGCAAAGATGCCGATATATGCGGCATCCTTACCCCAGCGGGACATGCCGGTGGTGAGCAGCATCTTGGGATCAATCTTGGTAAGCTCACCGCTTGTGGCCTTTTCAATGGCATCAATGATACGGGCGGCTTTCCATGCTTCCCGCACCAGCGCGGAAGGACGGTCGTCGGCGAACTCGCCATAGGCAAAAATGTCATCAACAATACCGGTGAGGCCGTCCGAGTTAGCGCCAAAGTCCACCGTGGCATAACCGGAATTGGTAAAGATAGACCCACTGGCGCCTACTAACAGTACCAGAGGCACCTTATTGGTTGCGCTGGGAGCTTGCCCGTTTGGCCCGGTTGCGGGAATAGTTAAGCTATTAATAGTAAAACTTTTGGTTGTACTATTAGCCGTTACCGATATAGTAACACTGCTGCCGTTTTCCACCGCAGTTACCGCCGTGGGCAGGGGCGGATATGTTCCACAGAAATAGTACTCAAGAATTTTCTTGATTTCCGCACGGCGGGCATCCCACTCGGAAGGGCTGGAGATAATAGTACCGTCAGCCTTCTGGAAGGGATTGGGCCAGTTCTTGAATTCACTCGCAGGGGTATTCCCCGGCCAATAATTCATACCCTGCGAAGCTGAAGCATAGTCCCGCTGGTTCCACCATTCGACTGTGGGCAGATTATTAATATCAAATGTCGGCAGAGGGGTAGCCGCTACCACAACGGGTTCGTTTCCCGCAGGAGCGCCGGGGCCGGGCTTCAAATTTCCCGTGGGATCGCCGACCTGCACCTCTTGTTCACAACCTGCAAGCACCACCATAGCAGTGATCAGCAGGAAAATCGAAATCTTGCTCATGTTTTTAATCATCTTTAAAACCTCCAAGTTTTATTTGAGTGTTAGTCTGCAACCGTAACGTTAATTTTATATAAATTAACTTGAGCACCACCCGCAGGGGTAACTTCAACAAAGACCGGAATACCGTTGGTCAAACCACCGGCAAAGACTCCATTGGTATTCCATGCAGAGGGGAGATCGGCCGTTACATTCCCTTTCGAATCTACACCCAGACCGAGAGCATACCGTACCGCCGCACCCGCAGGAATCCCACTGGCCGTCACAGTAACACTTCCACTCGCCTGTGCGGTGGTTAGAGTGATAGCACCGGCAGTTCCACCATACGTTACCATCCCGAATGATTCGACAATATCACCTGGTGTTCCCAATGATGTTGGCGTAACACCGCCGATAGTCAGTCCGGTAATAGTATCGCCTACCGATGCAATATTAACCTTATAGAAAAGCTGGGTAGCGCCGTCGGAACCGGTGCCTTCAACATACACAACACTGCCGTCATTAACGGAGACATTCTGATATGCCTCATCAGCATCCGAGAAACTCGGTACAGCGGTAGCATTGGCAGTTACGGCATATTGCAAAACCGTCAGCGGCTGCTCAACGTTCGCCGTTATCGAAATATCGGCGGGTAATTTTGAAGCACCCACGGAAAGCGTACTGGCAACTGCGGCGTCAGGGGTTGCTCCGGGAGTTCCCAAAGTTACAGGTCTTTCCACCACATTCCCCTTCGCATCTACCCATAATGAAGAGACAAAGCTCAAAGAACTCACCTTGGGGGTCGCGACATTCACATGAATCTTGTAGAACAGAACCGCGTCCTTGTTGGGCGAAAAGACTTCGATATACAGGTAGGGTATTCCTAACAGATCGAAGGTTGATTCCTCTACAAAATCGGGGACACCGGTATTTCCTGTTGCAGCGTAATACACAAACGCGCCGTCTCCGCTGGTACTAACCAATACTTGCGCGTTTGCCAACTTGTCATCAGTAAGGTATACCTCACCGGCTACCGCCTGCGCCCACTTGACATTAGGGCTGCCTAAATCGGTTACCTTCACCCCTGCCACCGTAACACCGGTAAGAGACGCGCTGCTACTGGGATCTTCCGTCACCCCCTCACAACCG
>BNUR01000117.1 GCA_025997495.1 Spirochaetia bacterium | reverse complement strand
AGGCGGAGGGGGCAAACCTGTTGGCGGCGGCACTGAACCCACAGGGGGGGGAACTTATCTGGCGCTGCTTTGTGTATAACTGCAAACAGGATTGGCGGGATACAAAGGCGGATCGCGCGCGGGCGGCCTACGATTATTTCCAGCCGCTGGACGGCGCCTTTGCGGATAATGTTATTCTGCAAATTAAGTACGGCCCCTACGATTTTCAGGTGCAGGAACCGGTGTCCCCCCTTTTCGGGGCACTTAAAAAAACACGGTATATGCTGGAACTGCAAATTACCCAGGAGTACACCGGCCATCAAATCGATCTGTGTTACCTGCCCTCCTTATGGGAGGGGCTTATGAATTTTGATACCCGCCGCGGCCCGACATCAACCATAAAAGAATTGCTGTCCAATACCATGGAGGGGATTGCGGCGGTGGGAAATGTGGGTCTGGATATGAACTGGACCGGGCATACCCTGGCGCAGGCAAACTTTTACGGCTTTGGCCGCATGGCCTGGAACCCCGATCTGGGTGCGGAAGAAATTGCCCGTGAATGGAGCGCCCTCAGTTTTGGCGACAGGATTACTGCGGAAACGGTAACGGATATTCTTTTAAAATCCTATCACACCTATGCGAAGTACAATGCCCCCTTCGGGGTTTGCTTTATGGTGACCCCCCATACCCATTACGGGCCAAATATTGAAGGTTATGAATTTGACCGGTGGGGCACCTACCACCGGGCGGATTTACATGGCCTCGGTATAGCCCGGACTGCCGCAGGGACGGGGTACGCGGAACAGTATTCGGAACAAAATGCGCGGATTTTTTCGGATCCCGCGCTATGCCCGGAAAATGTCATCCTGTTTTTTCATCGGCTCCGCTACGATTACCGTATGAAAAACGGAGAAACCCTGTTACAGAATATCTACGATACCCACTTTGAGGGATATGAGGAGGTGGAAAAAATGATAGCCGCCTGGAAGGGTTTACAGGGCCGTATTGCCGGCGGGGTTTATGATGGTGTGCTTGCCAGAATGGAAAGGCAGTTGGTAAACGCACGGGAATGGCGGGATCAGATAAACACCTACTTCCGGCGAAAAACCGGGGTGGATGACAAAAAGGGCCGGACAATATATGATTAAATCTTGAATTTTTACCAAGTGTCTATATTTTTTCCATTGCGATAACGGTAGAGGGTGATATCATAGCGGGGTTATCCAAAAATTTTAAAAGTGAGGTTTTCATGGCTTATAAAGAAACCGGAACAGGGCGTTTAGGTACAAAAAGTCATTATTTCCAGCGCACCTGGATGCTCTACGTTATGCTGCTGCTTCCCATGGCTTTTTTTATGGTTTTTAAGTATGTGCCTATGCTCAACATTGCTATCGCCTTCAAGGATTACAACATCTTCCGGGGGGTGTGGGATTCACCCTGGGTCGGTTGGAAATGGTTCGACCAGGCGTTTCATTCCCGGGATTTTTACAATGTGCTGCGGAATACCCTGATGTTGAATTTTTTGGATCTGATCTTCGGGTTTCCCGCGCCGATTATCCTGGCAATTTTGTTGAACGAACTGCGTTCCAAGCCCTTTAAAAAAATGACCCAGACACTGATATACCTTCCCCACTTTCTCTCCTGGATTATTATCAGCGGTATCGCCTCACAGCTTCTCGCTCCATCAGGCGGGGTTGTTAATATTATGCTGGGCAAGCTTGGCATCGGCCCCGTCAACTTTTTGATGAACAAGGGAGGGTGGATAGCGACCTACATCGGCCTGGGGGTGTGGAAGGAGATGGGCTGGGGTACCATCATTTACCTTGCGGCCATCACGGGGATCAATCCGGAGATTTATGAAGCCGCCGAAGTGGACGGCGCCGGGCGGCTGCGCAAGATCTGGAACGTAACCCTGCCGGGGATACGGCCCACCATCGTGGTGCTCCTTATCATGAACCTGGGCCGCATCCTGGGCAGTGAATTTGACCGGCCCTATACCCTGGCGAATCCCACCGTAATGCAGGTGGCGGATGTTATCAGTACCCTGGTGTACCGGGTCGGTATCCGGTCAAGCCAGTTTTCCTATACCGCGGCCATCGGCCTGTTTCAATCGGTTATCTGCGTAATATTCCTCATCGCCGCTAATGCAATCGCAAAAAAAACCGGCGAACGCGGTATTTGGTAGGAGTGTGTGAAACTTTGTTTCACTTCGATTTAATTGTGCGGCAGAGGCCGCACCAGATAGAGGTTAGAAAATGAGAACAAGATCAAGAAGTACCGGTGATATTATTATTGCGTTGTTTTGCCTGCTTGTGGTGATGCTGTGTGTTTTCCCCGTGCTGAATATCCTGGCCCGATCCCTGAGCGATCCCATGGCCATTGTAAACCGGCAGGTTTCCTATCTCCCGGTAAATCCAACCTTGGATTCCTACCGCTATGTTTTTTTGGATCCCTCCTTCACCCGTTCCATGGTCTGGACTGCGGTGCTAACCATTATTTGTACCCTGGTTTCTCTGGCGATAACGGTGCTGTGCGCGTTCCCCCTTACCTACGACAACCTTAAGGGCAAGGGGATAATCAATACGCTGATCATCTTTACCATGTATTTCAACGCCGGCACCATCCCCAATTATATTTTGATGAAGGACTTAGGGTTACTGAACAACCCCCTGGTGTTAATTTTGCCGGGCTGCCTTTCGGTTTTTAACATGATAATCCTCCGCAGCTTTTTCTACGGTGTTCCCGACAGCTTAAAGGAGTCGGCGGAACTGGACGGGGCCAATCCCTTTACCATCCTGGTGCGCATCTATCTGCCCCTGTCCGCTCCGGTGTTAGCCACTCTGGCGCTTTTCTACGCCGTGGGCCGTTGGAACGGCTTCTCCGACGCCCTGCTCTACATGACCTCCGCTCCCCAGTACCATCCCATACAGCTCAAGCTGTACAACATTATTAACAATCTTTCTTCTATAGAAGTGGCCGCCCAGGAGGGCATTGCCGGCGGCGTTCCTGCGGCAACCGAGGGGATGAAAGCTGCGGCGGTTATGTTTGCCACGGTTCCCATTCTGGTGGTGTATCCCTGGCTTCAACGGTATTTCATCGCCGGGGTGTCCATCGGCGCAGTTAAAGGGTAGGTCCGGTGAAGGTGAAAAAAGGCCGTGTTTTTTTAGTACTGGTGATGCTGTGTGCAGCGCATACCGTGGCCTACGCAAGCCCTATTAAGGAGTCCGGAACAATGTCGGGGAAAACGGAAAGCGGCGCATCCCTTAAGGATGTGTACCGGGATTATTTCCTTTTGGGAAATATTGTTTCCGCGCGTAACCTTGAGGGGGCGCGTTTGGATCTTCTAACCAGGCACTTTTCTATTGCCACCGCGGAAAACGCTATGAAGCCCGCTTCCCTGCAGCGCGAAAGGGGTGTCTTTACCTTTGAAGCCGCGGATGCCATGGTAAACCAGGTTCTTGCGGCGGGGATGTTGATGCACGGCCATACCCTGGCCTGGCACCAGCAATCACCGGATTGGATGAACCGCGAGGGTATAGACCGGGAAGAGGCCGTTGAAAATCTTATTACCCACACGAAGACGGTGGCGGAACATTTTAAGGGCCGGGTCATTTCCTGGGATGTGTTAAACGAGGCGGTAATTGATAACCCCGCCGATCCTTCAGACTGGGCAGCGTCACTGCGCAAGACTCCCTGGCTTACGGCCATAGGGCCTGAGTATATAGAAATAGTTTTTAAGGCCGCCCGTGAAGCGGATCCGGAGGCAAAACTCTACTATAACGATTACAATCTGGACAGCCGCGAGAAGGCTCAGGCGGTCTATACCATGGTGAAGGCCCTGAATGAAAAGAACCCCGACGTGGGCGGACGGCCCCTCATTGATGGTGTAGGTATGCAGGGCCATTACCGGGTAAGCACTAACCCTGAGGATGTCCGGGTATCACTGGAATCCTTTATTGCCCTTGGGGTCGAGGTGAGCATTACTGAGCTTGATGTGCAGGCCGGCGCCGATAGCGTGCTCACGGAAAAACAGGGGGTGGAGCAGGGGATTTCCTATGCCCGGCTTTTCCAGGTCTTTAAGGCCCATGCGGCACAGATAGGGCGGGTAACCTTCTGGGGCCTGGATGACAGTACCAGTTGGAGAAGCGCCGCTAATCCTACTGTTTTTGACAAAGACTTAAAAGAAAAACCCGCTTACTACGCCATCCTGGATCCCGAAACCTATATACAGGATAACAAAACTATTTTTGCAGGGGACGTAAAACAGGGGGAGGCCCGGTATGGAACCCCCCGCCTTGGGGATGATTCTCTGTGGGAAAGCGCCGCGGAACTGCCGGTTAATCAGTACCTTATGGCCTGGCAGGGCGCCTTCGGAACGGCGAAGGTCCTCTGGGATGAGCGCAACCTCTATGTCCGGGTAAACGTTCAGAACGCAGAACTTAACATGGCAAATCCCGCAGCCCATGAACAGGATTCGGTAGAACTATTTGTCGACGAAAATAACGGAAAAACTTCCTACTACGAAAATGATGACGGGCAGTACCGGATCAACTTTGCCGGAGACCTGAGCGTTAACCCCGGTGTTGCGGCGGAAGGGATTGAATCTTCCGCCCTGGCGGAAGAAGGCGCCTATACCGTGGAAATGAAGATACCCTTTAAGACCCTTAAACCGGGGCCGGATACGATCATCGGGTTTGACGTTCAGATCAATGGCGCATCAGAGCGGGGAGTGCGGCAGAGTGTGGCGGTTTGGAACGATACCTCCGGTGAATCCTACCGGTCTACTTCGGGGTTCGGTGTTTTAAAGCTTGTAAAATAATGTACAGAAAAGGAGCGTAACATGAGCAGTACATTTTATGAAAAGGCAAAAGATCTTGTTTCCAAAATGACCCTGCAGGAAAAGGTTTCCCAAATGCTGCATAAGTCCCCGGGGATAGAGCGATTGGGGATTCCTGCATATAACTGGTGGAATGAAGCCCTCCACGGCGTTGCACGGGCGGGCACAGCAACGGTGTTTCCGCAGTCAATCGCCCTGGCCGCTTCCTTCAGCCCCGGTTTGATTCACCGGGTTGCCGACACTATTTCTACCGAGGGCCGGGCGAAATATCATGCCCAAAGCAGTGAAGGGGATAGGGATATTTACAAGGGCCTTACCTTCTGGTCACCCAACATTAATATTTTCCGTGACCCGCGCTGGGGACGGGGACACGAAACCTACGGTGAGGATCCGTTTTTAACCGGCCTCCTGGGAGTTGCCTTTATCAAGGGCCTCCAGGGGGCGGACCGGGAATCCCTTAAAACCGCCGCCTGCGCCAAACACTTTGCGGTTCACTCCGGCCCCGAGGGGCAGCGCCACCGTTTTAATGCGGTCATCGGTGAGTACGATCTCTGGAACACCTACCTCAGCGCCTTCGATGACGCGGTTCATGAAGGGGAAGTGGAAGCGGTGATGGGCGCATACAACCGTACCCTGGGGGAACCCTGCTGCGGATCAAAGCTTTTGCTGACAGAAATACTGCGCACTAAATGGCATTTCGACGGCCACGTTGTTTCGGACTGCTGGGCTATCAAGGACTTCCACGAACACCACATGGTAACGCAATCCCCCATAGAGTCGGTAACCCTGGCGGTAAAAAACGGCTGCGACATTAACTGCGGCGTCTTGTTTGCCTTTGCCCAGGATGCGGTTGAACAGGGCCTCCTGACCGAAGCGCAGATTGACACGGCGGTTACCCGGCTTATCGTTACCCGTATGCGGTTGGGGCTTTTGGGAGTCCCTGAAAATAAGGCATGGACAAGTATCCCCTATTCAAAGGTGGACTGCCCGGAACACGCCGCGTTGAATCTGGAGGCGGCGGAAAAAACCATCGTCCTGTTAAAAAACGCCGGGGTTCTTCCCCTGAACAGGAAAACTATTAAAACAATCGGCGTCATAGGCCCCAATGCGGATAACCGCCTGGCCCTGGAGGCAAATTACTCCGGAACCGCCAGTAGATATGTTACGCCCCTGGAGGGCATAAAAGCGGCGGCGGAAGAAGCGGGGCTGCGGGTATTATATTCCGAAGGGTGCCACCTGTATAAGGACAAGGTATCAAACCTGTCGGAGGCCGACGACCGCTTTTCCGAAGCGCGGATCGTTGCAAAAAACAGTGATGCTATTGTTGTATGTCTGGGCCTTGACCCCAGCGTTGAGGGGGAAGAGTCGGACGCCTATGCCGGCGCCGATGCCAGCGGCGACAAACAGGGGGTTGAACTTATCGGGCGGCAGAACGAACTGCTTAAAACCGTGCTGGAGGCTGCTGCGGGGAAGCCCGTAGTGGTAGTGTTACTATCCGGCAGCGCCCTTGCGGCGGTGGAGGCGGACGAAAAAGCCGGCGCGGTAATTCAGGCCTTTTATCCGGGTTCCCTGGGGGGAATCGCCCTGGCAAAGGTGCTTTTCGGGCAGGTCAGCCCATCGGGGAAATTGCCCGTCACCTTTTACCGCGCCACATCGGATCTGTCTGCCTTTACGGACTACAACATGGAAAACCGAACCTACCGTTACTTTAAGGGAGAAACACTGTATCCCTTCGGTTTCGGCCTGACCTATTCAACCTTTACCATTTCCGGTTTGGAAGCGGACGCGCAAAGCTGCACCGTAAAAGTGAAAAACGCAGGCAGCGTAAAGGCGCGGGAAGTGGTACAGGTATATACTAGGCTGGAGGGGCAGAAGGAACTTTTCAGTCTCTGCGGAACCGGTGAAGTCTTTTTGGCCCCCGGTGAGGAGACCAAGCTTGCAATCAAATTGGGAAAAACCGCCTTTGCGCGGTACGACAAAAAGGGCGATCTGCAAAAAATTAAGGGGACGCACCGTTTATACGCCGGGTTTACCCAGCCCGATTCCCGGAGCGCCGTTCTGTACGGGCAGAAACCCCTTGAAAAGGAAATTACGGTATGATTAACATCGCAATCATCGGCACGGGAAATATTTCCCGTATGCACCTTGAGGGGTACGCCGGATTTACCGGCAGGTGCAGCATTACTGCGCTGGTGGACACAGCCCCGGAAAACGCGGAAAAGCGGAAAAAGGATTTCCCCTTTATTGCGGAGGCGAAAGTTGTTTCCGACTATAAGGAAATCCTGAATGACACAAGCATTGATCTGGTTGATATATGCACCCCCCCATTCTGCCATGCGGAAATTGCCGCCGCGTTTCTGAACGCGGGTAAACACGTTATCGTAGAAAAGCCCATGGCCGCATCCCTTGAGGAATGTGACCGTATGATTGCCGCGGCGGAGAAAAACAAAAAACTCCTTTCTGTGATAGCCCAGAACCGTTTCCGCGGCGATGTACATAAGCTTAAAAGTACCCTGGATACGGGTTTAATAGGCAGGGTTGTTCACGCCCAGGTCGATTCATTCTGGTGGCGGGGCCATTCCTACTACGATCTCTGGTGGCGGGGAACCTGGGACACGGAAGGGGGTGGCTGTACCCTGAACCATGCGGTACACCACATCGACATGCTTGGCTGGATGCTGGGCCGTCCCGCCGAAATAAACGCCATCATCAGCAATACTGCGCATGACAACGCCGAGGTGGAGGACCTTTCCGTAGCGATACTGCGGTATAATGGCAGCGACAGAATAGCGAATGGCGCTCTGGCTCAGGTAACCAGTTCGGTGGTTCACCACGGAGAGGAGCAGCAGCTTATTGTACAGGGGGAAAAGGCCCGCATCTCCTTCCCCTGGCGTGTTGCCGCCCATCTTGCCCAGCCAAACGGCTTCCCCAAACCGGAGCAGAACGAGGCCCTGATTAAGGAACTGAACGATTTCTACGGCGCCCTTCCGGATCTTCCCTACGGAGGCCATACCGCGCAGTTGGACAATATCCTTACCGCGCTGGAAACCGGGGGCAGCCCGCTCTCAGGCGGCGCAGACGGCAGGCTTACTATTGAGCTTATCACCGCCATCTACAAGGCAAGTATTGAAGGGCGGAAGGTAACGCTGCCCATCGGCAATGACGATCCTTTTTATACAACCGAAGGGCTTACGAAAAAGGCGCCCCGCTTCTATCAAAAAACGGCGTTTGCGCAGAATCTCAGCGGGGATATAAAGACTTAAATAAAGGAGTTGTAGTATGGCAGACATATCTGACGGAATGAATTATGCGCCGGTTGGCAAATCTGCGCCGGTGGTAAAGCCCGGTGAATTTATATTTTCCGCAATAGGCCTGTACCATGGCCACATCTACGGCATGTGTCAGGCATTGATTGAAGCGGGGGGCGTACTCAAAAGTTTTTATGATAGTAATCCTAAGTACATGCAGAATTTTGCCGGTAAATTTCCCGACGCCATGGCTGTGGAAAGTGAAGCGGCGATTCTGAATGACCGGGATATTATTCTGGTAGCCGGAGCAACAAAGACCGACGAACGCTGCGCACTGGGACTGCGGGTAATGAATGCGGGGAAGGATTATTTTACCGACAAAGCACCCTTGACCACACTGGAACAACTGGCGGCGGCCCGGGATGCGGTAAAAAAGACCGGGAAAAAATACGCCGTCTACTACAGCGAGCGCATCCATGTGGAATCCGCCGTGTTTGCGGGGCAGCTTATAGAGCAGGGCGCAATTGGCAGGGTGCTGCAGGTTACCGGGTTCGGCCCCCACCGGCTGGGCGCGGCCGGACGCCCGGACTGGTTTTTTATCAAGAAACATTACGGCGGCATACTCTGCGACATCGGCAGCCATAACATTGAACAGATCCTCTATTACACCGGTGCGAAGGACGGTAAGGTAGTACACAGCCAAATTGCAAATTACAACCACCCCCAGTATCCTGAACTGGATGACTTTGGTGACGCACAAATCCTGCTGGACAATAACGCCACAGGCTATTTCCGTGTTGACTGGTTTACCCCCGACGGCCTGCAAATGTGGGGGGACGGCCGCCTCTTTATCCTTGGTACAGAGGGCTTTATCGAACAGCGTAAATACATGAACCTGGGTTTCAAAAACTCCGGCGGCGGACACGTCTTCCTGGCAAACGGCAAAGAAGAAAGCTACTACCATGTGGAAGGCAAAGTAGGGTTTCCGTTTTTTGGGCAGCTTATTCTGGACTGTCTCAACCGGACGGAAAACGCTCAGACAGCGGAACACGCATTCAAGGCGGCGGAACTCAGCTTAATTGCGCAACGGGATGCGGTTGTGCTAGTAGGTAGACACCATTGACAATGTGTATGAAGAATGTAAACCACGGACAGCACGGACAAAAGAAAAAGACAGACAAAAAACCAGTCCGTGTGGTCCGTGGTTATTTATTCTTTCGCTGGTATAAAATTCGCGTTGTCTTGGATGCAATATGCATAATTAATAGCGCTATTACTATATTCGCCCTCTCAACTCCATTCACCCCTCATTCCCCACTATCCCTACTCCTCCTTCTAAAACAAACTTGAAAAC
>BNUR01000116.1 GCA_025997495.1 Spirochaetia bacterium | reverse complement strand
AGTTGGTGTCCACCACCGCCACGATGGGGATACCCATCCGTTGGGCCTCCGCCACGGCAATGCCCTCCTTCCGGGTGTCGATGATGAAGAGGATCCCCGGAGGATCCTTCATTTCCTTGATCCCTCCAAGGTTTTTTTCGAGTTTGGACCGTTCCTTGCCCAGGGAGGCGATTTCTTTCTTAGTAAGATTTTCGAAGGTCCCATCCACTTCCATCTTTTCAAGCTTTTTAAGACGGAGCAGGGACTTCTTTATAGTAGAAAAGTTGGTAAGCATACCGCCGAGCCAGCGGTTATTGACATAAAACATCCCGCAGCGTTCGGCCTCCTTCTGGATAGCCTGCTGGGCCTGCTTTTTGGTGCCCACAAACAGCACGGTTTTCCCGGATGCCACGGTTTTCCGCACTACATCGTAGGCATCTTTGATGGCCTGGATGGTTTTTTGGAGATCGATGATATGGATCCCGTTCCGTTCCGCGAAGATGTACTTCTTCATCCGCGGATCCCAGCGCTTGACCTGGTGGCCGAAATGGACCCCGGATTCAAGCAAATTCTTCATGGTGACTACCGCCACAATTTCCTCCACGCGTTTGTCAGCCCTACCGACTTGCGGTCTCCGGCAAAACGCCTTCCCTATATCTCACTATCCCATACGGAACAGCGGAAGATTACAGAAAACAAAGTTTTCTGTGTTTGATACGGTTATCCGTAAGAATAACCATTTTCCCTCAGCATGACATAAAATTCGTGTAATGGCAAGCCCACGATGCCGCTATAGGATCCGCGTATTTCGGACACAAAACAGCCCGCCAGCCCCTGAACCTTGTAGGCTCCGGCGGCCCCCTGCCATTCCCCGCTATCAAGGTACCATGCGATATCCTCAGGTGAGAGGGGGGCGAAGGTCACGTCTGAGACCACGGAACGGCAGTCAATCGAACCTTGGTTCCCATCTTTAGCCTTGCCGCTGTATAGGGCCATGGCGGTGATGACATGGTGGCTCCGTCCCTGGAGGGTGTTCAGCATTCTTTGGGCGTCCTCCCGGCCCGCCGGTTTTCCATACACCTCCCCATCCACCTGCAGCAGGGTATCCGCCCCGAAAATCCAGCCGGGGTGGCGGCCGGTGAGCAGATCCACCACGGCATTGACCTTCCGAACCGCCAATTCCTCCGCTAATTTCCTGGGCGGCAGGGGATCGTGATCCTCCTCATTGATCTGAGCGGGCATGATGCTGAAGGGCAGCCCCATAAGCCGGAAATATTCCTGCCTGCGTAAAGATCCGGATGCTAAAATGATAGGTTCCATAATATCCCCTACTATATCATAATAAAGTAAAAACTTGAAGTACCCAAAAGGTTAAAAGGGTTGCATTAAAAAATATTGTTGATAAATCAGAAAGAACCGACTGTACATTTGCTGAAGTTGTGGCTTTATTACCGCAGCACAATGAGGATAAATGCTATGGTGTAATAGGTTTTCATGAGATTAATGGAATAAATCAGAATTATCAAATCATTTACAATTTAAAAAACTGGTATGATTTTAGGAGATATTTTTTGTCTCGTTATCCTCAAGGCAGTACGTATTTTATTGATGAATGTGCAAAATATTTCCCAAACCTGTTTTTTCATGAACATAACAAAGATTCTGTTAACACTATACTGCACAATTGCCCCAAAAAAATTATTTTTCATCTTACCGCTCTTAATGATAAATTTAAAGGTTCTCAACTGTCCGGACTGAATAGACCCCAAGTGTTAAAACATTTTTCCACTGCTGCCAATTTGGATGCGGAGGCATCATTGGAAGGAAATCCAAAGCGCAAATCTGATCTTACATTTAAGTTTATAAATGACAATAAAGCTTTGGAGGATGTTTACTGTGAACCGCATCTAAAACTATGCCATACAGACGGATACCCCGGGGACAGTTCATATTCTAATGACAGGCGTATCTATTTTCATGAAGGAAAAGAACATATTCAGAAGGGCAAAATTTTAATTGGCCATATAGGGGAGCATTTATAATCAGCGGCGGCCTTGCGCTAGTTCCAAGAGAATATAACCACAAAAGGACACGAAGGAAGAAAGAGAAAATAATATATTCTTCTTCCGATGCTGGGCCGTGGTTTTTACCAAACCGTTATTTTTATACCCGTCACCCTTGCAGTATTAGTAACGGGCTATCTCTGAAAGCTTCTCTTAAACCCGGTATGGAGTGATGGTGATAAACTCCTTCAAAGACCGGCTTTCTATCTATCAAAGCCCCTTCCGCCTTCCCAAGAAGTGGAACTTTTCCAACCGGGATCCTGAACACCATCTGGTCCCTTGTCCCCATTTATATTGCCATGGGAATCCCCATCGCCATTTTCATCCTTACCGAATTCATCCGGCAGATTCCCTACGAACTCAGCGAGGCCGCCATTATCGACGGAGCGGGCCGTTTCCAGGTATTCTCACAGGTCATTGTCCCCCTGCTGCGCCCGGCCCTGGCCACGGTGGCAATCTACAACCTGGTTCCCTTCTGGAACGACCTCTGGTTCCCCCTGATCTTCATCAGCGATGACCGTTCCAAAACCCTCCTCCTGGGGGTGACCCGCCTCTTCGGTCAATACCAAACCGACTGGTCAAAAGTACTGGCGGTGCTTACCCTTTCCGCCATCCCGGTGATTGCCCTCTACCTGGCAATGAGCAAGCAATTCATCCAGGGGCTTACGGCGGGGGCGGTAAAAGGGTAGGGCGCTCAAAAAACCAAAAATCCCCCAAGATTTCTCTTGACAGTCCTAAAATGTATGCTACAATTTGATTAGTATATTTCAAAGGAAGAGGGGTGAAGCGGCAATGCCGCCATTCCCCCGCTATCCCGTAACTGTAATTGGGAAGAGCTGCCATCGAATCTACCGTGACCGTCACTAAGCGTTCGGATTTTACGTCCGCTGCTTGGGAAGACCGGTGGGGAAGCGCCCATAAGTCAGGAAACTTTGGTATACATCGGACCAGGAGAACCGGCAGGTTCTTTAGTCCGCATACACACTGTAGGCTTCGTGGACTGAGCCGGAGGTACTTAATGCCTGTTTCTTATACCATACATACCCCCTTTTTTCTTTTCCCAAGCACGGCAGTGTTTAGTTTCCGTTTGGTTTGAGAAAAATGTGTTATCGGGTGTAGCCTTGGAACGCGGCATTTTGTAACACATGGCCTCTGCTTTTTTCACCGGAAGCCTCCTTCCCGGTGCATACAAAAAGCAGGGGCCGTTTTTATTATTGCGTACGACGTATTGACAATTTTCGTTTGGTCATATATATTCATTTTACTTGCTGTACAGGTCTCCTTCGTCTAGTGGTTAGGACATCGGGTTTTCATCCCGACAACGGGGGTTCAATTCCCCCAGGAGATGATATTTAGTTTTTTATGGTATTCCTTGACTCTATGGTACAAAGACGCCACTATTTTGGTATGAAAACAATCTATGCCCGCATCTTCCTCCCCTGCCTTTTGGTGTGCCTGCTGGCGATGAGTATGGCGGCCTGTAAAACTACCGGGCCGGCGGCGGGCAGAGAACCGGGCCCCGGGCGGGCAGGGGGGGATTATGTAATCCTGTCACAAAAACGAGTGGTTCTCCTCTATCCCGATACGCCGGATACCAGTCCCCGGATGGATATTTCCCTTTCGGTAGTGGATAGCAGGCGCCCGGAAAACCGGTTTATCCTGGATGTTTTATACGATGGTCAAGGTACCGAAGAATACGCTGATAACCGGCTCCATGGCTATGATACCATGTATGGGGAAATGCGGAGTGTGGTGGAAAAATACCCCGATATGTCCCGGGAGGCGCTGAATTGGTTTTATAACGAGACTGTTGCGTTCTGTGCCGGGACTGAAAAGGTTGCGGTGATAAGCCGGCAACAGGAATATTTTACCGGCGGCGCCCATGGTATGCGGAATAAGGACTACTATGTCTTTAGCCTGGAGGATAAGCGCAGGCTGAGTATCGGGGATATCATCAGGGATGATGCAAGACAGGCCCTGGATGACCTGGTGGAGGAATCCCTCCGTAAATATATGGAGATCCCCTCCTGGATACCCCTGTCTGAGGGGGGCTTCTTTGAAGATTCGGTGGATAAACTGGACGATTTCTTTTTAGGCCCCCAGGGTCTGGGTTTCCAATGGGATCCCTATGAAATTGCCCCCTATTCGATAGGCATTATAGAAATAACCCTTCCGTATGACAGCCTGCAAGGGTTGTTTACCGAACGCGGTATTGTTCTGACAAAAGAATTTCAATGATCCAAACACCCGCTGTGGTGGCCGAAACCGAAGGCTTTTTGGTGGTACACAAACCCCCCTGCCTCCATTCTGCTCCCCTGGAGGACGGGGACGGACCTTCTTTTCGGGGTGATACCCTCCTGGACTGGTGCGCCGCCCGTTACCCCGAAGTCCGTGTTCCCCAGGGACGGCAAAGACGGGAGGGGGGCCTTCTGCACCGGCTTGACTACGGCACCTGGGGGCTGGTTCTGATTGCCCGGACCCAGGTAGCGTTGGACGGTCTCCTGGCGCAGCAGGAGCAGGGAATCCTGGTTAAGGAATACGGCGCCCTTTCCGGCATTGCACCCCGCCCCCCTTTGCCGGGATTTCCCCCCAGGGATTCCTCCGGCCTCCCGGATCTGCCCTTTACCATCGAAAGCGGATTTCGTCCCTACGGCCCCGGAAGGAGGGCGGTACGGCCCGTCCTAATAAATGAACTTGCCAAAAAACCCCGCCGGGAGTGTGCCCTGGACAGGGGAATCCCCTATCGAACCGATGTCCTGGAGATGAAAGCTACTGATGAAAACCGCTGCTTCCGGGTAAAGATTGTCCGGGGATTCCGCCACCAGATACGCTGCCACCTCTCTTGGTTAGGCTATCCTGTTCTGGGTGACAACTTGTATGGCGGCCTGCCGGAGCCGGGCGTCCCCCAGGCCGGAACCAATGCCGTTGATACCCCCGGTGAAAATGTTCCCCTGGCGTTGAAAGCCCAGGGGCTATTCTTCCGGGATCCGCTCTCCGGGGAAGACCGGCAGTACCGGCTCCCGCCTATCCGGGAATTTAATCCGTGGACTTTTTACCGTTGAAAGAAATAGCCCCATAGGGTACCATTTACGGTATGAACTTTGAGAAACTCCTGCAAACTGCACCAACTGTTTATTTCATCGGCATCAAGGGTACGGGCATGTGCGCCTTGGCGGAATTACTTCACAATTCGGGATACCATGTATCCGGCTCGGACAGGGACGAGGCCTTTTATACCGACGAAATTTTGAAGGAACTGGGGATACCCTATTACGAATCCTTTGCCCCCGAACATGTTCCCGCAGATGCCGGTTTGGTGATCCGTTCGGCAGCCTATAGCCGGGACAGCAACAGCGAAATTGCGGAGGCGGAAAAGCGGGGCATCCCGGTGCTGAAATACACCGATGCCCTGGGGGCCTATTCCGCGCTCTTCGATTCATCCGGTATTGCCGGGGTTCACGGAAAGACCACCACCACCGCCATAGCGGGAACCCTTATGCGGGGGGCAGGGCTGCCGGCGCAGATCCTCGCGGGGAGCGCCGTCAACGCGTTCAGGGAGAACGGTGGTTTCGGCGGTCGTTCGACCCTCACCCTGGGGAACACGTATTTTGTTGCGGAAACCTGTGAATACAGACGGCACTTTCTGTCCTTCCATCCCCGGCGCATCATCCTGACCAGTGTGGAAAGCGATCATCAGGATTACTATCCCACCTACGAATCAATCCGGGATGCTTTTATCGAATACACCAAGCTGCTTCCCCTTAACGGCGAACTGATCTACTGCGCCGATGATCCCGGCGCGGTGGAGGTTGCCGAATCGGTGAATAAGGGGCGGGTCAAGCTCATACCCTACGGCTTAAATGCAAAGGGGGACTTTAAAATAGTATCACTGCAAACCGGGGAGGAACGGATCGCCCTGCGGGTGGCGGGGTTCCCCGGAGAATTGCGGCTGCGTCTTCCCGGACGGCATATTGCCCTGGACGCGGTTGCCGCCCTGGCCCTGACGGATTCCCTAGTGAGGGCCGAATACGGCGAATGGACCGATGCCCGGCGTGAATCCGTGCGGTGCGCCCTGGAGGAATTCCGGGGAAGCAGGCGGCGGCAGGAGATCCTCGGGGAAGCAGGGGGCATACTTTTTATGGACGATTACGGGCATCACCCCACGGCCATTAAAACAACCCTGGGGGGGCTGCGGGAGTTCTACCCCCGCCGCCGGATTGTCCTGAGTTTTATGTCCCACACCTACACCAGAACGGCGGCACTGTTGGACGAATTTGCCGCTTCCTTTGCACCGGCAGACCGGGTGGTATTGCACAAAATCTACGGGTCAGCCAGGGAAGTATACCGGGGCGGCGTTTCAGGCAGAACCCTTTTTGAAAAAACCAAGGCACTTCGGGAAGGAGCCTGTTATGTTGAAGAACCAATGGAGGCGGTGGAAGTTTTAAAGGGTATCCTTAAACCGGGGGATCTCTTCCTCACCATGGGGGCCGGGGATAACTGGAAACTCGGGAAAGCCCTTTATGGGTATTACCGGGAGAACGGCGCCCAATGAAAAGTATGACCGGCTTTGCCGGCCAGGAAATGCAGGATGAAACTGTTTCTCTTTCGGTGGAAATTAAGGGGTATAACAACCGCTTCCTGGATCTCTTAGTCAACCTTCCCCCCTTTCTGTCCTCATTGGAAAGCGAAATCCGGGACTACCTAAGCAGCCGGTTTAAGCGGGGAAAAATTGAGGTGAATATCCGTGTCAAGGAGCGGAATACCAGTATTACCCTTTCGGTAAACCGCCGTGCTGCCAAGGCGTACCATGACGCGATCCTGGGCTTAGCCGGGGAACTGGGGCTGCAGGAAAAACCAAGCCTGGCCTTATTGCTGGGAATGGAAGGGGTGCTGGAGATTGAAAAGAACCGGGATGATGAAAAGTACCGTGCGCTTATTGAACCACTGCTCCAGGCGGCGGCGGATCAGTTTGAAGCGGAACGGGTACGGGAGGGGAAGCACACCCAGGAGGACATACTTGGTCACATCTCTTCCCTGGAAGCGTCCTTAAAGATCGTGGCCTCCTGCGCGCCTGCCCTTGAAGTGTTAATTCAGGAAAATCTGAAAACACGGTTCGCGGAATTATTAGGGGACAAAATTGATGAAAACCGTATTCTTGCGGAGACCGCCGTATTGTTAATGAAGTACACCATTTCTGAGGAAATCTCCCGGCTGTCATCACACCTGGCGGAGTTCCGCTCTGAAACGGAACGGAACCCCAGCCCGGGGAAAAAGCTTGACTTCCTCTGCCAGGAAATAAACCGGGAGATTAACACTATCGGATCCAAAACCCCGGTTCTGGAAGTAAGCCGGGCGGTGGTGGATATGAAGGATGCGTTAGAAAATATTAGGGAACAGTTGCGGAATGTGGAGTAGCAAAAAGGCCTTCGGGAGATTATCCCGGGCGGGGAAATCTGCCGCGAAAGATTGGTTTTCAAATTCTTTTCTGTAAGATTCGCTGTAAAATAATAATTTATTTATATCATCGGCGGTGGAATCCGGTCTAGTATTATAAAAAAAACTAAATTTGATAGGTAAAGCAAAGGAGTTTTTTACTAAAAATTGTTACGTATGAAGAAAATCACCCTGGACAATCCCTTTGCCGCCCCGGTTTTTCACCGGGAAATCACCGCCAGCACCATGTTGGACGCCCGAACCCTTGCTGAACACGGCAAGCCTCACGGTTCCGTGGTGGCAGCCGATGTCCAGGAAGCGGGCCGGGGCCGCGTCCCAACCCGTCCCTGGAAATCCGAAAAGGGTCAAAATCTTCTTTTTACCATCCTGCTTCGCTACTCCGGTATCGCCGCTATTCCTCCGGCTGTCACCCTCAGAACCGGCTTGGCCCTAGCCCTGGCTATTGAGGATTTTGCCCCCGCCCTCCAGGGCCGCCTCCGGGTGAAGTGGCCCAATGACGTGATGATCCCCCTGCCGTCCGGTACCCATGGTAAGATCGCCGGGATACTCACCGAGGGGGACGGGGAGAACGTGTACATCGGCATTGGGGTGAATGTGGGGCAGGCAGAGTTTCCCCCGGACATTCGGGACAAGGCGGGCAGCATTGCCCTGGCGCTGAGAGTTGCGTCCCTGCCGCCTGACAGCCGGTTCCGGTTACTGGAAGCTTTTCTGCGCCGCCTCCACGCTGAAATTGAGGGGCCGTCCACAACCGGCTCCTGGCGGGAACGGCTGGAGGAGCGGCTTTACCTGAATGGCCGGCGGGTGCGGTTTATTGCCGGGGCGGCGGATTCAGGCAGGGTAGTGGAGGGGGTGCTCTGCGGCATTGGTGTTGGGGGGGAACTGCTTATCCAGGGGCAGCATGGGACGGAAGCTTTCGTGACCGGGGAACTGGAAGCGTACTATACTGCTTTGGGGATGAAATTATAAGAATTCATCCGCGAATAAACGCTAATTAACGCGAATAATACGCTCCGGGTATTTGATTTATTCGCGAACATTCGCGAACATTCGCGGACCCTATTCTTTATTGATATTTTCGTTCCTAAAGGAGTATAATTTAAAATGTACGCCGAAGCGCTCGGCACGGCTGGCCCGTATATTGTTTACGACTAAACTGCTTGGAAAAAAACCTGATAATTGTTATCATCAATTTTGGGGGTGGTTATGTATAGTGTTGGATTAGCCTATTTACTTTGGCTCGTTTCCGGATTTGGCGCATTTGGGTTTCACCGGTTTTACCTGGGGAAGATCCCCACGGGCCTCCTTTGGATGTGTACCGGGGGCCTGGGCATGGTAGGCTCCATTTACGACTTTCTCACCCTCCCCGGCCAGGTTCGGGAGGCAAATATCCGCAACGCCCTTTTTCCGCGGGGTAATGCCGGACAGGTACACGGGGGAGGACGCTGGCGTAATGTCAGTGACGGTGAAGCCCGTATCGTTCGGGAAAAGGAAACGGTGGAACGGACCATCCTGCGGCTGGCAAAGCAAAACAAGGGCATCATTACCGCAAGCGAACTGGCTCTGGAAGCGAATGTCTCCATGGATGAAGCGAAAAAGACGCTGGATACCCTGGTAACAAAGGGTTTTGCGGAACTGCGGGTTCGGAAGACCGGTACCCTGGTGTATACCCTGCCGGAATTGATGGATTCCGACTCGCCGTTAGAAGATTTCTGACGGAAAAGAAGATGCACAAAGTTTCTGTCCTAAAAGAGTATATCACCCTACCTTATCCGGTCGCAGCGTCTCCGCCCCGTTACGGTACACATGCCACACCGCCGCGGATTCCTCCATGTAACAGTGAATAAGCACCCGGATGGTTCGTTCCAGCCCCCCCGCCACGACCGCTTCCTGGAGGGCAAAGAGCGCCGTCTCCTCTGCCCGTCCGTATTGCCGCAGCGCCGCAGCGGGGT
>BNUR01000115.1 GCA_025997495.1 Spirochaetia bacterium | reverse complement strand
TGGGAATTTCCCGGAAGGGGATAGACTACGAAGCCCTGGACGGGAATCCGGTACATCTCCTTTTTATGGTGCTTGGCCCCTCGGGGGATTCGGAAAAACATCTCCGGGTTCTTCAGCGGTTGGCGGAACTGCTGGAGAACCCCCAGTTTTATACGGATCTGGCGGCCCAGAAGGATCCCCAAAGCGCCTATGAGATTTTAAAAAAATATGCGCCCTAACGCGCCGCCCCCTCGTGACCATAGACGGTTGCTCCCTTCTTAAAAGTAATCCCTTCCCCATTCTTCCCGCAATCCGCAGTAACCGCATCCCCTTCCTTGATCTTCCCCGCGATAATAAGTTTTGCCAGGGGATTTTCCAGATCCGCCTGTATGGTTCGCTTTAAGGGCCGTGCGCCGAAGAGGGGATCGTAACCCCGTTCCGCTAAAAGTTCCTTCGCAGTATCGCTGAGCGTAAGGGTGACCTTCCTGTCCAGAAGCCGTTCCGTAAGGCGCGTGGTCTGGATTTCCACAATTTTACCGATCTCCCCTTTGCCCAGCCGGTTAAAGATAACCGTCTCGTCGATGCGGTTGAGAAATTCCGGGCGGAAACTTTGTTTGAGCAGTTCCCGGAGCCCATCCTTGATGTCCGCCGGGGATTTTGCCGCCAGAATAAGGTCTGAACCAAGGTTGCTTGTCATGATGATGATAACATTCTTGAAGTCCACCACCCGGCCCTGTCCATCGGTAAGGCGGCCGTCGTCAAGGATCTGGAGGAAAACGTTGAACACCTCCGGGTGCGCCTTTTCAATTTCGTCAAAGAGAATAACACTGTAGGGGCGGCGTTTTCCCGTTTTGCCTCCATCAAATCAGTGAGATGGCCCAGTTCCTTCTGCGCTTCGGGGATCAGTCCGTGCTTCACCTCGGCGGCCTTTGACAAATTGCCCTCCCGCTCGTAACGAATCTCGTCTTTGCGCAGTTCTTCTATTTTTTGTTTCAGTTCCCGTATCTTCTGAATGTCCTGTTTCTCGCTATCCCACCGGCCCTTCATGGCGTCCCGTTCGGCGGTGAGGTCGGCAATTTCCTTTTCCAGTTTTTCCAGCCGGTCTTTGGAGGCGGCGTCCTCCTCCTTCTTGAGGGACTGCCGCTCAATGGACAACTGTAAAAGTTTCCGCTCCAGTTTGTCCAGTTCCGTGGGCCGGCTGTCCAACTCCATCTTGAGCCGGCTCGCCGCCTCGTCCACCAGGTCGATGGCCTTGTCCGGAAGGAAGCGGCTGGTGATGTACCGGTCTGATAGTGTTGCCGCAGCAACCAGGGCCTCGTCCTTGATCCGCACCCCGTGATGTACCTCGTAGCGTTCCTGCAGGCCCCGCAGTATCGCTATCGTATCCTCCACCGAAGGCTCTGCGGTGTAGACCTGTTGGAAACGGCGTTCCAGGGCGGCGTCCTTTTCAATATGCTTGCGGTATTCGTCCAGGGTGGTGGCGCCTATGCAGCGCAGTTCCCCCCGGGCCAGGGCGGGCTTCAATAAATTGGAGGCGTCGGTGGCCCCCTCCGCGGCGCCGGCCCCAACCAGGGTGTGCAGTTCGTCGATAAACAGAATGATGTTTCCGTCAGCGGCCTGGACTTCGTGGATAACCGCCTTGAGCCGTTCCTCAAATTCGCCGCGGAATTTGGCCCCCGCCACCAGTGCGCCTAAATCCAGGGCCAGAAGTTTTTTGCCCTTGAGTCCCTCCGGCACATCCCCCGCAACGATACGTCTGGCTAATCCCTCGGCAATAGCGGTCTTTCCCACGCCGGGCTCGCCGATGAGGACCGGGTTGTTTTTGGTGCGGCGGGACAGCACCTGCATCACCCGGCGTATTTCTTCATCCCGGCCAATCACCGGATCCAGCTTTTCCTGCCGCGCCAGGGCGGTAAGGTCCCGGCAGTATTTGTCCAGTACCTGGTACTTGCCCTCGGGGTTCTGGTCTGTCACCCGGGCGTTTCCCCGGATCTGTTTTAGCGCCGCCAGTATTGCTGTTTTGGTGACCCCTGCCTTTTTGAGCAGATCCGCCGTCTTCCCTTCCCCGGCGGCAATGGCGATAAGGATGTGCTCGGTGGAAATGTAATCATCCTTTAAAGAGGCCGCTTCGTTTTCCGCCTTTGCCAGCGCCTTTGAGGCGGAGGATGAAAGGTAAATCTGCGCGGCGTCACCGAAAACCTTTGGGGCCGCCGCAACCAGGATATTGGTATCGGTTTTGATCTGCTCCGCATTGGCCCCAATGTGTTTGATGATGGGCAGGGCGAGGCCGTCCTCCTGGTTCAGCATGGCCAGGAGCAGGTGTTCGGTTTCAATCTGTGAATGGTCATTTTTTTGGGCGATCCCGGAGGCCCCGTTCAGGGCTTCCTGGGCCTTGATAGTGAATTTTTCGTAATCCATGTTTTTTCCTCTATAATAACAAGATACGAAAAGGGGGATGGGCGGGCAAATTATTTTGGGAACGAATATTACCTAGTATTTATCTATATATTATAGGACTTGAACAAATTTTCAATTATGCTTATAATGAGTAATATTTTAGGAGGTTATGCGCTATGGCAAAGAAGATTATTTCGGTTAGAACCGTGGTGGCGGTGGGTATCGGCGCCGCCCTGGTGTTTGTGTTGATGCGGTTCGTTGCGATTCCCTCGGGGATTCCCAATACCAACCTGCAGCTTGCCCCGGCAATTCTGACGGTTTTTGCGGCGATTTTTGGCCCCCTGGCGGGGTTCCTCATCGGACTCATCGGTCACACCCTGACGGATCTCACCTGGGGAGCGCCCTGGTGGAGTTGGATTATCGCCGACGCGGTTTTCGGCCTTTTGGTCGGCCTGTTTGCGAAGCTCTATAATATAGAAGGAGGGAGATTCGGGGTCAAAAATGCTATCGTTTTAAATGTGATACAGATCTTTGCCAATGTCGTGGCCTGGGTTGCCATCGCCCCCAGTCTGGACATCCTGATCTATCAGGAGCCTGCGGATAAGGTATATCTCCAGGGGCTGGCTGCCGCAGGGCTCAACAGCGCAGTTATTCTGATCCTCGGCACCATCCTGGCCTTTGGCTACAGCCGTACCAAGGTTAAGGCGGGCAGCTTAAAGGCGGAGTAGTATTTCTGCCGCTGACCCCAAGGGGTTTCCGGTACTGGTTTTCCGGAACTTTGGTTTTCAGTACCGCTCCCAGGCTGAGCCGACCCTGTTTGATATCAATTTGTCTGTTAGCTGGGGGGAGAAGGTTCTGATCCTGGGCCCCTCGGGGTCGGGGAAGTCTACCCTGGCCCATTGCATCAACGGCCTTATTCCCCACGCGTTCAAGGGCGTCTCCAGCGGTTCCTGCTCCATCATGGGGAAGGAAACTTCAACCCTGGATATTTTTTCCCTTTCAACAAAGGTAGGAACCCTGTTGCAGGATACGGACGGTCAGTTCGTGGGCCTCAGCGCCGGTGAGGACATCGCTTTCGCGGCGGAGAACGATTGTGTGCCCACCGGAGAGATGCACCACCGGGTGCGGGCGGCGGCAGCGTTGGTACATATGGAGGATCACCTGGACAAATCGCCCCAGGATCTTTCCGGCGGGCAGAAACAACGGGTATCCCTGGCGGGGCTCCTTATGAACGATGTGGAGATCCTCCTCTTCGACGAGCCCCTGGCAAACCTTGACCCTGCCGCAGGGAAGGAGGCCATAGAGCTGATCGACCGGCTCCACAATGAAACGGGCAAAACAGTAATCATCGTGGAGCACCGGTTGGAGGATGCCCTGCACCGGCCAGTGGATCGCATTGTGCTTATGGATAAGGGCAGGATCATTTCTGATTGCAGGCCGGCGGAACTTTTGGCGTCGGATTTGCTGGGCAAGACCGGAATCCGGGAGCCCTTTTACCTAAGCGCCCTTAGATACGCCGGTATTGATTTGACGCCTGATTTGGGCCTTGAATCGGTAGAAACGCTGCGCTTTGATCCGGCGCCCCTTGCATCCTGGGACGCGGCCTTGCGGGAGGACCCGCTGCCCGAAAACGCACCGGCCCTGCTGGAAGTGCGGGATTTGCAGTATCACTACCCCGGCACGAAACAGGTTCTGGAAGGCGTGTCCTTTTCCCTGGCGAAAGGGGAATGCGTCAGCATGGTGGGCCGGAACGGCGCGGGCAAGTCCACCCTGGCAAAACTCATCGCGGGTTTTATCCATCCCGATGCGGGGCAGATTTTTCTGGAAGGTAAGGATATTGCGGACTATTCCATCAAGGAACGTTCGGAGCACATCGGTTACGTAATGCAGAACCCCAACCAGATGATCTCCTTCCCCCTGATTTTTGACGAGGCCGCCCTGGCCCTGCGCAACCGCGGCATCCCTGAAAATGAAACCCGGGACCGGGTATATGACGCCCTTAAAACCTGCGGCCTCTACCCCTTCCGCAACTGGCCGGTGAATGCCCTGAGTTTCGGCCAGAAAAGGCGGCTCACCATCGCCTCAGTCCTGGTGATGGGCGTCTCCCTAATCATCCTGGACGAACCCACCGCCGGGCAGGATTACCGCCACTATTCGGAGATAATGGAATTTTTACGGAAGCTCAATTCATCTGCGGGTCCTGGCTCCCCTAGCCGGGGGCTTAGTTTCCTGCTGATTACCCACGACATGCACCTGATGCTGGAGTACACCCGCCGCGCCCTGGTTCTTTCCGAAGGGCGCCTCCTAACCCGTGACTGCCCCGGCGGCGGCAACACCCCCGCAGCAATACTAACCGACGACAGCATGGTGGAGGCGGCAAGCCTGAAACGAACCAGCCTCTACGATTTGGCGGTCAAGGCAGGCATAGCCGACCCCCGGGCTTTTGTCCGGCGCTTCATCGACTACGAGCAAAGCAGGAGAGCCGCGGTATGAGCCGTTTCATGCTGTCCTACATAGACCGGCCTTCCCCGGTACATCGCCTTTCAGGGGCAACTAAGCTGATAGTATTTCTCCTCTGGTCAATACTAACCATGGCGGGCTACGACACCCGGGTCATGCTGGTCATGAGTGTATTAAGCATAGCGTTGTTTATCATCTCCGGCACAAAGCTCCGGGATGCGGCGTTTATTTTCAAAATGCTTATTTTTTTCATGGTTATTAATATTATTACTATTTACCTGTTTGCGCCGGAACAGGGGGTGGCAGTCTACGGAACCAGGCACAGTATCCTTACGGGCATAGGCCGCTTTACCCTTACGAAGGAACAGTTATTCTACGAATTCAATATCCTGCTAAAATATTCCATGATGGTTCCCATGGCGATAATCCTGATAGTCACCACCCACCCCAGCGAATTCGCCGCCTCCCTCAACCGGGTGGGGGTAAACTATTCCATCGCCTATGCGGTAAGCCTTGCCCTGCGCTACATCCCGGACGTGCAGCGGGACTACGAAAGCATTTCCCAGGCACAGCAGGCCCGGGGTGCGGAACTTTCCCGGAAGGTATCCCTGGCAAAACGCCTCAAGGGCGCTTCAACGATACTGCTCCCCCTGGTATTTTCCTCCCTTGACCGCATTGATGTGATAAGCCACGCCATGGAACTCCGCAGTTTTGGTAAGCACAAACACCGCACCTGGTATTCCGGGCGGCCATTTACTAAAGCGGATGCGCTGGTTCTGATTATTGCAGGGATCCTCTTCGCCCTGGGGATGTGGGTCACGTTTAAGGACGGGAGCCGGTTTTACAATCCCTTTTTGTAGCGCTTAGGCTGCCCAATTTGTCATTCGCCATATAGTAAGAAACAATATTGGTGTCCAGGGCATAGGTACTCATACTTCAATCTCACGGAAGTGTACACGGGTGATCTCCGGCATCTCTTCGCCTAGGCGTTCACTTAAATCAAGAAGTCTCTCGATTTCGTCTAGTGCTTTTAATGTACGCTCAGTTTCAGCCGGGCTCATCTTGTCATTGTCCACAGCGTCCTCCCTATCTTCATCCAGAATGGTTACGATTGCCTTTTTTCTTGCCGGTATGCGTACCGGATCATCGGCAACAAAGCGGTCGCCTTCAAAGTAGCCTTGAACGGTTAATAACATTGCTTGCCTCCACTACAAGTATACCCTTGCCGGCGGAATTAGTCCACCAATAAGGGTACAAGAACCCCTAAAGACTTCCCACCCAGTCCGCAATCCGCAAAGACACCGCCGCCCGATCCAGCTTTGCGGGGTTCACAAAATCAATCTCCCCGGCAATGGTGTTCCCCGGCAGCAGCGCCTTAAATTTATCCATGGCCTTTCCTTTCCCGCCTGCGTGGCAGAGGAAGATGCCGATTTTTTTCCCGCTAATCTTCGTTTTCGCAATGAAGCTCTGCAATGCCGGCGCCGGAGTCCCCGCCCACACCGGGCCGCCGATTATGATACGGTCATAGTCTTCTATAGTAACGGTATAGGGTTTGAGCTCGGGGTATTTGTGGGTAAAAACCTGCTTCCCGCCCCAGGCATACTTTGCAAAGCCGGTCCGCACCTTTTCGTCTTCGGTCTTGAGTTCCAGAACATCGGCGTCCGCCGCCTTTTTCAGTTCCTCCGCCACCAGGGCGCTGTTGCCACCGTAGGAATAATAGATGATCAGGGTTTTCATAGTAGCCTCCATTGAATATTTATGGTAAATTATATAGAAAGAATTTGCAAGCTATGAGTAAAAACGAAAAATCCCCCCTGCGTATCTTCGCCTCCTATTACCGCCCCCATTGGAAGCTCTTTGCGGCGGACATGTTTGCCGCATCGCTTATCGCCGCCGTGGATCTGGCCTTCCCCATGATGACCAAATATACCATCGAACATTTTCTGCCGGGCGGCCTGTACAAGTTTTTCTTTATTATGATCACCCTGATGGCTCTCATGTACCTGCTCCGTATGGCTTTCACCTACTTTATCACCTATTGGGGGCACACCGTGGGGGTCTACCTTGAGGCGGATATGCGCCGGGATCTCTTCAGCCACCTCCAGCAGTTGCCCTTTTCCTTTTACGATAACCATCGCACCGGGCAAATTATGTCCCGGGTAACCACCGACCTCTTTGACGTAACCGAGCTTGCCCACCACGGCCCGGAGGATCTGTTTATTTCCGTTATCACCCTGGCGGGCGCCGTCATCCTGGTCTTTACCATCCGCTGGGAAATGGCCCTGGTACTGTTAGTATTTGTACCGTTTATGATTTTTCACATCCTCCGTTCCCGTTCCAATATGATGAAGACCGCCCGGAAGGTGAAGGAACGGACCGCCGAAATAAACGCCGACCTGGAATCAAGCATATCGGGGGTACGGATTGCAAAGGCATTTACCAACGAATCCTACGAAACCACCAAGTTCCACGGCGGTAACGAAAATTACAAGACCGCCAGAAAGTTTTACTACCGTTCCATGGCAAACTTCCAGAGCCGGTTAGATTTACTGCTCCATCTGCTCAACGTGCTGGTGATTGCCGCCGGGGGTTTCCTTATCATGAAGGGCAGGATGACCCTGCCGGAACTTATCGCCTGCAACCTTTTTGTGTCCGCATTCCTCCAGCCCATCCGCCGGCTGCAAAGTTTTGTGGAACAATACACCACGGGCATGGCCGGGTTTGCCCGCTTCGTGGAGATCATGCATCTCCAGAGCGACATTACCGAAAAGCCGGACGCGGCGATCCTGGACAATGTCCGGGGTGATATTGTCTTTACCGGTGTAAGCTTTTCCTACAACAATAATGTTACCGTGCTCTCCCGCATCAACCTGGCTATCCCCGCCGGGAGAACCATCGCCCTGGTGGGGCCGTCCGGGGGCGGCAAAACCACCCTCTGCCACCTTCTCCCCCGGTTCTACGAAATCCGCAGCGGTAGTATTACTATTGACGGCACGGACATCCGGAACGTTACCCTGGAATCCCTGAGGCGAAACATTGGCATAGTCCAGCAGGATGTGTTTCTCTTTGCCGGAACCGTCCGGGACAATATCAAGTACGGCAGGATTGATGCTGCGGATGATGAAATGATTGAAGCGGCCAGACGGGCAGACATCCACAGTGATATTATGAAACTGCCCGACGGCTACGACAGCCTGGTGGGTGAGCGGGGGGTTAAACTTTCCGGCGGCCAGAAACAGCGGGTCAGCATCGCCCGGATCTTCCTGAAAAATCCCCCCATCCTAATCCTGGACGAGGCCACCTCCGCCCTGGACACCGCAACGGAACTGCGCATACAGCACGCCCTGGAGGAACTTTCACGGGGCCGCACCACCCTGGTTATTGCCCACCGCCTTTCCACCATCCGCGGCGCCCACTCAATCGCCGTGATCACCGACGACGGCATTCAGCAGCAGGGCTCCCACGACGAACTGCTTGCATCAGGCGGCCTTTACGCGGAATTGTATGCGGCGCAGTTTGCCATGCACTGACAGGCCTCCAGCTATTTTTTTAGACATATGAGCCAGTTCCAACCACACGAACTAAATGATCTTTTTGGTGTGGTTCGTGTCGTTCGTGGTTAATTAATTTCTATTTTGGAACTGGCTCTCTCTTCTATTTATTCGGCAGCCCGCCGAAATCGACATTAAAAACATCTTTTTCGTTACAAGAGACAAAGTAGTCGGGGAACTTTTCCCGGAGCATATCTTCTTCCGCAGGCAGCTTATGCAGATGGGCCGCCAGCGCGGCTTGGGCGCCTGCCAGATCCTTCTGCCTGAGGGTCTCCAGCAGCCGCTTGTGCTGGACAATAATGTCGGGGGCTATGCCTTTGAGCAGGGTGGTCAGGATCCGCACCCGGTGATAGTGGCCGCCCATGGAGTCCAGCACCTGCCATGCCAGCAGCTGGTCGGCAACTTCAAAAAAAATCCGGTGGAAACAATCGTCAAGGTTCACAAACTCACCGTATTCATTGCGTTCCTGGGCGGCGTTTTGCTGTTCAATGAGCCGTTCCAGTTCCGCAAAATGGGCGGGGGTACTGTGTTTAATAAACGAATTCTGTGCCGCCGACTCCAGACTTTCCCGGAGAAACCATTCCTGTTTTACCCGCCTAAAATCAATCCGGGACACCAGGGTTTCCCTTTGGGGGATCACCTGAACCAGCCCTTCTTTGGAAAGGTGGATAAGGGCTTCCCGAACCGGGGTACGGCTGACCTCATAACGCTGGGAAATTTCATTTTCACTGATCGCCGTCCCGGGGGCCAGGTTCAGGCTCATAATACTCTTGCGGAGCGCGGTATACACCGAATCCTGTACGGTTTGAGACTGGGCAGTAGGGTTCTTTTCCATACGTTGGTTATATCTGAATTACCATTTTTTCACAAGGCCGGCGGCCAGGGTTGCAGGATAAACGCATAGTTGCGACACGAAGCTCGTAAAAGGAGGACATAGGATAAACCTTTTAGCATAACCTCATGAGACCATAAGGGTGAAACCTTTATGCACCTCATCCAGGAAGGAGTAGCGAACCACTGGAAGCGAGTCTTGCATGGGTCTTGGTGACAAGGCTTGTGAAGCGTAGACAGCGAGTACAAAAGCCGCGTGATTGAGCCTCGAAATATATCACTTTGCCGAAGGCTTTCGTTTTCTATGCAACGGGAGCAATAGTGGAAGGGGTACAAAGGCAGGACGCCTATCGCTTACCGGAAACCTTGGCCGGGGTCTAAGAGCGGGG
>BNUR01000114.1 GCA_025997495.1 Spirochaetia bacterium | reverse complement strand
GAACTATCCGCACCTTCATTAGAAGAATTATTAGCCATGATGCGTCAAAATACCGCTTATTTTGATCAGGCTTCTATAGAGACGGTTCGTGCCAAGGCCGCCCTTCTTCCCTTCCCGGATTTAACGGCGATGGAATTTATTCCCGTCCCCCTTTCCTGGCCTGCCATTGCGCCGGGGGTTGGTTTTGTTACCCGGGAACGGAAGGATCCCGTAACAAAGCTGAACGAGGCTGAAATGACAGCGCTTACCTCATCCTTTCGTACCGCTTACATTGAAGAACAACTCCGGGAGCCGTCCCTGGAAGGGGTATTGGGAGGCGATTTTGTTCACAGTTGGCCCGCTTCGGCGCCCCTATGCTGGGTACAAAACTGGCGGGAACGGGACGGAGCATCCGGGGAGGACGGCGCGTCCAGGGAGGACGGTGCGTTCAATGAGAACGGTGCGTTCAACGAGAACGAGGCGTCCAACACCTGGGGTATCCCCTCCCTGGTTTTGGCTATTCGGGGTACGGGAGAAAACCATGTGTTTACCGTCCGTGGGGGCATCCTCAATACCTATGGGAAAAGCGCCGGCCGCAGGGGGGCTAATGGTGTTGCCGGGTACGGAGCGCCTGTGGGGGAAGAGTTTCTATATAAGAATGGCATAGCCCAGCGATTTGAATACGGTCTGATTTACGTTGACCCTGCCGGGAAGGGGGCCTTCATATCCGGCACAGCCCCCGCTGCATTGGAAGCTATCCCGGCAAACCTGGGATATTTAAGCGGAGACGATGGAAGTGTACGGGATGATTTCCAGGAGGCCTGGAAGCGGGGCATGAATTCAGGCCTGCCGGGACTCAAGGCCGATGATTCGGTACAGTGGTTTGATTTTTCCGGAACCCCCTGGAAAATTCCGGTGGACACCGCCGATCAAACCTTAGCCGCCGGGACAATATCCATCACGGCACTCTATTACCAGAGTTTCAACCAGGGCAGCGTTCTGTTCCTGCTGGCCCAATCCCCGGAGGTGGAATTCCACACCCGCATTATCACTGCGCCGTTTCTGGAGGCATTCCTTCTCGGATCCAAACATCCCCTGCCCGGAGCGGACGTTCCCCCCTTATTCATCCCCCTAACCGGTACTTCCGGCGCCTTTTCTGAATCAATACTCCAGGGACTTGCCCGCTACGGCCTGCCTTTGACCGATGCCGCCCCAGGCCGGGATAGGGGCAGGTTCAGGGAAACACAGCGGTTTTCCCAGGGGTTGATGACCTCCCGGTAGGGTCAAGAGTCATGCTTGCAGAAACAATCTACCAGATGATCGTTCACCAGCCCGGCGGACTGCATATACGAATAAACTATAGTAGACCCCACAAAGGAAAAACCCTTCTGTTTCAGTTCCTTTGATATTTTATCCGAAAGCTCCGTTGTCACCGGAATTTCCTTCATAGTTTTATAGTGATGCACAATCGGCTCCCCATCCACCCAGTTCCAGAGCCATTTGGAAAAAGAAGCCCGCCCCTCCATCATGGCAAGGTAGGCCCGGGCATTTTCGATGGCCGACCGTATCTTCCGCGAATTCCGGATAATCCGGGCATCCCCCATGCAGCGTTCAATATCCTTGTCACCGTAACCCGCGATGATCTCCGGATCCATTCCGTCAAAGACCTCCCGGTATCCTTCACGCCGTTTCAGGATCGTAAGCCAGGAAAGCCCGGCCTGAGCGCCCTCCAGAATCAGCAGTTCAAAAAGTTTCCGGTTGTTTTTCAGGGGCCGCCCCCATTCCTTATCGTGGTAGCGCATGTAATCGGCATCCCCAAGACACCAGGGGCAGCGGACAAGTTCCATGGCTCTTTATAGCACGCATGATTGTAATTTACAAGGTTTGCCCCTATACTAAGGCAAGAGGTTTACCATGCCATCCGCACTTGCCAAAGAAGATCCCCAGACCTGCCGGTCCGCAAACGGCCGGCCTACGCAGCCCTACCGCTTCGACTACACCTATGCCGATGTTCTGGAATGGGATGAAGATTTCCGGGCCGAGATTATTGAGGGGGAACTATTCATGATGTCCCCCCCGGTGCGTAAGCATCAGGAGATTCTGGGGGAGCTATCCTACCAGCTTGCCACTTTCCTGAAAGGAAAATCCTGCAAGGTATACATGGGGCCTTTCGGGGTCCGGCTGCACCCCAGAGAAGACCTCCGCGACAAAACGTTATTGGAACCGGATATTACCGTAATATGCGATCCCTCAAAGCTGGACGACTGCGGCTGTAACGGCGCGCCGGATCTGATAATTGAGATACTTTCCCCCTCTACCAGGACCAGGGATAAGGTACGTAAATATAATCTCTATATGGATGCCGGGGTTCGGGAGTACTGGATAGTTGACCCGAAGGCAGAGACGGTGCAGGTTTATGTCCTTGAAGACGGCCGGTATGTTGCCGCTTCCTATAGCGTCGAACCGAAGGTTCGCGGCGATACCATCCCAGTCACCGTTCTGCCCGGCTGTACAATTAATCTAAAGGAAGTATTTGCGGAATGAAGAAAATTAACGTAGGTATTCTGTTCGGTGGCAAATCCGCGGAACATGAGGTTTCCCTCCAATCGGCAAAGAATGTATTCGACGCCATTGACCGGAAAAAGTACAACCCCGTCCTTATCGGCATAGACAAAAGCGGCCGGTGGCTCCTGAACGAGGGGGCCGGGTTTCTCCTCAACGCCGATGATCCCAAGCGGATACGACTCAACCAGTCCAGCGACGCCGTGGTACTGGCCCCCCAGAGCGGCGGGCAGATTTCCAACCTCACGGACATAACGAAGGAAAAATCCATCGACGTTATTTTCCCCATCCTCCACGGCCCCTTCGGCGAGGACGGCACCGTCCAGGGCCTCCTCAAGCTGGCGGACATCCCCTTTGTGGGCCCCGGTGTGTTAGGTTCCGCCGTGGGTATGGACAAGGATGTGATGAAGCGCCTGCTCCGGGACGCAGGCATTCCCATCGGCCGCTTCCTGACCCTGCAATCCCACGAGCCGGTTCCCCCCTTCAAGAAAATCACCAGGGCGCTGGGGCTGCCCTTTTTCGTAAAGCCCGCCAACATGGGCTCCTCCGTGGGCATCAGCAAGGTGCATAACGAAGGGGAATACGAAAAGTCCGTTGAGAACGCCTTTGCCTACGACACCAAAATTATCCTTGAGGAATTTATCAAGGGGCGGGAGATTGAGTGCGCGATCCTGGGCAATGAAGAGGTCACCGCATCCCTTCCCGGGGAAGTGATCCCCACCCACGAATTTTATTCCTACGAATCAAAATACCTGGACGAGAACGGCGCGATCCTGAAAATTCCCGCCGATTTACCCAAGAACATTGTTAAAAAAATCCAGGCCCTGGGGATCAAAACCTTTCAAACCCTCTGCTGCGAAGGACTTTCCCGGGTGGACTTCTTCCTCAAAGAGGACAACACCATTATGGTCAACGAAATCAACACCATGCCGGGCTTCACCCGGATCAGCATGTACCCAAAACTGTGGGAAGCCGGGGGAATTTCTTACAAGGAATTGATAACTGTTTTGATAGATTTGGCCATCCGACGCTATACGAAGGAAAAGAAGCTGAAAACCAGTTACATCGGCTAAGAAAAGCCCAGGAGGCATACCATGACCGAAGCGGAATCTATCAGGAACAAGGCGCTGGAACTGGGGTACGAAAACTGCGGCATCATCCCTATAGCCGAGGTTGATGATTATACGGAAAAGCTGGACGAGCGGGTCAAGCGTTTCCCCGAGACCAGGGAGAAAACCGGCGGGCTCTACAACTTTGCCAACCTTACCAAACGCTTCCCCTGGGCAAAATCTATCGTCATCTGCATAAGCCGCTACGGTAAATACCGCATCCCCCCGCACCTCCAGGGCCGTATCGCCAAGTACTACCTGACTGACAGCCGCACCGATGAGGCCTCCCCGGACTACCATGCCAGTAGGGCCTTCGAGAACTACCTGCAAGAGGCCGGCCTGCAAACCGCCACGGAACGAAAGTTCGGCATCACCGCCCTCAGATGGGCGGCCATTAAAACAGGGCTGGGCACAGTCAGGCAAAACAATTTCTTCTATACACCCAAGGGCGGCTCCTGGGTGCACATGGAAGCCTGGCTGATTGACCGGGAACTGGAACTAAAACATACCGATGCGCAAAAAACCTGCCCGAAAAATTGCAGCCTTTGTATCGAGGCCTGTCCCACCAAGTCTCTGGCGGAACCCTACGCCATGAACCGCCTCACCTGCGTGTCCTGCCTCACCACATGGGATGGATGGGATATACCTAACGAGCCGTACAATAAAGAAATTGGCGGATGGATCTTCGGCTGTGATGCCTGCCAGGATGTGTGCCCCTTTAACAAGGGCAAATGGACTGAGGATGAAACCTTTCCCGGCCTGGAAGCATTGGGGGAACGCATTTCCCTGGAGAAGATCATTGAAATGGATTACGGGTTCTTAGAGAATGTGATGGCGAAAAAGTTCTGGTATATCGGGAAGGATAAAGTGTACCGGTGGAAGATCAATGCGCTCAACGCCATGCGGAACGGGTATCAGGAAAGTTATGCCGCGTATATTGAGAAGGCCTGCGGGGATCCGAATGCGGAGGTGCGGCGGGTGGCGGAATGGGTGAAAGGGGAGTAATGGATAAGGAGTCATTAAAGAAAGAATGAGGGTGATGTTCCAGGGCAGCAGTTGCCCCCAATCATCGCCGGGGGCCAAGGTTATGTGCAGTAAAACCCTTTACATAACATCTATATCGACATGATTGGGCTTATTTTATCGTGAATGAATAGAAAAATAATACAAAATATAAAGCCAACCATTTCTACTACTATATCGTACAAGAACATCCCATCCATCAACACTATTGTTATCCTGGCCTCTCACTACTTCAACCAGGAAGCAATCGCCATCATTGGGACTGACTGGTAATTCATTATTTATTACCCAATTTACCATTCTAACATCCTCAGCATCTTCGTCATCGTCAGCAATCTGAAAAAATTTATCGATGACTATATTTCTACCCGCATTTTGTTGAAATGTAGCCCTTACTGTATTAACATCAGCCACCTCAGATAAAAACTGATGATTAGTATAATTTCCAGTATACTCTTTAGAAACAACCTCAAATCCATTTTGAGCATAAATCGTTAAAGATATGCTGAATAGAACGACAGAAATTACAATCCTTTTCATAACAAATTTCTCCTTTGTCTAATATATTATTGGGTTTATATATAAATATTTTGGAACCCAAATGGAAACCATGCATTTTTAACACTATCATACTAGAATATTTTTGTCAATACCTTTTTCCCAAAAAATTAGGGTTTTATTGCACATAACTCCCTACGGATTTGGTGACAGACGCCTTTGCGTTACCCATAATAAATCATAACCCTTTCAAATATGCGCCAAAACACCAACCGGTTTGACCGTCTTGTGTACGCACGAAAGTCCATCTCCCCCGGTAACCATCTTCATCAACAAACGGTTCACCACTAGTCTCCAAAACTTGTACTAAAGAGCCATAGCTGAGTGAACCAAAGACAAACCGATAGCCTTTGTTTATTTCAATTGTTCCCAGGAATTTACCCCATAAGCATTGCGCAGATGCAATACCCCAAATATTATTGCAACACTGATAGCCGCCGAGGCAATTGTTCCGCCCATTAGATCCGGATATTCACTGACAGAAAATACCATGAGGACTTCTATCCCTATAAGCGCCCAAAAGCCCCACTTTTTCCAGCATAAAATCATAATAATTGCTATAGCAGTTCCTATTCCAAGGCCACCGGTTGCAAAAATTCCCCAATATAAATAATAAATGCCAACTCCCAAATTCACTAGAAGGCAGAACCATAGCCAAAAAGAAGTAAATCCATGCCGCGCTCTGACAGGCGGTGATTGCGGCGGATTCGCCTGAATAGGCGCCGCTTGCTGGTACACCGGCGGGTTGGTAGGAATTGAAGAAATACCGGCCATTTGCGTGGAGCTGTCGTGTACTCCTCTTTTCCGTAATGCTTCTTCTACGGCATCCCATCTTAATTCAGCGGCTCCGGCCAGCAGAATTACGGGATGATTTTGCGGGACAATTTCAATTTCCCCATTATGAATTTTCCTTCCGTCAATCATAGTACCGTTGGAGCTTCGGTCTTGGAACAGGTATTTAGTATGCCCGGATTGTACAACAATCTTTATATCGGCATGGTGTCGGCTTACTTTTTGGTGGGATACATTAATATCGCAGTTTTCCCGTCCAATAGAAATACTGTCATTATTATTTGCCGCCATTGTTTTTCCTCCGTTTAATTCCAGTTCAAATTCCCTGCACGATGAAAACCTTTGCTGCATATTTTTGTGGGTCGCTTTATTTAATATTTTTTGGGTTTTTGCAGACACATTGGGATTATAGTCTAGGGCCTGCGGGAAATCATTTTGAATAATAGCCATCCGGGTTTCCAGATCATTTGACCGTTTTTCTATTGCATGATGGCCGGTAAGCATATAGAATAAAACGCACCCTAAAGAATAAATATCCGAACGGTGGTCTATATTATACCCTCCTGCTTGTTCGGGGCTCATATACCCATCCGTACCGATGGTAACTTGTCCAACCGTAAGTCCATTACTGTTCATGTCCTTTGCGATACCAAAATCCAATAAACAAACAGAGCCATTGGGACGAATCATGATATTGCTGGGCTTAATATCCCGGTGAACGAAACCCTTTTGATGAGCATACCCTAACGCCGAAAGCGTTTCGCACATCAGACGGATAGCTTCACTTTCATCAATGGCGCCCCGCTGTCTGACATATTGTTCGATAGTTTCGCCTTCTACATACTCCATCACCAAATAGAGATTCCCCGCCTCTTCAAATGAAGCATACATTTTTACAATGGATGGATGTTCCATCTGGCTTGATATCTTTACTTCCTGATGAAAGCGGGCGCGTAAATCGCTGTCGGTTACAAACTCGGCAAGCATCTCTTTTATGGCAACCAAATTGCCTTTACTATCTGTTCCGAGGTATACTTTCCCCATACCGCCTTGGCCTAAGGGCTTGTCCTGGACGTTATATATAGAAATTTGCATGTTTCATTTCCCCTTTAACGTCTCATTGACCTGGTTTTAAACCACCGCTGGGTTGAAACACTCCGGGTTCACCCTGATCCACTTCATTTTCAGGGGCTTCCACAGGCGGATCGTTGTTTATTGTTACTTTTAAGTGCCGGGTATATTCCCTTTTTTCGTTTGTCGTTAATAAAATCGTTATTGCCACTTCACTTAAATCCGTATCAAGGAAAGCTTCATCCCTCCACTGTATACTGATAGATGTCTCACCTGGTTCCAGTGTCTTTATATATTTTTTACCTTCAGTAACACCATGGGTGAGAATTATTTCATTTTCAGGAATTATGCCCTTGACAATTGTTTCAACTACTCCTTTCATGTACAAAACTTGAATTGTTTCATCCTGAGCGGTACGCTCAACTTTAACTGTTTCGGGCGCTTCATTTTTATCCGTACCAATCTTCCTGAAAACGAAAAAATAAGCGGTGACCAGTACTGCCAAAATAACAATGACCGATACTCCAATCGAAAGAAATACTTTCTTGTTTGATTCTTTATTCTGAACGCCCCCATTCCTGGTCGATACGGCGAATTCAACCAACTCAACGGTAATATTGTCTTTACCACCCGCTTCATTGGCCATTTGTACCAGCTTCTTTGCGCGTTGTTGAATATTAATCTCGTGTTTGCTTACCACACGTTCCATGTGCCGGTCATCGACCATTCCCGAAAGGCCGTCCGAGCAGAGCAGAAAACAGTTACCGGCTTCCGGTTCAATAGGCTCGTTACACAAGGTAGGCGGCTGCATTTCCGGCAAACCCAGGGCATTGGTTATTTCGTTTTTACGGGGATGATGCTCCGCCTGATCCTTGCTGATTTCCCCGGCATCTACCAGGGTCTGCACAAATGAATGGTCTTTCGTCAACTGCCGTATCTGATGGTTAGCCACAATATAGATTCTACTGTCGCCAATATGCCCATAATACACTTTGCCGTCACTGGTAACGACAAGCATAACGCAGGTAGACCCCATGCCGTTCAGTTCCGGTTGAGCCTGCGCCCGCTGTATTATAGCGTCATTTGCGGCAATAATCGCGTTAGTAATGGCTTCGCGGGGATCGGTAAACACATGGTTCAACATGAATTGCTTGATGGCGGCAATGGCGGTTTGAGAAGCGACTTGGCCGCCTACATGCCCGCCCATGCCATCGCACACAACAAATACTTTCATACCGGCAGCATCAAATACATCCATGCTGTCTTCGTTTGCCTTGCGCACCCTGCCGGTGTCCGAATATTTGCCGATTAAGCAGGATTCAAAAATAGATTCCATGTTTTACTTCCCCTGTTAGACTTGCGGTAATTGCGGTATTGCAATAAATATTAACCGGGTCGCGCCGATTCGGATAATATCAAAGGTAGTTAACTCACCTTCATCGGTTAAAATTTCGTTTAGATACGTACCGTTGCTTGATTGTTCATCTTTGAATTTAAAACGGCCATCCGCACTACGATACAAAATAGAAAGATGTTTCCCGGACATTTCTCTATCAGGGATACATATATCAACCGGCATATCTCTCCCGATAAAATTTTTGCCTTCAAAAATACTAAAAACCTGCCCATTGGGACTTTGGCTGTATGTTACCAATATCCCTACCAGTTTTTTACCCGAAGCTGCGGGTGTTCCTCCCCCTGCCGGACGGATAATAGTTCGGCCGCCGCCTGAATCCATAGGAATAGTTGGGCCCGGAGCCTGTGTTCCGGCTACCTGGGTTCGCGCTTCCGAACTCACCTCTGTTTCTCCGCCAAAATCTCCTCCGGTGTTCCCCCCGGCGATTACCGTTCCGCTGCCGCCGCCCGATGAAGGACAAAATGGGCAATTATCCCCATAAATGGCGGAATCGTAAATATGACCCCTACTGCATTGTTTCTTTGCCATGACAAACCTCCTTATGGTTCATGCTGCATTATTTCGCCAATTCTACGGCGTATTTTGCTTTTATAGCCATGTTGTAACTATCACCAATGCCAAGAAATCCGGCGTTGATAACGCCAACTAATTGCCCGTATTGATTAAAGACAGGGGAGCCGCTTGCACCATGTTGAATCGCTATATTGTGTCCAAATTCAACATCCCCTCTTATTTGGGTGATTTTTCCATCCTGATTGTTCGCTTCCAAGCCTTGTGCCGTCTGCGCTATATCAAATCCTGCGGGGAATCCTATAGTATATACCGATGCACCGATAACAAGCGCATCATCGGTAACGGCGGCCTGATTCAAATCAACAATCCTTTCCACTCCTGCAGGCAGTGTTTTTGTATTAATTTGTATAATCGCCACATCTACATCATTTGTAGCGCCTGCTTTAAGGGGAGTACAATTAATTAAATCCTGCATACCTGAAACATGGGTATCGTTCAGGAAGCAGCCAATATAAACTAATTTCCCTTCGACTTTAACATCACCCGCCAAATGTCTGGTTTGTGAATTGCCTGCCAGTCTTTTTTGCTCATACTCTTTTATTGTAGCCATATATCCGGTATCATAAGCCCACGGATACGCCACATGTTTGTTTGTTGCAATTTTACCGTC
>BNUR01000113.1 GCA_025997495.1 Spirochaetia bacterium | reverse complement strand
ACAAGCTTGCGGGGTTTATCCGCAAGCGGGTATCCCGCTATGAAGACGCGGAAGATATTCTCCAGGAATGCTTTTACCAATTTACCCGCATGGATGAGCTTGGCAAACCGGTGGAACAAACGGCGGCATGGCTTTACCGGGTGGCGCGGAACCTTATTACCAATCATTACAAAAAAAAGAAGGATGTCGCTTTACCGGCTGCGTATGACGGCGATGATGATAAGAACACGAATTTTTTGGATGAAATTACCGATGCGGCCTTTGGCGGGGAAACGACGCCGGAAACAGAATATCTGCGGTCGCTTGTTTTAGACGAAATTAAAAATGCGATTGATGAACTGCCGCCGGAACAGCGTGAGGTGTTTGAATTAACGGAATACTACGATATGCCGGTAAAGGAAATTGCGAAAAATACCGGGGTCAGTGTTAACACGGTGCTTTCCCGGAAGCATTATGCAGTGGTGCATTTGCGGAAGACCCTTAAAGAATTATACACAAATGTTGTGGGGGACTAAAATATTTTCATCTTTCATTTGTCTGCAAAGGTAAGATGAGCAGGGCCTAAAGCGCTCTATGATTTTAACCGCCGCAGAGCCTCCCTCGCGTAAGCGGGTTCCTTGGTACGCACCCTCCTGCGAATCAAAAGAGAAAATCTGTTTCCTGCAATTTCGAAAAGTTCGTTAAATGTTTTATGGAGCATATCTTTTGTTTCTTTATCCAGGTTATTCATTGATTTTAGTAAGGTTATAGTGTTTGTAAGCCATTTATCGGTAAATTCCGGGATTGATTTCACTTCGGTGGTAACCAGAATATCGTAAAGCGAATCAATAAACTGCTGCCGTGTTTGGTGATCCATACCATCAAGCCAGATCATCAATGTTTTATTAATAAACTTGCTCTGTTTTGTAATTTGTTCTACATGAACCACATCATTTTTTAGAACATGCCACGAAAAAGGATTGTGCTGCATAAAAACATTTTCGGTACTGCGTACCACGGTATAATTTCTTTGATGTTCAAACAAAAGGCCAATAACGGAATCCTGCGGTATATAGGTTTGTATTTTTTTCTCGATAGCTTTATATTCCTTTGTGCAGGTTGTTTTTTTATTAAACCCCGGTGCGTCATTATTGTAGATTGATAGTATACGGTTTTGAATCTTCGGATCACAAAATGAAGCCGCGTAAACCGCCAGGTTGCCGCCCTTTGAATGCCCCCCTACATAAAACGGCTTTTTTAGAAAATCGGATATTGTATTGAGGTAGGCGACCGCTTCCATCTGTGCGGGAATTACCTCGGTAAAAATCATGTTAAAATCTTCTTTCCAGCCGACAAGTGTTAGGTCGGTTCCGCGATATGCAACATAGGACGGACAATCATGCGATACAAATGTTAACGCCGAAAATTGCATCTCTTTAATCTGATCAATTTTGTTAACATATGCGCATAGTTTAATGTTTTTGTAACGCGGCATATCAAGAAGCGCTTCGAGCAAATTCGTTTGGTCAGTTTTATATATATAATGGCGCTGTATTTCAGGATTATTTTTCCCCTGTTTAATCAGCGCCTTTACCGCATCGGTAAACAGAACCGGTTTTTGTTCAAAATCATTGGGCACAATGCCATCTAAAGGATAATATGAAAAAACTGAAAAAATAATATTATCAACCGCATTAAACGGATCAGATTCAAAACTTAAATCGCCGCGCCATTCAATATAATCAAAAATTCCGGACATAAGGTCATTATAGCGCGAAGTGGGGGGCTATTCAAGCAGCCGTAATCCAGCCGCGGCAATTCCAAATTCTCTACACTATACGATTAAATTTGGAATTGCCGCGGTTTTTTTCGTGATGCTTGACAATTCCGGCAACAGTTTGATACAATCCTATTTATATATTTCAAAGGAAATGCGGCCGGGAGATGATAGAAAATTATGCAAACCATTCTTGAAAAAATAGGAGAAATCGGGATAATCCCGGTAATTAAAATTGACGATGCGGAAAAGGCGGTTCCCCTGGCACAGGCCCTGGCGGCCGGCGGTATACCCTGTGCGGAAATTACTTTCAGAACTACCGAGGGTGAAGAAGCTCTACGCCGCATAAACACTGAAGTACCCGGCGTCCTGCTTGGAGCCGGTACCGTGCTGACCATCGATCAGGTTGAAAAGGCGATTGACGCGGGGGCGAAGTTTATTGTAAGCCCGGGGTTCAACCCAAAGGTAGTGGCCCATAGTATCAAACGGGGAATAGTAATAGTGCCGGGATGCTCTACACCGACAGATATTGAACAGGCGCTTGAATTCGGCCTTGAGGTGGTAAAGTTTTTTCCTGCGGAACAGGCAGGGGGCCTTGAGTATATTAAGGCCGTTGCGGCTCCCTATACCCAGGTCAGGTTCATGCCCACCGGGGGAATCAATCAAAACAATATTGCGAAATACCTCGCGTATGATCGTATCGTTGCCTGCGGCGGTTCCTGGATGGCAAGTGCGGATCTGATTAACAAAGGTGATTTTGACCGGATAAGGGAGCTCTGCAAAGAAGCGGTACAACTGGCGCGGAAGGCAAGGGGCATAGTATGAGCAGAATCGTTACCTTTGGTGAAATAATGCTGCGGCTTGCTCCTGAAGGATATTACCGTTTCGTACAGGCAAATTCCTATGGCGCAACATTCGGCGGCGGAGAGGCCAATGTGGCAGTAACACTTGCGAACTTAGGCGCGGATGTTGCCTTTATTACCAAACTGCCGAACCATGAAATCGGCCAGGCTGCGGTGAACAGCCTGCGCCGATTCGGGGTGGATACCTCAGGGATAGTGCGGGGCGGCAATCGGGTGGGGATCTATTTTCTGGAGAAGGGCGCGTCCCAGCGGGCCTCCAAGGTGATCTATGACCGCGCCGGTTCCGCCATTGCCGCAGCTGTTCCGGAGGATTTCGACTGGAACGCCATCTTTGAGGGTGTCTCCTGGTTTCACGTTACGGGCATTACCCCTGCCCTTGGAGATACGGTGGCGGCTATAACCATGGAAGCCTGTAAGACTGCCAAGGCTAAGGGGGTTACGGTTTCCTGCGACCTTAATTACCGGAAAAACCTCTGGCCCCGTGATAAGGCCGGGGAGGTGATGGGAAAACTAATGCCTGTGGTGGATGTCTGTATTGCCAACGAAGAAGACGCGGCAGATGTGTTCGGCATCCACGCCCAGGGTACGGATATCAACACCGGAAAGATTAGCCGGGAAGGCTACCAGGGTGTGGCGAAGGCCCTGACAGACCGGTTTGGTTTCAAAACAGTTGCCATCACCCTCCGGGAATCTCTTTCCGCTAATGATAATAACTGGTCGGCAATGCTGTATACCGGCGGTGTTCCGTATTTTTCAAAAAAATACCCCGTACATATTGTTGACCGGGTGGGGGGCGGCGATAGTTTTGGCGCCGGGCTTATCTACGGCACTTTGCAGCATTACACTCCCCAGGAAACGGTGGAGTTTGCCGTGGCGGCGAGCTGTCTGAAACATTCCATCGAAGGGGACTTTAACCATGTCTCGGTGGATGAAGTGCAAAAGCTGGCGGGGGGCGATGCTTCCGGACGGGTGCAACGGTGATTTTATATGTAGTTGGGCCAGTCCCAATTCCCGTAAGTTCCTAGCCCCGGCGCTCATCTCAAGACAGGTTTCTCCGGTATAGTTCGGGAATGCGGTTTTCGCTTACCGGGATTGGGTAGGGTCTGCCGATAAAAAACATTGGACAAAACCCCCGGCTCGTGCTATGCTTATCCCATGAAAAAGCTCTGCTTTTACATCCAGAAAGGCGGTGTGGGGAAAACCTCCATATCCGGAAACGTGGCGGATGCCATAGCCCGCCTGGGGCACAAAACCGTCATCGTGGACTGCGACCCCCAGGGCAACGCCTCCAGTTGGCTCTGCCTTGAAAAGCTGGAAAAAGACATTGCCCATGTCTTGAGCGGGACCGCCCAAGCCGCCGATGTAATCCGCGAAATTACCCCCAACCTCTTCCTTCTCCCTGCCATCGTCATCGGCGGCGACCTTAAAAAATGGTCCGAAACTGAACTTATCCAAAATCCCAAGGCCTTTGAATTCCTTAACGAGGACCTTGCCAAACTCGGGTTTGAGCTTGCCGTCTACGACTGCTCCCCCTCGTTTTCCCAACTGGAGCGGGCCGTCCTCGCCGAAATGGACGAAGTCATCAACCCCCTTACCCCGGAGTTTTTCAGCATCGACGGCATCGAAACCTTCACCTATGAGCTTGGCAAAATCGAAAAAGCCCATCGCCGTACCATCACTAATAATAAAATCGTGGTCAACATGATGAACCTCTCCTTTGCGCGTCACCGGGAATTTCACAAGGAGCTCAGTAAACTCAACTACCGGATTTTTACCATACCGCAGGACAGCAAAGTGGCGGAGTGCCAAATTGCTCACCAGCCGGTCTGCCATTTCGCCCGATCCGCCAGGGCCGTGCCGGAATTCGAAGCGATTGCAAAGGCGATAGTGGGGTAAGGAGAACAACATGGCAAAAAAAGCAAGCATTTCAAGCATGATCAAAAGTGATATGGCTGGCCGCGATATTTTACAGAACAAACATACCCGTGTTTTAGGCAAAGCCTTGGGTATGGTGGAAACCAAAGGGTTGGTGGGCGCTATCGAAGCGGCGGACGCCATGATCAAAGCGGCGAATGTGTCCCTCCTGGGGTACGAACAAATCGGCGCGGGATTGGTCACCGTCATGGTTCGCGGAGATGTGGGATCGGTGCACGCTGCGGTGGATGCAGGAAAGGCCGCCGCCGGGAAAGTGGGGTCCATCGTCGGCTCCCATGTTATTCCCCGTCCCCACGGCGAAGTCGAAGCAATTATGCCCGGTACGGGAAGGTGACCATGGCCGATAACGAAAAACCGCGATCGATTCAGGAATATGTTCCGGGAAAGCAGGTAACCATGGCCCACCTCATTGCCCGGCCGCTGGAGGATCTCTGCAAGCAGTTGGGGGTGGACAACAAGGGGGCCATTGGCATCATGACCATAACCCCCGGTGAAGGAACCATCATCGCCGCCGATGCGGCAAGCAAAGCGGGGGATATCAAACTTGAGTTCGTTGACCGGTTCACCGGTTGCCTGGTGTTTTCCGGTCAAATAGCGGCGGTGGAAAGCGCGCTTACCGGGGCGGTGGGGGCTCTTGAGCAGATTCTTGGGTTTACGCCTACCAAGGTTACCAAATCCTAACGATGGACACGGCACAAGTGGTGCAAAAACCGCTTATGGTTATCGGCCCCACCGGTTCGGGGAAAAGCACGCTGCTAAAATGCCTTTCTTTAATAGAAGGGGATGTTAAAAAAACGGAAAGCATTATCTATGCGCCCCTGGCAATAGATACCCCCGGGGAGATGATCCATATTCCCTACCTGTTTAACGCCCTGATTTTAAATTCCTCCCGGGCATCCCTTGCGCTGTTTCTGGTCAGTGCAAAGCAGCGATACCGGCTTCCCTCAAGAATTGCTCTTGCCCTGAAAGCCCCTGCCATCGGTATTGTTTCCCAAATCGACGGGGCGGAACAGGCCGAGATAGAACGCGCCGAAGCGGTTCTCGCTGTGGCAGGGCTGCAAAGGATATTCAAAGTGTCTTCCATAAATGGGGAGGGACTGCCGGAACTGCGTGCGCATTTACGCCCGTATCTGGAGCAGGAATTAAAGAATTTTAACCGGGAGGAATAGTAAGCATGTGCCATGGTAAACACCAAGGTCTGCGCCCAAAAGTCCTGTTCTACGCAGATGCTTGCCTTCCCCTAATAACTATTCCAAAGTTTTCTATTCACTCATACCTGGAAGAGTAGGTAATTCTGATATTTCTGTATATTCTTTTTCCTTTATTCTTGCTATTCTTGCATACTCTTTTTTTCTTTCATCATATTCTTTCATCATTTTTTCCCATTCTTTTATTCTCATTTCTTCCAGTTCATTCATACTATTTTCTCCTTAAAAATATATAGATTTTTTACCATAAGTTGTCAAGTCATTGCTAAGGTTAACGCAGGACAACCGAGAAAACAGACCCGAACAGGCCCAGAGTGACACCGCATATAATACCAAAGTTTTCCATCGCCGTATTTCGTTTCATAGTCCTCTCCGGCAATGTAGGAATCGGGATACCGGTGCGCGGTAAGGAGCAGAACCTTCCCGTCATTCCATGTTGTAAGCGGATCATCATTACTGAGGGTTACAAGCGGCATTATTTCGTCCGGTTCCGCTATCATTGCGTCAAAAACCGCCGCCTGATACAGATCCTCATCGGAGATTAGGGCGGTCGTCAGTCCGGTGGTAGCGTAGCCCATAAACGCGAGCGCTATGACAACGGGTATAAAAATAAACCGACGTTTCATTAGGTCCTCCTTTTAGGTGCCAGGCACATTATTACCCATCTCATTCCAGTTCGTTGAGGTATTCATCGCCGTGAACACCGACGAGACAGCCTTTAGACGGGTTGGGCATAAGGTCAAGCAGTTCCATGGCGGTGATTGAAAACAGGTTGCTTGCACCGGGGGGCGCGATGGCGGCGTCCATCACGATTCTGCGGTCGTGCCAGATGATTTCCATTGGGCTGGACACGTCCATTTGGGCACTCTGACCGCCGGCCAGCTTAAACATCTGCTCGCCTTCCTTGCAAAGTCCTAAGCGCTCAAAAACATCTCTGGTGATGACATTCCGGTGCGCTCCGGTGTCAGCCTTAAAATGCACAGTGGTTTGGCGTACTTCCGATTCTTTGATGCGTCCCCGGTTGAAATCAAATACATCTTCAAGGTTCCTGACTACCAAATCTTCATAAACGGTCATATAAGCTCCTTCACCCGTTCAGTGTAGCCGGAATTACCCGATATGGCAACTCACCCGAAAAGCCCGCCCCCCAACACTTCACACTTTCTTAAACTCCTCACTTTCAAAAACAGTGCCAGGCACCTCTGCGTTTACGGCAAATAATTTTTCAACTGCCCGTTCAATAAACGCAGAACGATTTTTTGTTACGCGATCAATTCGGCTTACAAGCCCCGCATCCATGCTGATATTGAATTTCCGGGCCTGCGGTTTTAAGGGATACAGTGCAACTTCGCCGATAAAGAATGTACTGCGTTTCTCCCACCCAGGCCAATCTGCCCATTGTTTTTTTATTTCTTCCAGCGTCCGGGGCTCCGGCAAATTATCCTCACCATCGGTATAAAGCGCGAGCGCCTCATGCGCCATTAGTGTATCGTGTCAAGCGGTGATTTTTAAGCTCCAATACAACGGAGCCCCTCACGGCATAAAAAAACCGGCAGGTTTTCCCCGCCGGTTCAGTGGCTATGCTATGACCTAATGGAGGCGCCTTTTGCCTTCCTCCCTCCTAACTCCTCCCTGTTTTCTTCATCCTCTCAAAATTCGGTGCCAGGCACCATAGGTGTTTACTTAAGTACAAAACAGGAAGAATTTAACCACAAACCACACGAACTTTTGTTTTTAAATTTCATTCTTTGTTCGTGTTTTTCGTGTGGTTCGTGGTTTATTTTCTTCGGTTTTCCGCTAAGTTAACGCCTATGGTGCCAGGCACCTTTTTTACCATTGCCGGGGAGAAAAACCCGCAGGCTGTTCGACAAGATGCACCGATTCACCGGCGAGTTCCAACACAAAGAAGCCCTCCTGGTGGGCGCGATCCCGTATCTCGGGCTGGACAACGCCGCCGGCCAGTGCGCCGAGCAGTATTTTCCCTTTGCATTGTTCGGGCGGGTATTGGCGTATTAGTTCCATCCGCCTGAGGTGATAATCAACATCGTCCTGCCGGTGTAACGACGCCTTGACTTCCACCGCCATGACGTAGTCGCCATTTGCAAGCATGATATCTATTTCGGTACGGCTGCGGTTGGTTTCATCATATATCGGTACACGCTGGTATGCCCGCTTGAGGTTATAGGGGTAGGCGTCAAACTTCTCCCATAGTTTGGCCGCAATCAGAGTTTCGATGAGTTCCCCCATAGACTGGTTCAAGCCGCCGACATTCTTGGTTACCCGGTCAAGCCGTATGCCGGATTCTTCCATATTCGCGGTAACCCGGTCAAGCCGTTTATCAACCAGTTTGCCGGTTTCTTCCATATTCGCGGTTACCCGGTCAAGCCGTATGCCGGATTCTTCCATATTCGCGGTAACCCGGTCAAGCCGTATGCCGGATTCTTCCATATTCGCGGTAACCCGGTCAAGTCGTTTATCCGTCTCCTTCATTTGCAGGGCCGTCTCTTTTACTATCAGCTCTGTCTCTTTCTGACTCCGGCCTATCTCCTGGAGCATAGCCCAAAGCTGCTCAAAGGTCATCGGGGCTTCGGGCTGTATTTGCGTTGTGGTCATAGCGTTCTCCTCTCATCCAATATACTACGATTCTCCTGCGTATACCACCGCCGCCCCTCAAATAAACAGCCCGGTCCATTGCTCCTCCTTCCTCCCTCCTAACTCCTCCCTGTTTTCCTTTTGGCGCCAGGCGCCTTTTGCGTTACCCCGTTGCCTATATGGTATACTTGTTACAGGTAACCGTTCACGGGTATATTTGCATAAAACACGCATTTCAGACGATTTAGAGGCGTTTTCAAGGAAAATTCATGAAAAACCTCTAAATTCTTGTAAAAAGAGTCTTTCGTAATTCCTTATCCTATAAGGAATTACTGACCCCGTGAACGGTTACAAAAATACAGTCTAGTATTCCCGGCGTAATGTCCAATTGATGCACGGATTCATCGGGGAACCAATACCGGACGATCAAGCGATGATGCAAATCATTGGTGACGCCCAGCAGGGTTAGCATTCCGGGGACAAGCAGCAGCAGGGCCCTCACCAGTACGCTTACCTTTTTGCCGCAGTGGTCGCAGAATATAGAAGAAAGCCAACACCGGAACAAAGGTTCCGCCTATAAAGTGGAGTTTTGCCCCCGTATAGGCGGCATCCGGGGAATTGCCGGAAATTTCCAGAGCGTGTCCCAGAAAGTATAACATATACTGCTTTAGGGCCGAAAATCATCAAAAACCCCTGGATTTTGACGGTTTTTTGTATATTTCCAAACCTTAAGCAGTATAATAGCCATGTGCAACAGAAGGAAATAGCCCCTCTTTTCGCCGTCACTTTTAAAAATGATGAAAAAGACTATGCCGGCCGCACCGGCCAGCATCAGAGTGGCAATTCCTGTCAGAATGGCATTCAGCATAGGGTGATTGTATACATTTTGCAGGAAAGTTTTAAAGGTACCGGCAAAGCGGTTCTCGCCGTGGCAGGGGCTGCAAAGGATATTCAAAGTATCTTCTATATATAACCTGGGTGGCACTGCCGGAACTGCGTGCGCATTTACGTCCGTATCTGGAATGGGAATTAAATAATTTTAACCGAGAGGAATAGTAAGTTATACCGTATAAATTAGTAGGCCGAATGTCGACTTTTACATACAAAGAATTTAACCGCATCGAACCTTTGGTTCGCGGACGCAGAGGACGCAGAGTTTCTGATTGAAAAATCTTTTAATTCTCTGCGCTCTCTGCGGTTTTTTCTTCTAAATTTTTAAAAACTCGATATTCGGCCTGGTAATCAATGTCAACAACTTAAGCATCTAGAGACAGACATATAAACGTATGTTAAGATAAGAGAAGGGGGAAGGGAATGAAAAAAAACTGGGGATAAAAGGGCTTTTGGGAAAAGCCAAGAGGCAGGCAT
>BNUR01000112.1 GCA_025997495.1 Spirochaetia bacterium | reverse complement strand
CTTGACATTTATTGTCATTTTGTTCTATCTTAAACAGTATTTTAGAACCTACGGGTTCTCTTACATTCATCGGTAAGGGGTAAATAATGGAGTTGATAATTAAGATTATCCTCCCTCTTGCCGGGTTAACCTTAGGCTGGACTATACGATGGCTGTACGCCAGATTTCAACTTACGGCATCGGAGCAGCGCGCCGAACGTATAAAACAGGATGCGATAAAGGAAGCTGAAGCTAAAAAGAAGGAGATACTTCTTGAGGCAAAAGAACAAGTTATCCGCGATAGGAATCAGCAGGAAAGGGAGACCCGGGAACGCAGGGGAGAATTGCAGCGGTACGAAAAACGTATTCTGCAGAAAGAAGAAGTAATAGATAAGAAAACGGCTCAAATAGAGAAGACCGAACTGCTCCAGGCGGACAGGGAACGGGTTCTCCAGTCCAGGGACGATGCTCTGGGTAAGGAAGAAGAGCGGTACCGGGCGGAACTGGAGCGGATTTCGGGGCTCACCGTGGACGAAGCGAAGGCCCTTATTATCCGGGATGTGGAAAATGAAGCCCGGCATGATGCCCAGGGGCTTGTCCTCAAGATTGAGGCGGAGGCCGGCCTTTCCGCGGAAAAGAAGGCCCGGGATGTGCTGCTCACCACCATCCAGCGGCTGGCCACGGAGGTGACCGGCGAAGTGACCGTGGCCACCGTGACCCTTCCCAACGACGAAATGAAGGGGCGGATTATCGGCCGGGAGGGGCGGAACATCCGTACCCTGGAAACCATGACCGGGGTGGATATCATCATCGACGATACCCCGGAGGCGGTGGTTATCTCCTGCTTTGACCCGGTGCGCCGGGAAATCGCCAAGGTGAGCATGGAACGGCTCATCGTCGACGGGCGGATCCATCCGGCCCGGATTGAGGAGATTGTCACCAAGGTTACCAAGGATATTTCCCAGAAAATCTTCGAGGAGGGCGAAAAGGTGCTCTTCGACCTGGGTATCCACAACATCAACCAGGAGGCCATACGCGCCCTGGGGCGGCTCTATTTCCGTACCAGTTACGGCCAGAACGTGCTCTACCACTCCAGGGAAGTGGCGATCATCGCGGGGATTTTAGCCTCGGAGATTGGGGCAAACCGGGAACTGGCCAAGCGGGGAGCCCTGCTCCACGACATTGGCAAGGGGATCGAAAGCGATTCGGACCTGAACCACGCGGAAATCGGCATGGATATGGCCCGGAAGATGGGGGAGGATCCCCGGATTATCAACGCCATCGGAAGCCACCACAACGATATGGAACCCTCCTGTATCGAATCGGTGCTGGTACAGATTGCGGACGCCATTTCTGCGGCCCGGCCCGGGGCCCGGCGGGAAACCCTGGACAACTACGTCAAGCGGCTGGAAAACCTGGAGAATATCGCCACGGGCTTTACCGGGGTGGAAAAGGCTTTTGCCATCCAGGCGGGGCGGGAGCTGCGAATCATCGTCAATAACGAAGCGGTGAACGACGAGCAGTCCCGGGATCTGGCTAAGCAGATTGCCAGAAAGATCGAGAACGACCTGCGCTACCCCGGGAGGATCCGGGTAACGATTATACGGGAAACCAGGATTACCGAGTACGCGCGGTAAGTAACCCGGGGCTTGCTATGGCGTCTTCGTTTTTTAGTTGGCTTATCTCCCTCATTACCGGAAAGCCCGAGTCCGAACGGGAGCGGAAGCGGTTGCTGAAACGGATGACGAAGATGCTGGCGGCCAATAAATACGGGAACTTCTACCGGATAAAGACCGAAGAGGCGACCCCGGAGATGGCCCAGTTCTTTTTCGCTGTTTATAAGGCCGTTTCTCCCGCCCAGGCTTTTTTCCAGAATGCGGTCCAGTCAAGCAGGCTAAAGCTGGTTACGATCCAAGCATTTCTGGACAAAACGCAATTAGCCATACTGGAGCAGCTTTCCCCGGAGGTCATAGAAAGGCGGGCGGAAGAGATATCCTCCGGGGATCTTGCCCGGCAAATGCAGGATGAATTCGACCGCCTGGCTGCGGGCTTTGATCCGGAACGGGTAAATGCCATTGACGGATGTTATACACTCATCCTGAGTATGGCCCAATTTGTTACCTACGATTTTTATTTTTTACTGCGGAAATTTGACATCCAGTTAAGCGAACACAACTTCAACGGTAAACCTCAGTTTGTTTCTATTCAGGGAACAACGATTACCGATGAGCTTAAGGATTTTCTGGAATTGACCGCCGCTTTTGATACCGATCGGGACTGGGACGCGGCCCTTGGGGTGCTGAAAAGCTTCAAAGGGGCGGATGTGGTTAATCCAAAATTGTGGAATAAGATGCTGTCCGAAATACAGGACGTAAAACGATCGGGTATCCTTGAGATGCTGATCCAGTTTATTATCAAGGATCCCAACTGGGGATGGACTCACCACCTTACCCGGGAACATATCACCGGGGCATACCTGGAAAACATCCGGCAGGAAATATTTGAGCACCTCACCCGGATCACCAATGCGAAACATGACGCCCGGATTGCCAAATGCGCCAGGCGATTTTTCGGTGATACCGATACGGAGCGGCTGACCTACTATACCGAAGAGAACAATGAACTGTATAAAAATAATAATCTTAACGGATACATCTTTGCCCGGGGGCTCAATTACCTCATAGTTTTTCTGTTGAATGAACGCGCACAATTACAATTTTTTTCGGATCTGCTCATGATCCGGGGCCAATGGGTTTCCCCCGCCCTGTTCCGCCCCCTGTCGGACGCGATGCGGCTGCTGGACAGCCTGCCCGATACGATTAAGGCCCTGGACGAATCCCTTTCGGACGAAGGCGTCTACGGCCCAAAGCTGGAAAAGGCCCTCTCCAGGAAAGACCTTAGCAAAAACCAGATACGGAATATTAATATAAGCCTTGATCGCCTGAACAGCGAAGCGCAGCTTATCATCACCGACGCAATCTTCAATCTTTCTGTTGTAGCCGACGGCCTCTTGGACATCCTTGAGGATTACCGGCGGCCGATTTCCCTGCTCATCCTGAACTGGACGGAACTGGAGTCCTATTCCAACGGGGCTCTGGAAGGCCGGGCCGCCGGGATGCACAAACGGATCGGGGATATGCTGCATTTATTGCACCTTATTGTGCAAGACTCTGAGGAAGATCATAACTCTGAAACATAAGGTATTGGGTGGATTGATCCGCCCTAAACAGCTATACTAAGGTCATGCCGGTAGTAAAACTTATCATGATTGGGGATGTGGTGGGGGAGCCGGGGCTCTCTGTCCTTGAAAAGCTGCTCCCCGGTCTTATTTCGGAGGAGGGCGCCGACTTTGTGGTGGTAAACGGGGAGAACGCCGCCGCCGGATTCGGCATCACCGAAGCAGAGAAAGCGCGTATCCTGGGCGCCGGGGCGGATATTATCACCACGGGGAACCATGTCTGGGAAAAACGGGAATTCTGGCCCGCCCTGGACGCGGAAAGCGAAGCCCGGATCCTGCGCCCGGCGAATTATCCCGGTAAACCGGTGGGCCGGGGTTGGCGGCTTCTTAAAAAAAACAATATTCCCTGGCTGGTGATTAATCTCCAGGGCCGGGAACTGATGCAAGCCATAGACTGCCCCTTTAGGGCCTTTGATTCAATAATTGAAACCGAAACTGCCGGGGGGCCGGCGGACATGGGACCGATAGTAGTGGTTGATTTTCACGCGGAATCCACCCGGGAAAAGGAAGCCTTTGGCTTTTATTTGGACGGCAGGGCCGGTGTGGTGGCAGGCACCCATACCCATGTGCAAACCGCTGATGAACGGATACTACCCTGCGGCGCCGCCTACATCACCGACCTGGGGATGACCGGCGTGTCCGGCGGGGTTATCGGCATGGACACCACGGTGTGCCAGAATCGGGCCCGAACCCAGGTACTGTACCGCATGACCTGCGCCGCCCCAACCCCTGCACAGCCGCCGGAACTCCAGGGAATACTGGCGGAAATTGATTCAGAGACGAAAAAGGCCGTTTCTATACGCAGGCTGCGGATAAAACCTTTTTTGACAATGGGTATCACATAGTATGGATCCCAAAATGCAGACAAAAGAAGATGTATGGAGCACTAGTGGGAAATCCCCAGCTTAAATTCGGTTTCCCACTTTCCCTCCGCAGCCAGGGAAAGGGCCAGCGCCGGCATGAGGCAGGTTGACTGGTACCGATCCCCTGAACGGATGGGCACTATCCAGCCGTCAAAGTCCCGGTCTGCGGTAAGGCTCAGGGTAAGCTCGTTTTTTACGTCCCGGAATTCAATGCCCCGGATAGTGGTTATCTCCACCCCTTCACGGCAGGACGGTTCGCTCTCCCGCGGATCAAAGAGCCGCCGGAACACCTTGAGATGCTCCTCCCCATCACCTGCAAAAGAAAGGTCTATCCGGGGGATAAACTTAAAGGCCGCAGGCGCTGCGCCGCGATTTATCAGGGTGTAGTGAACACTAAGGGTATCCTGCTTTAAGAGGTACTGCTTTTCCATCTCAATCGCGTCCAGATAAAGACCGGTTGGGGGATTGTTCCGGGCAGGCAGTCGAAAACAGGCCCTGCCGTGGGAACGATCCATGTCCACCAGGCAGTAGCTTTCCGTACCGCAGAAACGGGTTCCGGCAAAAGCGGGCAGGTCCGCCGCTTTCCGGGCATCCTCCAGGGAATAGCCGGGGGGTACCAGGTGATCCGCAAAGGCGGTTCTCCTCCGGGGGCCATCGGAAAAGGTATCCAGGTAATTCCAGGTTTTGGGAAGGTAATCAAGCTCAAAGATGCTGGCCCCATTCCGATGAACATAACAATTGATATTCCGATCCTGGAACAGGTATTCCGGGTATCCGTCAAGATCAAAATCAAAGGCCAGAAGGGAGGGGGTAAACTTCCCCTGGTTCCGGCAGATTTTTTCAGCTCCCAACAGGGCCTTATACGCTGCCTTCCGCAGGGAAGCGCGATGGATCCCCCCGGTATTTCCCGCAGAGAAAAGGGTGTAGCCCTGGGCCTTCCAGAGTTCCTCCCGGGCGTTCTGCTTCCGGGCTTTATCCCCCCGCAATTGGTTGATAAGGGTATGGGTAAACATCATCTTGGTGTACAGGCCATTGGATTCGGGGCGGTCGATTAAAAACTTCCGTTCCAGATCCCCGGGGAAATAGGCCTTCCTGAGCGGCCCCTGGGTGAGGGAAATCCCTTTATAAAACTTTCCCGGGGTGGTGAATTCAAGGTCAGATGAAAACCGGGAAAGGGCGTCAAAAAACCGGCGGTAACTCGTCTCCGGCGATTCCCCTGCATCCGCCGTATACAATGTTTCCGGGAAAACCGTAACCACCGGGAAGGCCGCAGTTCCGGTTTCTGAGGCAAAATCCTGTAAAAGCCCTTCCAGCACAACCTCCGGCTCATGGGAGGCAAGGTTTTGCCGCAGCCGCGTCGACAGGGGAAAGACGGTGGTTATCTTCCCCTGGTTTTCACTGATACAGGGTGCGTACAGGGCGCCTCCGATAAGCCCGGCGGCAATAAAGTGCCGCTCTTCTAAAAAGGTATACCCCATATCGCAGGTATGAAGGACTCCCACCAGTTGCTGCTCCCAGGCCGCTTCGGGAATCCAGCAGCCCCGGGGCCGTTTCCCGAACTTTTTCCGGATATAGGCGGTCATCATTTCAATCTGCCCGATCTTGTCTGTTTGAGGGATCAGGGGCATCATGGGCTCATAAAAACCGCCCCCCAGGATCTCAACCTGCTTGCGGGAAATCAAATCCGACAGAACCATGAGCAATTCGGGGTGCTGCGCTTCCAGCCAGGTAAGGAGCACCCCGGAATAATGGAGAACCGCCGGGATTTTAGGGTATTGGTTCAGGGCCTGAATAAAGGGCTTTAAACGGGTAACGTAGATATGTTCACCCGCCTTATCCTCCGTCCCCTGGGGGATATGATTATAGGAACCCAGAATAATGTTCAGCCGGTTTTTCATGTACTAAAAGACCCCCAGAACCCTGAAAAAGATTGCCGAAACGGCGGAAAAGATCAGGGAAAGCAGTCCCATGGATATGATGGTCAGGGGCGCCCCCCGAAGCACCCCGGGGGCTGTTTCCAGGGAAGACCGTTTGTCAATTTCACGGAGGATCAGCGCCGCAACAAGGCAGCCCAGGGAGAAGCCCAGACATAAAACCAGGGCATCCACCGGGGAAATCGCCAGGCGAAGGGTCAAGAACAACGCTGCCGGCGCCAGGCCGTTACCGGAATACCGGGGAAGCCCGGCGGCATTGAGGCTGATGTGTCCGGCAAGCTTTCCGGGCTTGAAGGAACCCCGGTTGGTCTTGCGGTGGACCAAAGACTCGAAAGCAGCCGGGGTAACCCTGCCGCCGGGGAAAAAATAGGCAAACACCAGTTCCAGGACCATGGAAACCAGCAAAGCCGCCGGAAAGTACAGGAAGGATTCCAAAAATCCAAAGGCGGGCGGAATCAGCACATAGGTAAAAAAGAGCCACAGGGCAAAGGAAGAGACAAAAAGTATGATCCAATGGGGCGAAAAAAGACTCGCCCATTGCGTTTCGCGTGAATCGGAAGGTTCGACAATTTCAGAGATACCAATGCCGAACTGGAGCAGCAGGTTCAGCGCAAGGCCGGAAAAAACGGCAAGAGCCCCAAGGCTGCCTAGTTCCCCCAGGATACTCATTGCTCATCCTCCCCGCCTGACCGGGCTTTGCGGCGGCGGAACAGGGCGAGGCCATAGCCCAGGAGCAGGAGTCCCCCGGAGGCATTGGCGATGATGTGTACCGGGAAATAAGCGCCCGTGCCGCCCACGCCGAGTACTACCATGCCCTGGGACCCGCCGGGAAGGGAAAGGGAACCTGAGCCCAGGGGTTCCCGGATCAATGCCAGGGCGATAAGGATACCCCCGAAAACCAGGGCTTCCAAAAAGGCCTTGAGGATGGCGTCTTCGTTCTCAAGGCCTTCTACCCGGCGGCATATTCCGGAACCGGTACTGTAAAGGGGGATAAGGGTTATTAAAAAGGTAATTTCCATGGCCAAAAAGGGGCTGGCAAAAAAAATGAGCAGGAGATACAGGCTGCCCGAGAAGCAGGCCAGGAAAACACAGAGCAGTTCCCGCCCTTTTTTTGGAAGCAGGGTCTTTCCAAAACTCACTATCACCACGGTTAATACGTTAACCCAGATAAGCGCCCCGGTAAGGGTAAGGGCAAAGGCTAAATGACTGGTAGCCACAACCATAAGCCCCGCGCCGGTCAGGGTGGAAAGGGGCGCGTGCGCCCCCCAGAAGATATGGGATTGGATAGGAGTACCCTTCATTTTTTCTCCCTTAACAAGGCGGCCCCGGCGGCGAGGCGGTTACGGTAGGTTTGGATAACCCCCGGGGGCAGCCGCTCCAGCACCTGGGCAGAATACACCCCCAAGGGTACGGGCCCTTCTACGCCTCCCTGGGGAGAAATAAAAATCACGCAGGGGGCCGGAATCCCCTCGGCCATAATGGAAAAGACCACCGCCCGGTCTTCGCTGTTATACAGGGAGTACCATGCGCCCAGTTGAGCCGCCTTGGCCGCTTTTAACCGGGGTATGGATTTATCCGTCAGGGGCGCTTCCAATATCCGGATCACCTGGGCATTATGAAGTGCCGCGTTGACATTCCGTATACTCATGCCGGTTCGTGCCGGGCGGGAAAGAAACCAGGCAAAGCCGGCGATAAGAAACAATCCGGCAATCCAGGCCAGGAAAATCCCCGCTTCCTTCAGTTCTTTTGAACTCCACTTAGTGTTTTGCATGGATACCCCCGGCAAATAAGAAACGGGTTTCAAAATAGCGGAACAGAGGCGTAAGGGCATTAAGAACGGTCACCGCAAAGAACGCGCCGTAGGGTTCAAAGCCCAAATAGCGGAACACAAAGTTGAGGATCCCCCCCAAGAATGCGGCGATTAACAGGCCGGCGGAAGACTTGGGTCCCGTAGCGGGGTCGGAAGCCAGGATGAAGGCCGCCGCCAGGGTACCCCCGGAAAAAAGGCCGAAGAGCATATCCCCGCCCCCGGCAAACCTGACCAGGAGGCTATACACCCCAAGGTAGGCAAGGGGTATCCAGAAACGGCTTACCTGGCCGGCGGTAATGATAATCGTACCGGCGAGGAGGGCTAAAACTCCCCGATCCGCGATAATCCCTGTGCCGGAATAGACTAGCAGGCCGATATAGCCGCCGGGCAGTTCCGAGGAAGTGAGGGAAAAAATCGTTCTATTCAATAAGGAAGTCCAGTATGCGTCAAAGGAACCTGCGGAAACAACAGGCTGGAGATTTGCGGCGAGGACATCCGGGGAAAACTCCATCAGGGCAGCGGAAAAAGAGCCGGGCCAGCTGAAACGGATAAAGAGCCAGGCCCCCAGGGCGGGGTTAACCCAGTTGGTTCCCAGGCCGCCGAAACTGTGTTTCAGCGCCAGCATGGCGAACACGGCTCCCAGAAAGGCAAACAGGGGGTGAATAGTATTGGGCAGGAGAAGGGTTAAAACCAGGGCCGAGGTTATGGCACTGCCGTCCCGGTAGGTCCCGCTCTGATTCTCCCGGGAACGCCCCCCCTCCCGGATGAAGCGCCGCATGGAGATATCGTCGATAAGAAATTCGGTGAGCAAAGCCCCGGATACCGCCGCCAAGGCAATAAACAGGGAAGAAAAGGCATCGGTCAGGGCGGATTGCAGGATCGTGATGCCTGCGCAGAGGCTCACCAGCCACATCCGGGTAGAGCTTGAGCGGATCAGATTTACCTGGGGTTTTTGCAGGAGTAGGCCCTGGGGAAATGGGCCCCGGGATTGTATGGTGTTGTTTACCGGCACGCCGCCTCCCCCTTTTCCACAGACCCTTGGTTCACCGCATAATTGACAATCACCGCGCTCAGGGGCAGCCGGGATGGGCAAACCACCTCACAACAGCCGCATCCGTGGCATCGCTTCGCCAGCGAGGCGCGGCCCGCCGGGTCTTTACCGGCACTCCCCGCGGCCTTAAAAAGTTCCTCCGGATCCAGTTCCACCGGGCAGACCGCCCGGCACTCCCCGCAGCTAATGCAATTCCGGGAATGACCGCCTCCGACATCCAGGAGGGCAAAAACCGCGTAGGTGGTTTTAATAACCGGCTCGTCCAGGCCCTGCACTATACGGCCCAGGATGGGGGAACCGGTGGCTATTCGTTTTGGTTTACCGGTAAATCCCCCGCATTCCTCGAAAAGATCCCCTATCCGGGTTCCCAGCCGTACCTTCATCACCTGGGGTTTTTTTACGGCGGAACCCCCCACCGCCACATACCGGTCCAGAATTGGCCGTTTCAGCGTTACCGCGTCATGGATGGCCGCCAGGGTAGCGGGTCCCAGGAACAAGAGCTTACCCAGGTTTTTCTCTTCCCGTTTTTCGTAGAGCCGGAGCACCAACTCCAGTTCCCGGGAGTTTCGCTGGGGATACCGGGAACCCACCACCACAACCGAGGCGGGAACATCGTAGGCCGCCGCTTCCAGCAGGAAACGATCCCCCAAGTCCTGTTCGTTCCGGGAAACCGCATACACAATCTGTTCCGCCCCGCAAGCATGGGCGGCAATGGCGCTTCCCTCCGCCACCGCCTTTAACCGTTCCCGGCACAGCACGTAATCCGCGGCAAGCCAGGGATCGTCAAAGACACTGCGAACCACCAGGGTGCGGGGCTTATCCTCCCCATGAAAGGACTCCATCGATT
>BNUR01000111.1 GCA_025997495.1 Spirochaetia bacterium | reverse complement strand
GGTGCTTCGTGTTCGGCCCATGCCGGTTGTCGGGTATCTTCTCCGCCGCTTTGTCTAGATTCCTCATTAGCCGCTCAAATGTTTCCCCACCCATACCCCCGATTTTATCATAAATCAGGCAAATTTAAAATTGCTGCAAAACCGGAGGCGAAGAGACCGCTTACCAGGGCTTCGACGCCGGGAAATGTGGGGGGAGTGTTCCGTTGGGCGGAAAACCGGGCGTTATGGTCATCCAGCATGGAGAGATGGGCGTGGGTGTCGATCATAATCTTGACCATAGCGGATAGCCTTGGTACTATGCAAGTGGAGTGCCGCTTGACGCAGTGCTTTGCCGGGGTGGTGGAATGGTAGACACCGGAGACTTAAAATCTCCTCTCCGCAAGGGGGTACGGGTTCAACTCCCGTTCCCGGCAATCGGTAAATCTTTACGTTGTAAGGAATTATGTGAGGGACTACCCCACGAGGGATGTTCACAACCTATGTAGTCTGTATAAAATGGAGTACTAATAAATAGCAAAAATGAAAAACGACCAACGTGATTATTTGCACAAACCAATGAGAGTCGGTAGTTTTTTCGCCGGTATTGGTGGAATTTGCCTTGCGTTTAAAAATGCAGGGTATGAAGTCATATGGTCTAACGAAATGGACAAGTCCGCATGTAAGACATATCGCAAAAATTTCTCTCATTTGCTAATAGAAGGTGATATCTGCAGTCTGAAACCAACGGACAAAATTTTCAAAAAAGTTGATATTATTACAGGTGGATTTCCTTGTCAGGCATTTTCAATAGCAGGACACCGTAAAGGATTTGAAGATAAACGGGGAACTTTGTTTTTTAAAATGTTGCCCTTTATTGATGAATATAAGCCAAAGGCGCTGTTTTTTGAAAATGTCAGATATTTGAAAACCCATAATGGTGGAGAAACATACAAGAAAATGAAAAAAGTACTGGAAAAACGCCATTATTACATTTGCGACAGGGTATTAGATACTTGCGAATACTCGATGCTTCCTCAACACCGCGAGCGCTTCTATATGATTTGTTTCAAAAGTAAAAAACATGCCGAGAAGTTTGAAAAATACGGCTGGCCTGAAAAAATAGACCCTAAAAATAGATTGCCGTTTAATGATATTATAAATAAAACCGCTGATGAAATACATTATTTCAACAACTATCCTTGGTATTATAAAGACGCCATAAAAGAAATTGATGACAAAAGTGCGTTCTATCAGTGGAGGCGTGTTTATTGCAGAAAAAATAAAAACGGTGTTTGCCCGACTTTAACCGCAAATATGGGTGGGGGTGGGCATAATGTTCCCCTTATCATGGACTCACGCGATTTGCGGCGACTCACTCCACAGGAATGTTTGCGTCTGCAAGGATTTGATGATAAAATATTTGTTTTTCCGGATGACATAAGTATGAGTTCCAGATACAAACAAGTTGGGAATTCTGTATCCGTCCCTGTCGTGCAATCAATAGCAAAAAATATGCGAAATATTCTTGAAAATTTGGAGGAATAAAATGGCCTTATTACAGAAAAAACTTTTTAGTGAAATTGCAAAAGAACGCAATCAAATTCATGAGTATACAGAAGCATCTTATACAGTTTTTTCTAAAGATGGCCAGACAATTTTTCAGCTTGATACATTTGGAACTTCACATAGAAAAGTCCCTGGTAAGATTAGCCAATCATTACAAATTGATAAAGAAATGGCAGAGGTGTTGGTTCAAAAGTTACGGTTCGCTTTTAATATAGATTAAAAAGGTAATCACAATGGCAAAAGAGCGTCTTGACCCGAATCCTTCGTCACTTGTTCATTCTTTTCGGAGTATGGGTTATACGCTGGAAACTGCCGTTGCAGATCTCATTGATAACAGTATAACTGCTAATGCCTCTGAAATAAAAATTTTTTTCAAAGCCAACAATGCCTCTCCTGTATTTGTAATAATTGACAATGGAAATGGAATGCCAGCATCAGAATTAAAAGAAGCGATGCGCTTAGGATCAACTAATCCCCTTGAAAAAAGGAAAGGCAATGATTTAGGACGATTCGGTCTTGGAATGAAGACCGCTTCATTCTCAGTTTGCAAGCGACTGGTAGTTGTCAGCGCGAAGGATGGCGAAACATCCGGTGCGCGATGGGATCTGGACGAAATAGCGGAATCAAATAGGTGGGATATTGATATCCTGCCACAAAAGGAAATTGAACGGGTCCCTTTTCTTGAACATTTATCTGACAATGGAACGGCAATTGTTTGGGAAAAAATAGACCGGATGATAGATGCCAGTGTAAAGGATGTACAGAGAGAACTGGAAACAGCAATATCTGCGCTGGAAAAGCATTTGCAACTCACATTTCATAGATTTATTAATGGAGAGCGTGGGGGGCGCAAAGTTGCAATCTTTATAAACGGACATCAGATAGAATCGTTCGACCCATTCAATACAAAAAATCCAGCAACACAGATTCTTGAAGAAGATGAGATACCGCTTGGGAATTCAAAAATTTCAATCGTCCCGTATATTTTACCGCATCACAGCAAAACAAAGGAAGACGAGTATGAACGGCATGCTGGAGAAGGTGGGTATCTTGCCAATCAGGGCTTTTATGTGTATCGCAATAGGCGTCTTATCTTCCATGGCTCTTGGTTTCGCTTGGCAACGCCTGAAAATCTGACAAAACTTGCACGGGTCCGCATAGATATTCCGAATGATATGGATGCGGACTGGAATATTGATGTGAAAAAATCAACGGCAACCCCGCCTGCTGTTATACGTGAACGCTTAAAAAACACCATAGAAAAGATTGTTGGTAAATCAGCCAAAACATACAAGGCACGCGGAAGAAGAATACGAGACAGCAAGATTATTCAAATGTGGGAGCAACAGGCAGCGCAAGGCAAGGTATTTTATAAGATAAACCCAGAACATCCGCTGGTTCTTAGAATACGAGAGCATTTGAAATCAACAGAGGAAGCCGAATTTGTGGCATTACTGGATCTTATAGCAAAATGTTTCCCGACTGATTTGCTGTTCAGCGATTATGGTGCAAAACCAAATGATGTGATACAAAATGAAATTAACAAAGATGCACTGGTTGATGTTGCAGAGATGATAATAAGCGGGTGGATGAACAGTAATAGAATAAGCAAAGATGATGCACTGAAAAAACTTAGTAGCATAGATCCATTCAATAAATATATGGATTACATAAATTCAAGATTGGGGGCAAAGAAATGACAGAAATAAATTCTGACTTGCAGATGAGTGAATTGGAAAAGATGGTTGTTGCTGTTATAGAAAATCAGAAATCTATTACAAAGGATTTTATTGGTGAAACAATCGCTCGAGTTTCGCCTATTTTTCCTAATCTGACATCAGAACATATTAATAAAGTCCAAAAACATATAGAAGAACGTTTTTCATTCACAATGGGCATTGGTGATGTTTTACAGGAAGATTTCACGCCATGGTTATCTGAGGTAAAGGGAGAAATAGATTGGTATTACTGGCCGAAATACAGGGATCATCTGATAGGAAAAGGGTTCGGCCCAAAAGTTGTTGCGACCTTGGATGATGTGACGGAGCGTATTTTAAGCTTGGCAGAAAATCCCAATAAGACGGGAAATTGGGAACGCAAAGGTATGGTTGTTGGACATGTCCAGTCTGGAAAAACCGCCAATTATGTTGGGCTTATATCAAAGGCTGCGGATGCAGGATACAAGGTATTCATTGTTATTGCGGGAATTACAAATTCCTTGCGAAAGCAGACACAAATGCGTATAGAACAAGGGTTCACGGGACGTGATACTACAAATGATAAATTTACTCAGGTCGGAGTCGGCATAAAAGACTATAATTCAAAGAAACAACCAGTAACATTTACAACAGTTCATAAAGACTTCAATAAGAACACGGCCTCACAGGTTGGTGCAAATATACAGAGTTTTGCTAATCCTGTTGTTTTTGTAATAAAGAAAAATACAAACACATTGCAAAACATTATCAATTGGCTCCGCCAAAGCATCCAGTCAAATGACGAGATGGCTAAAATTGATGATGTTCCAATGATGCTGATAGATGACGAGGCGGACAATGCTTCCATCAACACTAAGCAGAATCCAGACGAGACAAGCCGTATAAACGCTCTTATTCGTGAGCTTTTAAGTATATTTAAAGAAAAGTGTTATATTGGATATACGGCAACGCCGTTTGCAAATATATTTATAGATGATACGCCCTTAAATAAAATCGGAGGTGATTTGTTCCCCAGAGATTTTATTTACAGTCTTGATGCCCCTTCCAATTATTATGGGGCAAATAAAATCTTCGGGAGTGAAGATGTTTATGATATCGTCCGCATAATTTCTGATCATCAAAATGAAACGGGAAAAACTGGATTATTGCCACTTGTTCATAAAAAAGATTTAGAGATTGAAGATCTTCCGCAAAGCTTGATAGATGCGGTGAATATGTTCTTCCTTGTTCGTGCGATAAGAATTCTGCGTGGCGATGGAACTAAGCATAATTCAATGCTTGTGAATGTCTCTCGCTTCAATGATGTGCAACAGCGTGTCAGGGAAAAACTTGTTGAGTATCTGATCGAAGCACAAAACTCTATCAGATACAGCTATAAGATGAGTACAGCTCTTGAAAATCCAGTGATGGCAAATCTTAAAGAATTGTTCGATGCAGAATATGCGGGCTGTGGTTTCTCGTGGGTACAAATGCAGGGCAAACTTCATGACGCAACTGCTCCGATAAAAATATATACCATCAACCAGCATTCTCAGGATGCACTGGATTATGAAAATTATCAGAACGGGCTGAATATAATAGCGGTTGGAGGACTGGCTTTATCCCGAGGGTTGACGCTTGAAGGCCTCAGTATTAGCTATCTTGTTCGCAACACGATGATGTATGACACCCTGATGCAAATGGGGCGTTGGTTTGGATACCGCGATGGATATGAAGACTTGTGCAGAATATATATGCCTAAAGAATCCCGTGCTTGGTATGAATTTATAACTGAGGCTACCAATGAACTTATTTCTGATTTTAAGTACATGGCTTCTTTGGGATTGTCACCGAAAAACTTTGGCTTGCGCGTAAAAAAAAGTCCGTTCAAGCTACTGATTACAGCAAAAAACAAAATGTGGCACGGGACGCCCATAATAGAGAAGGTTGATTTGTCTGGAGAATATGTTGAAACAAGAAGGATACTAACAACGCAAAATGCGTTTGATGCAAATCAAAGATTGTTTTTTAATGTCATTGAAAAACTTCAGTCTCAGAATCATCTTGCGACTTCAAACATTGAAAATGGATATTTATGGCAGGATGTATCCGCCGATATTGTTTTGGATTTTATCCGCGATTATAAGAATCATGACGATTCAATAGACACGCAGATGCCTTCCATGCATCGCTTTGTTCTCAACATGAAGGACAGGGATAATTTGAACTTGTGGGATGTCGTACTTATTAGCCTTGGAAAAGCGCAAAAAGACAACCAGTATTTTGATATTCCAATATGGAATCCCATAAAGATTATACAACCGATGCGAACTGCTGGTAAGCTGACAGCCGATGGCAAAGGAGTTGAGGTTAGCTCCCGCCGCAGAATGGCCTCGCAGGGAATTGAGCGTATAGGTTTAACGCCAGAACAAATAAAAAACGCTGACAAAATGGGTCTCGCCAATAAAGATAAATCATATAGATTGAACAGGACAAAGCCGCTTTTGATACTTTTTCTCACCAATTTAGAAAATGACGGTATTGTTGTATATGAACATGCCCCTGTTTATGGAATCAGTTTTCCTTTTATTCATCGCGATTATGAATATGAGGGTGAAGAGTATGTGGCCAATATACAATGGATGAAAGAAAATTTTGGCTTATTGGAAAACGATGACGAGGCGGAATATGATATTGAATAACGAAGATCCCTGGGAGGCTTTGGAAAACCCATCGGCTGGACTTATTTCGTCTCGACGTATCAGTGCGGATTATCTATATGACTTCTATTTTGCAAAGGATTCATCTGCAAAATATATGCTGGTATTCTCTTTGTCAAAACCAGCGGAGATACACGATAAAATCTTGCTGAATGGTATAACTGTTGGCAATATTTCTGCCGATGGAAATCCGTCAATAACACTGACTCTGAAAAACAATGCGGATTGGCAGATATTCTTGAATGTATGTCTTGATTTATGCTCTGTAGCATCGGAAGCTACAAATGAGGACAAGGCGATTGATTTGTTTTTTAGACGCTTGCTTTATTGGCAGTATTTTTTGAAGCGCAATAAAGAAGACAAGCTTTCAAAGGAAGAACAGCTCGGGCTTATCGGTGAACTGGTATTCCTTGAAAAGTACATCCTGTCGCAATATGATGCGCTGGATTCAATAAACTTTTGGACCGGTGCAGACGCGGATGCCCAAGATTTCTTCATAGGCAATAAAAGGATAGAGGCAAAAATCTGTTCGTCTCCGGCGCGGAATGAAGTTCATATCTCTTCTTTACAACAATTAGATAATACAGAGTGTGAAATTTATTTAGTAGTTGCTTATATTGGCATAGCCGCTTCAGATGTAAAGGATTCTTTCAGTTTGTTCTTGCTTGCAAACAGGATAGCTGAACACTTACAGGGAACGAATATATCAGCATACGAACTCTTTATAAGAAAACTTGCCACTGTTGGAATGTTCCTTGATGGAACATATAACGATTCTTTTTATATTGTAAACAAATTAAAGGGGTTTGAAGTGCGTGGTGATTTTCCAGCTATAACGCCGAATAATGTAAAAAAAGGAGTTGAAAAGGCCAAATATATTATCAATCTTGGCTATTGTATTGACTATGAAATGTCGTTGGAAATCATATTCAAGAAGGGGCAAAATGGACGAATTGCATGAATTGCATGAAGAGTTATTTAATGAGATAACACAAAATGCAGCGGCTGATAATGACTTTTACCAGCATGAATTTTTTGAAATATTCTGCCAGTACCTTGATACAGCCGGTGAAATTGAAATGCCGGAATACTCCTATTACAAAGACCAACAGGGAAGAGCTATTAACGGGTATTATTTAGATGATGCTGAAAGCGGTGATGGTTCGCTAAATCTTTTTATTAGTATATACAGCGGGTTGAATGAAGTTTCCAATATAAACAAAGACGAAATAGGGGCATCATTTAAGCGCCTTGAAAACTTTTTTACAAAAAGCACTGACGCAAAATTCCATCAAAATATGGAAGAAAGTTCCTATGGATACGATGCAGCGCATTTTATATTTGACCATAAATCAGTCATTACAAATGTGAATCTTTATCTTCTGACTGATAAAAAACTCAGCACACGCCTTGATTCTATTCCATCTAAACAAGTCGGGCAAGTAAGGATAAACTATCACCTATGGGATTTGACGCGGCTATACCGTCTTATTTCCTCTGAGCGTGTTCCACAGGATATAGTGATAGATTTCAAGCAGAATTTTGGTGATGGGTTGCCCTACTTGCCCGCTAATCTGGAAGAAACGGAATACAAGGCATATCTTGTGGTTGTTCCGGGAATGGTTTTGGCAAAACTTTACGAGAATTATGGCCCGCGTCTGCTTGAACGAAATGTACGTAGTTTCCTGCAAGCAAGAGGTAAAGTAAACAAAGGTATCAGGGAGACCATTCTTGGCAAACCGGAAATGTTTTTTGCATATAATAATGGAATAACAGCCACTGCAGAAGAAATTGTATTGGACAAGGGAAGTATTCAATCCCTTACGAATTTGCAAATAGTAAACGGAGGCCAAACCACTGCGTCTCTTTTTAGCGCATATAAAAAAGACAAAAAAGATTTAAACAAAGTCTTTGTGCAAATGAAACTTTCTATTGTTTCTCAAGATCTTGGCAATGAGATGGTCCCTCTTATATCAAGATACGCAAACAGTCAAAACAAAGTTAACGATGCTGACTTTTTTGCTACTCACCCATTTCATAAAAGAATGGAGGACCTTTCTCGGCGGATATATGTTCCTGCTGTAAATGGACAACTGGCACAGACAAAATGGTTTTATGAACGAGCTCGAGGCCAGTATATTAACGGATATTCTTTCGGAACAACGGCAGAGAAGAAAAAGTTTCAAATTGAATATCCAAAAAAACAATTATTTACCAAGACAGATCTTGCTAAATTTGAGGGCGTTTGGATGCAACTTCCGCATATTGTAAGCAAGGGCGCGCAATATATATTTCTTGACTATGCACAGGAAATCGATGAAAAATGGAAAAAGGGAGACACTCAATTTAATGAGGCATACTATAAAATTGCCATAGCAAAGGCAATAGTGTTCAAATCTGCGGAGAAAGTGGTTACTAATGCACCGTGGTATGATGGGGGCTATCGTGCGAATATAGTTGCATACGCACTGGCATTTATCGCATTTAAAGTGGATGCTTTATGCAAATCTGTTGATTTTATCACAATTTGGAATAAGCAATCCATATCTACAGCACTTGTAGACACTTTGGAACAAACTACAAAAATAGTCCATGATGAAATACTGAATAACGGAATAATGTCAAACATAGGCCAGTTTTGCAAGCGCCCGATGTGCTGGGATGCAATAAAACAACTTGAAATTGGTTTCCCTCTGGGATTCATTAATGAACTTGTGGATAAAAAAACGATTGGGCAAGAAGTAAATGTAGCTAAATCAGAGCAGAAAATTGATAATGACATCCAAGTTGAGATACATGTTATAAATATTGGTGAAAAAAACTGGAAAAAATTACAGGAGTTCGCCAGAATCAAAGATATGATAAATCAAAAAGAAGATGGAATCCTCGCGTATTATTTTAAGTACAATCATGTTTCTGCTGCACAAGGACGGGTTTTACTTGCGTTATTAAAAAAAATGCAGGGAGAAGGTTTCTCTTTGTTAGAATAATAAACTATGGATAATCATACAATTGAACAGCGGCATTATAATATGGCGCAGATTAAATCTAAAGATACTGTTCCAGAATTATTAATCAGGAAAAAGCTATGGCATAAAGGATTAAGATACAGATTGCATAAGGATGATTTGCCAGGTAAGCCAGATATAGTATTTATAAAATATAAAGCCATAGTATTTATTCATGGATGTTTTTGGCATGGTCATATCGGGTGCAGTCATTTTAAATTGCCTGTTTCAAATATTGATTATTGGACAAAAAAGATTGAATCAAACCGCGAACGTGATGGAATCGTATTAAATAATCTTCGTGCTAACGGGTGGCGAATTTGTATTGTATGGGAATGTGCCATAAAAGGGAAAAATCAATTATCGATAATTGATGAAACAATACAAAAAGTTTATAACTGGGTTCTTTCTGATAGCATCTGGTTGGAAGTTACTAATAATGAATATAACAAATAGCTCTTTCAATTAGCTTGTCACCGTTAATATTTTACCATATTTCTCCAAGTCGATTATCTTTTTCCGCAGTTCCTCCAATGAGTATTTCGTTATTAATACATGCTAAAACAAATTTATTTTCAGATGGCAATGAATTATATGATACTGTCTTTGGTATTCAAAACCCCTTATTACTGACTTTGTTGCAATGATAATGGAATATGAGGTATAATTTGGACATCGTGGAGGGGGAAATACGATGTCAGAAAAGAGCAATAAAAAGTACCGGGTCAAAAACTGGTCAGAATACAACAAGAACTTGT
>BNUR01000110.1 GCA_025997495.1 Spirochaetia bacterium | reverse complement strand
GAAGGTTGAAGTCTACAATTTGATGAATGAACTGGTTAAGAACGGAGCTGCGGTGATCATGATTTCCAGTGAAATGGACGAGTGCATGGGAATGTCAGACCGGATCATGGTTATGCATGAGGGAAGGATCACGGCGGAATTCACGGCCGCTGAGGCGACGCAGGAAAAGATACTGTACGCGGCATCGGGAATAACGGCGAACTAATTTTTTAAAGAGGTACATATGGCGGAACAACAACCAATCACCGAGGGAACAAAACGGTGGAACTTTAAAGATTACATGAACACCTTTGGTGTGCTTTTGAGTCTCCTGATACTTTGTGTGTTTCTGACAATTGTTTCTCCCCGGTTTTTGACGGTGGGAAACCTAATGAACGTGGCGGGCCAGGCAGCGGTCAATGCAATCGTTTCGATAGGACTGTTCCTGGCGATTTTGACGTCGGGCATTGACCTTTCGGTCGGCTCGGTGCTGGCCCTTTCAACCATGTGCATGGGTCTTTTTGCAAAGAACTTCAACATGAATCCCTACCTGGCTTTGCTCAGCTGCCTCCTCATCGGCGCACTCCTTGGCTTATTCAACGGACTCCTCCTGACGAAGCTGCGTCTGCCCCATCCCTTCATCTCTACCATGGGTACGAAACAGATGGCCCGGGGCCTGTGCCTGGTGGTAACCGCAACCCAGCCGGTGTATGGTTTTAAGAAGCCTATCGTGTTTTTGGGCAACGCAAGCCTGGGACCGATTCCGGTTTCAATTATTCTGGTGGCATTGCTGTACGTGCTGATGTATATTTTCCTGAACCGGACGAAAACAGGGCGCTATATCTACGCGGTGGGCGGAAACAAGGAAGCTGCGCGCTTATCGGGGATCAACGTTAATGCCATTCTCAATCTGGTGTATGCCATGAGCGGGGCTATGGCGGCCCTGGCAGGAATCGTGCTGGTTGGCCGTGTTGATACGGCGTATCCCCTTGCCGGTGTTGATTACGAAACCGACGCCATTGCCGCGGTTATTATCGGCGGCGCGAGCTTCTTCGGCGGGGTAGGAAAAATCGGAAATACCATAGTCGGCGTTCTTCTGATCGCGGTGCTCCGGAATGGCCTTAACCTCTTAGGCGTAACTTCGGCGTGGCAGACCTTTACCATTGGCGCGGTAATTATCATCGCGGTATTCATCGACGTGCTGCGTCAGGATATAGGGAAGAGGTAGACTTTTTATGGGTGTTAGGTGAAATTGGCGTATGCTTTTTCACTAACAAATATTCAATTTTATACTTGGAGGTATGGAATGAAACGTTTTATTTCGGTTATGGTGATTGTACTGATGTGCGTCACCGGTGTATTCGCGGGCGGCGGCAAGGAAGCGGCAGGCGGAGGCGCCAAACAGCTCAGGGTTGCGGTTATTCTCAAAACACTGAGTTCGCCCTATTGGCAGACCGTGCTGAGCGGGGCCAATCAGGCCGGTAAGGATTTCACTGTGGTGATTGACGCCTTTGGCCCGCCCACGGAAGACGGTGTTGAAGAGCAGATGAACATGGTGCAGAACGCGATTCAGGGCAAGTACGACGCCATCGTGTTTTCTCCCTGCCAGCCCCCTGCTGCGGTCTCGGTTCTGAATCAGGCGAGCGCCGCTAAGATTCCCGTGGTGGTTATCGACACCCCCATGCCCGGGGATTTCTCAAACTACATTACCTTCATCGGCAGTAACAACTATCAGATCGGCGTTCTTGGCGCCCAGGAAATGCTGAAGGTTCTTAAAGCAGGCGCGAAGGTTCTCGTTCTTGAAGGCGCCCCCGGCAATCCCTCTATGACCGACCGGGCTGACGGCGCTGAAAAAACGCTGAAAGATGCGGGTATGACCATTCTTTCCCGCCAGCCTGCGTATTCGGACCGTGAACGGGCCTTTAGCATCACCCAGAACGTACTCCAGACATCGGAAATCGACGCCGTTTGGGGTTCAAACGACGACCAGGCTGAGGGCGCCTACCGGGCCATAACCCAGACCGGCAAAACCGCAGTGGTAGTCGGTGTTGACGGCAACACCTCCGCCAAAGAATCCGTCCGGGACGGCGGTCTTTTCGCGACGGTGGCTCAGTCCGCGGATCAGATGGGCTACCTTGGCGTTCAGTACGCCCTTGACGCCATTGCCGGCAAGAGTGTTGAAAAGAAAATCGACGCCCCCACCCCGGTGGTTACCAAGGCGAATGTTGCAGAGTATCTGAAGTAAACAAAACGCGCCGTGAAGACATTGTTTTTCACGGCGCTTGTCTAGTAGGAGAAATATGAACAAAGTACGTGTCGGATCTGTCGGGCTTGGACGGTTGGGGATGCAGCACGCGGAAAATATTGCGGGCAGGATTCAGAACGCCGAACTTGCGGCCCTCTGCGATGTGGATAAACCTAAGCTGGAGGAGACCGCCAAACGGCTTGGTGTTCAATACCGGTTTTCAATCTTTGAGGAAATGATCACCTGTAAGGATGTGGACGCGATAGTTTTAGTGTCCCCCTCCGCATTGCACACCAGGCAGATTGCCGCGGCCATGAACGCCGGGAAGCATGTGTTTTCCGAAAAGCCCCTGGGGGTTACGGTGGCGGAATGTAAGGAAGCGGAGAAGGCGGTGGAGGCCCACCCGGATCTGGTGTTCATGCTGGGCTTCATGCGCCGCTTCGACGAGTCCTACAAATATGCCCATGACAAGGTTGCTGCGGGGGAGATCGGCAAGCCCATCCTGTTCCGTTCCTACAGCCAGGATCCTGAAAAGTTTATTGCAGGCTCCATTGCCTTTGCGCCATTTTCCGGCGGAGAGTTCCTTGACATGGCGGTCCACGATATTGATCTGGCGCGGTGGTTCACGGGATCCGAACCGGAAACGGTGTATGCCATAGGGGGCTGTTATGCCCACCCGGAATTTGCCGTCTCCAATGATGGGGACAACGTATCATGCCTTTTAAAATTCAAAAACGATTGCATGGTGTTCCTGTTTGCGGGCCGTACCGCCCCCCACGGCTACAATGTAGAAACAGAGATTATTGGGACCAAGGGGATACTGCGGATAGCGTCGGTACCCCAGAAAAACCTGGTAGAGATCCTTGACAGCTACGGGGTCAGAAAAGAATGCAGTGAAAATTTCCTGGAACGCTTCGACACCGCCTATGTTAATGAGGTGCAGGAGTTTGTGAATTGTATTGTGGAAAAGCGGAAGCCCTTAGTAACGGTGTATGACGGGACACGGGTTTCGGAAATTGCGTATACCTGCAAGGCGGCGTTTGAGACGGGGGAGCTGATTCGGTTTTGACCCCAGGGATCCTGCATTTACTTTTTTAACTACCAAATTCACTCAGAACTGAGATATTTCTGAAGAAAAAACAACCGCGAAGGCGAAAAAGGCGCAGAAGGAAGGAAAAGATACGAAACGGGGTATTCCCTTATTCGACTTCTTCGCCTTTGCGGTTAAAATTCTTCTTATTAACATTGTCAATGGTGTCTATATTCTTTGGTTAATAAGGTTCGCCTGATACCCTGCCCCGAACCCGTTATCAATATTCACCACCGAAATCCCCGGCGCGCAGGAGGTGAGCATCCCCAGCAATGCGGAAAGGCCGCCGAAGGCCGCACCGTAACCCACGCTGGTGGGCACCGCGATAACCGGCGCGGATACCTGCCCGGCGATAACTCCCGCCAGGGCGCCTTCCATCCCCGCCACGGCCACCACCACCCGGGCCTTCCGGATATCCGGCAGGCGTTTGAAAAGCCGGTGTATCCCCGCAATCCCCACATCGCAGATCAGCTCAACCTTGCTGCCCAGGAATTCCGCGGAAAGCGCCGCTTCCCGGGCAATGGGGAGGTCCGAGGTACCCGCAGCCACCACCGCCACCAGCCCCTGCCGGCCGGCCTTATCCCGGGCGCTGCCCACGGTAAGTATCCGGGATAAGGCATCGTACTCCGCCTCGCCGAACCGCCGCAGTATCCGTTCCGCCAGAACTTCGCCGGCCTTGGTGCCCAGTACCGGCAGTCCCGCATCCCGCATCCTTACGATAATGGCCTCCGCCTGATCCGTCGTTTTCCCTGCGCAGAACACCACCTCGGGGTAGCCGGTGCGCTTGTCCCGGCCGCTATCTATGACGGCGAAGCCCAAGGTTTCATCGTCCCCGGGATCTTGATTCTTATTTTCCGGCGAATCCATTGTTGATAATCCTTTCCGCTTCTTCCAGGGTTAGTCCCCGTTCCCGTGCAAGCCGGGCGCGATCTTCAAATTCGATTTTTGAACGCAGTTTTTCTGCGCCGTAATACACTGTTTTCCTGCGTGCCGGTGAAAAAGGAACATCCCCGCATTCCGCATTCAGCCGGTCTTCCTCCCGCCGCAATGAAAGCCGCCGTACCGTAGTTTCCCGGAAGCCGATGGTAGTAGATTTCCTGAACAAGGTTTCCCGGAGCCCATTAAGTTTTTCCGCCCCGGTTAAAACCGAAACGATGGTCCCCGGCCGGGACTTCTTCATCACGCAGGGGGTAAAGGTAACATCCAGGGCGCCTCCGGCAAAGAGACTCTCCATGAGGAAGCCTAGGGCTTCGCCGCTCATGTCGTCGATGTTGGCCTCCATCAGGATCAGTTCCTCGGTGTGCCAGGGTGGAGGCGCAGATGTGTCTGCGCTTGCGGTATTGCTTTCTTCCCGTAAGGAAACGCGGAGCAGGTTAGGCCTATCCATCTTCCGGGTTCCGATGCCGTACCCGGTTTTGATTTCCCGAAAAAAGCCATGCGGCATTCCGCCGCTTACGATAAACTCATCCACAGAGGAGGCGAGGATCGCCGCGCCGGTGGGGGTGGTCATCTCCTTTGGGAAGCCCCCGGTCTTAACCGGCATACCCCGGGTTAGTAATACGGTGGCCGGGGCAGGTACGGGCAGCATTCCATGGGCACACCGGACCATGCCGCTCCCCAGTTCAACCTCCGAGCAGGTAACGCGATCCGGTTTAAGCAGATCCAGACAGACGGCGGCCCCCACAATATCAATGATCGAATCCATGGCCCCAACTTCGTGGAACGCCACATCCTCCTCCGCCGTCCCGTGCACCCGGGCCTCCGCGCAGGCGATACGGGTAAAAATATCCAGCGCCCGCCGCTTCGCCCCTTCACTCAGGCCGGATCCCTGTATCAGGGCGCGGATCTCCTTCCAGGTAGTATTACTGTGCGTATGACCGTGATCGCGGGCATGGCTGTGTCCATGCTCCCCATTGGGGTGTCCTTGCTCGTGGCCATGCCCGCCGCCGCTATCTTCATCATCCGCCGGATCTATGTCCATGGCGTGGTGATCCGTCCTATCACCCAGATCCACCACCGCATGGGTTCCGGTGATACCCCCCCGCCGGTCCCGTTCAAAGCGGAGTTCCCACGGACCCATGCCCGCGCTTCCAAGGCCGAGCTTACCCAGTTCCGTACGGAGGGTATCGGGGTCAACCCCCAGATCCACAAAGGCGCCCAGGGCCATATCGCCGGAGATGCCGGCAAAGCAGTCAAAGTGCAGGGTGTGTACGGCCATTTCTCAGGCCATCCGGACTACAGGTATATTAATGGTAGCCCGGCTATCAGGGGCCGGGATGGCGCGGTTCAGGTTTCCCATGACATAGCCCTCCAGTTCCAGGGCCACGTACAAAAAACCATAGGACTTAAAGGATCGGGAAACGCTGTCCAGAAGTTTTTCGTCAAAAAAGCGCCGCCGTTCCTCCGGGGCCACTTCAATACGGGCGATGTCGCCGTGGGAGCGGACCCGGAACTGCCGGAATCCCGCCTCCCGCAGAAGGGTTTCGGCCTTTTCCACCCGGGACAATTTTTCCCGGTCGATCCGTTCCCCATAAGGAATCCGGGAGGCTAGGCAGGCAAACGCGGGTTTATCCCAGGTGGGCAAATCGAACCGTTTGGACAGATCCCGGATATCCTGCTTGGTCAGCCCCGCCGCCCGCAGGGGACTGAAGACTTCAAGTTCCGCCAGGGCCTTGAGGCCGGGCCGGTAATCCGTCAAGTCGTCCAGGTTCGAGCCATCCAGCACCGTGTTGATCCCCCGCTTTTTAGCCGCCTCAAGGATGGCGCCGAACTCGATTTTTTTGCAGAAGTAGCACCGTTCCTTGGGGTTCGCCGCCACTTCATCATCTATCTCTGTTTCTTCTATTAAGATATGTTCAATACCGACCTTCCGGGCCACCATGGCGGCGCAGTCAATTTCACTTTTGGGAAGCATGGGACTCACCACGGTTATGGCAATAGCCTTAGCGCCCAGGGCCGCCGCAGAGGCATGGCAAAGGAAGGAACTGTCCACCCCGCCGGAAAAGGCCACCGCCACCGCGCCCTTTTCGGCAATCAGGGCTAAGAGGGTCTGGTATTTTTCATCCAAGGAACCAAAGTTCCCGGAACCTTGGTTCCCGTTTTTCTCAGATACCGGCATAAAGATACTCCTGTATCTGTAATACCATTTTTGGGGGATACCCGTCAATGAAGGCGATTTGCCGGAAGAAGACCACAGGGCGCCTTTTTTATCTATGAAAAACCTAAAAAATTTGTCTGCGGATTAACACGGATTTTCACGGATTTAAGAAGAATAGGTATCAAAAAGGAAGAAAACCAAAAGAGGTCTTTTCATATTAACAGTTCCTCTTTTCTTTTTGCGGACCGTATGGTATGCTTATTCATTATGACGACATTGCAACAAACGGTTGAAATTCCGGCTGACCATCGGCTTTTTATTGAAGTACCGGAGGAGATTCCTGCGGGAACGGCTACTTTCCGGCTCGAATGGATTAAACCGCCGGAAAAACCGCAAAAAGACGCAGCGTGGGTCAACCCGTTAAAAGGCAGGGGAAAGGCTTTTGGCTCAAAACTTACCCTTGATCGCTTTATGGAAATGCAGGAAGCGGATAAAAAGCTGGAAATGGACCTTGAGTCATGACCTATGTCCTGGATGCTTGCGCGCTTATCGCCCTGCTTAATGAAGAAGAAGGGAAGGATGAAATTGACGATCTTTTCAATCAAGCTAAGGCCGGAAAAATAACCCTCTGCATAAGCATCATCAATCTGCTTGAAGTCTATTATGGGTTTATCGGGGCCGACGGTCCGGACCGCGCCAATGAAATCCTTGCGCCAATAGATGAGACTCCGCTTCGTATTATCGATACTATTTCGCAATCTGTATATCGGGAAGCCGCCCGTTTCAAGAGTATGTACAAAGGTTCGAAATCCCAAAGTGCGCTTTCCCTTGCGGACGCTATAGGGTGACGACCCGAAGGGTCGTATGCCTCCGCCATTAACCTGAATGGCGTTTTTGTTACCTCCGATGGCGGATTCAAAGCGCCGGAAACCGAGGACCACGCCCCGGTTTTCTGGTTCCGCCCGCCGAAAGAAAAGAAACCGTGTAATAAGTAGGTTCATATTCTCCTTCATGTCCTGCCTTTTGCCCTATTCCCTGCCCCCCCGCCGGGCCTTCTCTTGTACCGTCCATCACCGTGGCTGCCCGCCCATCCCGTTACACCGTTACTATATCACTAAACTGGTGACAGGCACTTTTGCGCTCACTTCCCTTAATTTCAACTCTTTAGCCACCATTTCGCATGATGAGGTTAAATAACTGAGCAGAGAAGTAATCTCATCTACCAATAATTTCATTTATATTCTCAACCTTTAATAATCGCTCCATGAGTTATTTCCTTTAATCGATATTCGAATTGCTGCTTAAAAGAAGCATCACATGTTACTTTTTCTTGAAATATATCACCATATAGTCTTTGAGGGTTACCTAGTATCTTCGCATTTTTTAAGAGATTATGTAAAGTTTTTTCTGCCGTCAAATCATCAGCGTTTTTGAATTCAAACTCAACAAATTTTCCTAACAAGGAGACATCATCAATACAAATCTTAAAGTCCGGCGTCTCGCGTTCTTCTCGTTTCCTTTCAATAAGCAAATATGGTTTTAGTCCCATTAAAGATAAAAACGAGTAGCCCTTGGCTACGCTCACTATTGGTATTTCTTCTTCGCCAAACTGTGTTCCATCATTATTACGTTTTTTACATTCTATTACAACCTCGTCGTTTTTTTGCCTAATCCGGCAAATGTAGCCCAATTTAGAAAGCGAATCAAAACCATGATACCCCATCACTAAATCGGTCATGGTTTGCGCTGGGCTTACTTGTGTCGACAACGATATTATGTGCTTAATGTTTTCGTCAGTAACACTATAACAATATTCCTTTTCTATATAGTTACAGCAATTTGAAAAAATATTAGCAGTTAACATTATACCCTGAATGTCCAAACCATCCGACACAATTTTCAGCGGTAATTGTTTTAAAAGCATTGTGAATTTCTTCCATGAGAGTTTCCAAGATACGTGCTTTCTTTTTTCTCAAATACGCTTTCATTTTTGACCACATTTCTTCTATCGGATTTAAATCCGGACTATACGGCGGTAGGTAGAGAACCTTTGCTTTCACTGCTTTTATTGCTTCTTCAACCCCAGCTACCTTATGCGATGATAGATTATCCATCACCACCATATCTCCTTCATGTAGTTTTGGAGCCAGGTATTCTTTTATGTATTTCAAGAATAGTTCTCCATTCAATGCTCCTTCAAATTCTATCCCTACCGTTGTCCCATCTAATCGAACTGACGAAAGAATCGTTATACGCTTTCCCTTTCTCATCGGAGCATCATCTACTACTCGTTCTTTCCCTATGGCACGCCCATACTTCCTTGTCATATCTATATTTACACCGCTCTCATCAAGAAAAACGAGCTTGGAGGCTGGTACATTTCCCATTTCTCTTATGAATTTTTCCCGCTCACTCTTGTTTTTCTCACTATTTCGCTCCGTTGCGACCATCGTTTTTTTTTATAGTTAAATCCGAGTTTAAATCTTAATATCCTGGAGATTGCAGATATGCATATTGATAAATGCATCTTTTCTTTTATTTCTTCCAGCGTTATATCGTTTTGCTCTTCTACTATCTTTTTCATTTCTTCCAATTCAGCATTTGTTAATGCCGGCGGACGTCCGCAGTTTTGATTACTTGGCTCCATACTTCCTGTTTCCCTTTCATGTTTAAGCAGTCCGCATATAGTCCGCTCAGGAATCTGAAATATCTCTACCAGTTCTCTTATTCTTTTCCCGTTTTTGTAAGCATCGCTTATTAGTTTTCGTATCTCTATCTTTACCATGCTCCTATTCTACATTACTGCCGTTATTTTGTCAAATTGCTGTAATACAGTTTTTAATGAAGCATTTACCGTTTCATTTTCTGTATTTTCAAATATTATTTTATTTGTATATTCTGATTTCAACCCACTAATAAATTCATCAAGCCAGGATGGAGTCATTACTTTTATATCTTTAAAGTCTAAAGTTATTTCCTCCATGGGTTTAATGTTTTTAAAAACATATGAACGTGCCATTAAGAAAGCCTCTTTTCCTGCGGGACGAGAAAGAAGAATATCACCAAAATTACTTATTTTTACTTGCATTTTATTTTTCTCCTTCAAATTTAATAATTACCAAACAACCGGTAAAATTATTTTCTTTTGTATAAAATTCTATACCAGACTTATTAATTGAACAGCAACCTGTGCCTGATTGAAAAAATAATTGCCAATTATTCTGTATTATTATATCTGATACAAATTTTAAACCATTCCCCCTTTGTTCCGGCATCCTTCCAGAAATTCTTTTTGTAAATGCTATTTCCACCGCTTCAGTATCTGTTTTAATTTCTGGTACAACAGTCAACAAGGATTGTCTGACACCTCTTCCAAAATCAGCAAGTACCGTATGT
>BNUR01000109.1 GCA_025997495.1 Spirochaetia bacterium | reverse complement strand
TGGATATGTCCTCCGGCGCGCTGGGACACGGCGTGTCGATTGCCACCGGCATGGCCCTGGGCGCGGGGCTTGCGGGCAAGTCATACAAAACCTACGTGCTCTCAGGCGAAGGCTGTCTTGATGAAGGCAGTACCTGGGAAGCGATGCTGTTCGCCGCAAAGATGAAGCCCAAAGGACTTGTGTACCTGGTGGACTACAATAAGGTGCAGCTTGACGGCAAGTCGGAAGACATTTTGCCCCTGGAACCGCTGGCCGACAAATTTAAGGCCTTCGGCTGGCATCTTGCGCCAAAGGCATACGATGGGCATGACACGGCGCAGATCCTTGAATCCTTTAAGTGGATTGACAGCGATGATGTGTGGCCGAAAGCTATTATTTACGACACGGTTAAAGGCAAGGGCGTGTCCTTTATGGAAGGTAAGAATGCCTGGCACGGGGCGCCGATAGACGATGACAGTTATAGTAAGGGCAGGCCCGAATTGGCCGCCGACTTGGAAAAAAAGGAGGGCGCGTTATGAGCGACACCATGAGAGACGCCTTCGGTAAAAAACTTGCCGAAGCGGGCGCGGCAAACAAAAAACTCGTCGTGCTTGACGCCGATATATCCGGCAGTTCAAAATCATCGTATTTTGCCAAGGCCTTTCCTGAGCGGTTTTATAACTGCGGTGTTGCCGAAGGTAACATGGCGGGGGTGGCGGCGGGGCTTGCCGCGGCGGGTTTCCACCCGGTGATTAACGCCTTTGCCATATTTATTGCGCTTAAATGCACGGACCAACTGCGCCACGATTTTTGTTACAACCATCTGCCCCTGGTCATCGGCGGCAAACCGCAGGGCACGAAAATCCAGGCCGTGGCGGCGCACGTAGAGCAACCCAATTTCTTCCGCCGCCATTTTGGTCAGCCCGTACCAGCCGTCGGGCTCTTTTTTCATATCCTCGGTAATCGGCTGGGGCAGCCCGCGCCCGTACACACCGATGGTGCTGGCAAATATCACCCGCCGTTTACCGTTGACCACCGCCGCGTCCAGCACGTTGTTTGTGCCACCCATATTGATTGCCATTGCCGCCTGGGGGTCCCGGTCACAGCCCGCCGTAAGAATACCCGCAAGATGGATAATCGGGTCGGTGGTCCCGCTTTTTTTCACCAGATCCGCAATCAACGCGGCGTCGCGGATGTCGCCCTTGACGAATTCCGCCTTGCCCTTCCATTTTGCAAGCGTCGCTTCGGGGGGCGCGTTATAGTCGAACCCCAACACCTGCTTCCCCTGCCCGATTAAGATATTCACCAATGTCTGGCCGAGGAATCCCCCCGCGCCTGTTACAAAAACCGCCATTATATCCCCCTGCCATTATTGGCTTATGTTGTATGATGTCCTATAAACGCATAGTAGAACATGGAAATTTCCGGCTGTCAAGCTTTTTTTGACAGGTGTATCAGGGTATACTATCCCCGGAGGCGGGTATGAAGGAAATTGTATTCATAGCTCCCTACGAACAGATGTGGAAAAAAGCCCAGGCTATTGTCCGGGACCCTAAGTATTCCTCCGTGGCGGTGCTCAAGGGCAACCTGGAGGAAGGGCTGAACCTGGCCATCAACGCCGTGGAGGCCCATGCCCGGGTACTGATTTCCCGGGGCGGCACCTACCGGCTTATCAAACAGGCAAATACCGGTATCCCGGTGGTGGAAATCCAATCAAACCTCTTCGACCTGATTGAATCCCTTTCAATTGCGGTGGAACAGGGCCGCCCCCTGGCCATCGTGGGCTACTCCAATGTTATCAGCCACTACGATGAAAAATATTTGAAGAAAATCATAAAAACCAGGCTTACCATCGTCAACTTGCGGGATACCGATGATGTAAAAGCGGTGGTGGAAGACCTTGCCGCCCGGGGCTATACCCTGTTTCTCGGGGACACCATCACCAAAAAGGTCTGCGATGAGGCGGGTTACGACTGCTACCTCCAGGAAAGCGGCAGTTTCGCCCTCCAACAGGCCATGGATGAGGCCCTGCGGCTTTGCATGGCGCTGAAACAGGAAGAGGAACTGGCCCAGCGGCTGCGGGCGGTGATTGACTTTGTCCATGACGGGGTTATCGCGGCGGACAGCGGCGGCAGGATCATCCTGTTCAATGCCATTGCCCAGGATATGCTCCTGATAAAAGAAAAAAACATCCTGAATACCTCCATCGATACCCTGTCCGGCCTGCCCTTTATCAAAGGGATGAAGGAAAAGGACCAAATAATAGATGAAACCTTTAAAATTGGCGAGCGGCTCCTTTCGGTGTCAACTATTCCGGTTTCCCTGGGGGCGGATTCCTTCGGGTCGGTGGTGATCATCCGGGATGTTCAGGAACTCCAGGCATACGAGCGGAAACTCCGGGTGGCCCTGGCGGACAAGGGCTTTATTGCCCGGCATACCTTCAATTCCATGGTGTATGCAAGCCGGGAAATGGCCCACTGTATCTCCATCGCCAAAAAGTTCAGCCACTACAAGGCGGCGGTGCTCATTGAAGGGGCAAGCGGGGTGGGCAAGGAGCTCTTTGCCCAGAGCATTCACAATTACGGGAGCCTAAGGAACGGCCCTTTCGTGGCGGTAAACTGCGCGGTACTCCCCAAGTCCTTGATTGAAAGCGAGCTCTTCGGCTATGTGGAGGGCGCCTTTACCGGGAGCCGCAAGGGGGGCAAGGCGGGATACTTTGAAATGGCCCATAAGGGGACCCTGTTTCTCGACGAAATCAGCGAACTCCCCCTGGATGAACAGGCCCACCTCCTCCGGGTCATCCAGGAAAAGGAGGTGATGCGCCTGGGGGATACGAAGATCGTCCCCGTGGATGTCCGGCTTATCTGCGCAAGCAATAAAAACCTGGTGGAAATGGCCAACGCCACCCTGTTCCGGGAGGACCTGCTCTACCGGATCAACACCCTGTCCCTGTATATCCCTCCCCTCTCAAACCGGCTGGATGATATCGAAGTCCTGGCCGCCCATTTTCTTGCGGAATTCTGCGGAGCCCACAAAAAGATCATCAATGGCTTCTCCCCAAAGGCCCTTGAGCGGCTCCGCAGCTACCGGTACCGGGGCAATGTCCGGGAATTACGGAGCATGATAGAGCGGGCGGTAATTATCTGCGAGGGAAAAATGGTACGCCTGTCGGATCTGCAAAGCGGCCTCCCTGATGATGAAACCCCGCCCCCGGCAGAGGCCCCAGCGCAGGTGACCCTGGACACCATCGAAAAGGCCCACATACGCCGGGTACTGGAAGGCAACAACTGGTCCGTCAGCAAAGCAGCGGCGGCCCTGGGGATAAGCCGGTCCACCCTCTGGCGAAAAATGAACGCCTTTAATATATGAACCTGGGGATACCATGTTCTTTGATGCTTGCTGGTTTAACGCATTAAACCAGTAGCCTGTAACGTGAAAGGCTTACGACGTTTTGGCGGGGCGAATAAGGAAATGTGTAGCATTATTCTGTTTTTACCCAATTTTCAATCTTTATATTTTCTATCCGTTTAAAATGATTTTCATTATTTGTAACTAACAATAAATTATTCTTTATTGATGAACAACCAATTAACAAATCAAAATCATCTATCAAATAACCATTCTTTTTTAAGCGCGCCTTTTCTTTTGCATATAAATCAAGGCTGTTAAATATCGGAAGAATACCGATTTTACCTGCAAAATCATTTACAGAATTCATATTTTCTTCTACCCTATCACTTAATTCAGCTCCATATTTTAATTCCGCCAAGGTGATTTCCGAAATAAAACAATTATCATACCCAATAATCTCCTTTAACTTTTTGTTGATATTGTGTTTTCCACGGAGATAAAATACTGAAATGTCCGTATCCAGTAAATATTTTATCATATTAAAATTCAAGTGCCCTACGATTAAATCGTCTGCTTGACCGTATCTCAGAAATCATATCTTCAGCAGATTTATCAGATATAAATGATCCATAAAGTCTGTCTATCCAATCGGTCTCTGGTATAACATTATTCTTTATATCAGTATTAAGGTATTCAACCAGTTTCATTTTATATTCCCGACTGAGACTATTCAGTAGTCCCATATAATTTTCGAGAAGAACCTTATTGTCATATGCATTTTCAATACCTAATTCCATATGTTTACCCTTTAAATTTATAGTAACATATGTATGAAAACATGCAATAGGGTAAAGGGTTAAAAAATCATATATTTTCAACGAATTTTAGGGGTTTATTGCGTCTAACGTGAAAAAAGATAATGAATAGAGCCGGTTCCAAAACAAGAATTTGTCCGTGGTGTTCGTGAGGTTCGTGGTTTTTATCTTCAACTGTTTTATTTTGCAACGCCTATGTTTCAATATGAAACACTTCATATAGATTTTCCGGATTATCTACTTTACCGGATCCTGCATTTGTTCCTGTTTGCTTGAAAAGGCATCCGGCTATCGCATTGCGTACCTCCATCGCTTTCCTGGCACGATTCTTGCTATAGAGATAGTCATGGGCGCGCCTCAAACAATAATACTGGCGGACGATCTTACCGGTGCGAATGATACGGCAATCCAGTTTGTCAATCAGGGATTATCAGCCCTGGTTATTCCCCATATCCAATTTTCAGATCCCTCGGCCTTTGATACCTACGATGTGGTTTCCTTCAATTCAAACAGCCGGGGAATGAGCGCCGGTGACGCCTATAATACGGTAAAGAACATGGCTGCAAGCTTGGGGGCGGCAAACCGGAAATTTACTTTTTATAAAAAAATTGATTCCGTACTTCGGGGAAATCCCGGGGCGGAACTGGCGGCGGTTATGGATGAACTGGGGATTTCCCTGGCCCTGGTGGCGCCCTCCTTTCCCGCAAACCGGAGTATTCTGGAACAGGGCATACTTAACTCCGGTTCCGGTATTGTTGACGCGGTAAAAGTTTTTGCCCAGGGGATGGATAAAAAAGTCCAAAACGTTCCGCTGGAAGAAATTCGCCGGGGGTATGTTTCCGCTGCGGACTATATTCGGAACCGCCATGCGGAGGGAGCGGAAGTGTTTATAGCGGACGCGGTTACCGACACGGATTTGGCAACCATCTATCAAATTGCCGCCGCCCTTAAAACGCCCCATATCCTGGCGGGAGCAGCAGGCCTGGCAAATCAGATCGCCAGGGATCTGGGCCGGGAAACCGCAGAAATACTCCCCCCCCTTAACCGGCAGGGGCCGGTACTGATGATAGCCGGAACCCGGCAGGGCGAGACCGCCGCCCAGATTACCACCCTTTCCCGGATTCTTTCGGCGCCGATTATCCGTTTCCGGGTAGATCTGGTTCGGGAAGGGAAGGATGAAGAAGCCATCGGCGCAGCTTTTACCCGGGCAGTGGAAGAGATGCGGCAAAACCCGCGGATATGTATTATCGCGGTGGAGAGCATGTTCAGGTCTGAAATTCCCGTTGGGGATGTGGACCGGGACAAGGGAGAAGGGGACGCCGATAGCAATGCTATTTCCTCCGCCCTTGGCCTTTTGGCGTGGAAATTACTGGACGCCTTTCAGTTTTCCGCGATGATAACCACCGGCGGCGATACTTCCCTGGAGGTGTGCAAGCGCCTCGGTATACGGGGTATTCAGCCGGTAACTGAAATTTGCCCCGGCATTCCCATGGGCAGGATCGCCGGCGGAACCTATGACGGTCAGTTTATCATTACCAAGAGCGGACGGTTTGGGAACAAGGGTTCCCTCATTGAAATAATGAATTATCTCAGCAAATCAACGGATGATACTGAAAAGAGGTGTGTAATATGAGCTGTATGATACAATTACCGGTACGCGTTCACTACGGCCAAAATTCTCTGGAGCAGGTTAGCGAAACTATCAAACGGAACAACGTCCGGCGGGCGCTGGTATTTACCGATCAGTCCCTGCGAAAATTGGGTACCACCGCCGCCCTGGAAGCGCTGATTGCCAAGGCCGGGGCCGTTCCAGAGGTGGTGGATCAGATTATTCCCGAGCCCTCGGTAAGTGACGTCGAGAAGACCCTTGGGGCGGTAAAAAATCCCCAGGCAGATTTACTCATCGGTATAGGCGGCGGTTCGGTAATGGATACCGCAAAACTTGCGTCGGTACTCCTGGGCGCCTCCTACGGGGTGCGGGATCTCCTGAAGGATCCCCTCAAGGCGGAGAAGAAGCTTCGTACCCTCATGATTCCTACCACCTGCGGAACCGGCAGCGAGGCAACCTGCAATGCCATTGTGGCTATCCCGGAAGAACAGGTTAAGAAGGGGATCGTTAACCCGGCCCTTATTCCCGATGAGGTAATTCTGGATGTTAATCTTATTGCCGCCCTCCCCCGCCGTATTATTGCCGCCACCGGCGTGGATGCCCTGGCCCACAGCGTAGAATGTTATACCAGCAAAAAAGCCACTCCCCTGTCGAACCTGTACGCCGCCGAGGGGGCCAGATTAATTTTCCACAATATTGAAAAGGCCTATTCAGAGGGGGATACCGAAGCCCTGCAGAATATGCTTCTGGGCGCGTTTTACGGCGGAGTGGCTATTACCGGCAGCGGTACCACCGCGGTTCACGCATTGTCATATCCCCTGGGGGGCCGCTATCATATTGCCCACGGAGTTTCAAACGCCATCCTGTTTGCCCAGGTTATGGCCTTCAACCGTGACGCCTGTAAAAGCCGCCTGGGCGCCCTCAGTAATGCTGTGTATCCCGAATACAGCCTGAAGAGCGAAGATGAACGGGCAGATAGTATTATCCGCCGTATTTCCGAGGTGGTTCAGAATACTGAAATACCATTAAGCCTCAAAGAATTCGGGGTAAAGGATGAGGACCTGGAGGATCTGGTACTGGCGGGAAGTCAGCAGACCCGGCTCCTGGTAAATAATATGAAGGAACTAAGCTTGGATGACATCCGGTCAATTTACCGGCGGGTCATATAAGGGAGAAGAGCGGATGAGCAAACTACCGGTACTGGGCATCACCATGGGGGACCCATCGGGCTGCGGGCCTGAAATTACGGTTAAGACACTTCTGCACAAAGAGGTCTACCAAAAATGCAATCCCGTAGTTGTGGGCGACGCGGTAACCATTGAAAAAGCGGCGCGTGTTGCCGTAAAAAACAATACTATTAAGGTTCATCCGGTAAACAAAATCGGCGATTGCCGTTTTGAATATGGTACCATCGACGTGTATGATCTTAAAAATGTTGATTTTGATAAACTGAAGATCGGCAAGGTAGACGCCATGAGCGGCGAGGCTGCCTTTAGTTCGGTAAAGAAAGTTATTGAGCTTGCCCTGGCAAAAGAAATAGACGCCACCATTACAAACGCATTAAATAAAGAGGCTTTGAATTTAGCCGGCCACCATTATTCAGGGCATACGGAAATTTACGCCGATTTAACGAAAACAAAGGACTATTCCATGATGCTGGCCTGTGATGACCTTCGGATAGTCCATGTCTCCACCCATGTCTCCCTTCGTGAAGCCTGCGACCGGGTAAAGAAAGACCGGGTGCTGAAGGTTATCGAATTGGCATATACCACCTGCAAAAAATTGGGAATACCGGAGCCGAAAATTGCAGTGGCGGGATTAAACCCCCATGCCGGTGAAAACGGTTTGTTTGGCCGTGAAGAAATTGACGAGATTATTCCTGCGGTGGAAGCGGCGCGGACAAAGGGGATTGTTTTGGATGGTCCCCTGCCGCCGGACACGGTTTTTTCCAAGGCCCACGGGGGTATGTACGATATCGTGGTGGCTATGTATCACGATCAGGGACATATTCCCCTGAAAGTACTGGGTTTTCAGTATGATAAGACCGCCGGCGCCTGGCAGGCCGTAAAGGGCGTTAATATTACCCTGGGGCTTCCTATCATCAGAAGTTCTGTTGATCACGGAACTGCCTTTGGGCATGCCTGGCAGGGGACCGCCAATGAATTGAGTTTGATAAATGCAATTGAATACGGTATTACATTAGCAGTAAATAAACAGTAATGCTAAGGAGGCATGTTATGGCAAAGAAGTACCATGGGGTAATCCCGCCGATTATTACGCCGGTGGATCAAAACGAAGATGTGGATGAGAAGGGGTTCCGCGCTCTCCTGCGGCACTGTGTGGATCACGGAATCCACGGGATATTTGTGGCGGGCACAAACGGTGAAACCCTGGCCTTAACCCAAGCTCAAAGAGACCGGGCCATCAGGATAACCCTGGACGAAGTGGGAAAGCAAGTCCCGGTAATGGCCGGGGTGATGGATACCAGTACCCGCCGGGTAATTGAAAACATCAAGCGGCTTGAGCAGATGGGCGGAACCTGTGCGGTCATTACGTCTATTTTTTATGCCCGCCATACGTCCCAGGATGAAACCATCCGCCACTTTGAAAAGATCGCTACGGAAACGAATATCGATCTGGCGGTATATAATATCCCCCCCTTCACGGGGCTTAAGTTAAACGCCGCCACCATGATCAAAATTGCCAAGCTTGATAAGGTTGTGGCGATAAAAGATTCCGGCGGAGATTTCGGGGACTTTCAGAAACTGCTTCAGGAATACGCATCCAATCCCCGGGTCAGCGTTCTCCAGGGAGTGACCCTCCATGGCGCCGCAAGTATGCTGCTTGGGGCCGACGGCTATGTGCCGTCCATTGCGCCCCTGTTCCCGGAATTATTTGTGCAGCTCTACGAAGCGGCGGCGGCGGGCAACAAGGATCGCACCCTGGAGTTACAAAAACTGATAGGGGAGACCGCAGAGGTACTGGGGATGTCCAAGAACGCAACCGCCGCTAATAAGTATGCCATCAGTCTCCTGGGCTTAACCGATAAGCGGGTGATCCGGCCCCAGGATATGTCAAGCCCGGAGGATGAAAAGGCGATAAAAGCGAAGGTGGAATCGATCAACGGAAAGATTCATGCACTCGGCATAGGGTAAGGGAACTAGCGTGTTTGTTAATGACACGTTAAAATATTTTTATGGAGGAGTTTTTATGAAAAAGTTACAAAGAGTCGTATTAGCTGCGTTACTGGCCGCTTTAGTGCTGCCGGGAACGGTCTTCGCAGGAGGAGGCGCAGACAACAAGGCGAAGGCCGAAGGCGCCGTCACCCTGTTGTTCGGAACCCATCAGGTCGGGACTGCAACCTATAACATTTCCGCCGGTCTCGGCCAGTTATGGGAAAAGTATCTGCCCGCCGGGTCCCAGGTTGATGTGCAGCCCATATCCCCCGGCGGCATGGGCGCTCCCTATCTGTTCGACGGCGCCAACGTATCCGTCGCCTTTATCAACGGCGCTCCGGCAAAATGGGCCTATGAAGAAGGCACCCTGGGCAGGCCCCCCACAAAGAATTACCGCGGCCTGGTGGGTGAATTAACGGCGGTTTCTGCAGTAAGCTTCCTTACCGAAAGCTTCATCAGAAAATACGAGGTAAAGAGCATTGAAGACGCCATCCGCCGGAAGATCCCCATCCGGATCGGCTGCAGCCCCAAGGGCTCCATGGATGAAAAGATCGTAGAAATGCTCCTCACGGACTATCTCGGGGTGACCTATGATGATGTAAAGAAATGGGGCGGCGATGTGGTCCACGGCGGCGGTTCCGACCTTGCTTCCATGGTAAAGGACGGAAAGCTTGACATGCTCCTGGACCATACCTCGGCCCAGTCTTCCACCATGGTGGAAATCGCCCTGACCGCCCAGGTCCGTTTTATGCAGCTTGAAGATGCAACCCTGCAATGGTTCTATGCCCATGGTTTCCAGCCCGTGGTCCTGCCCGCCAATTCCTTTAACCGGCAGACTGCGGATGTTATCAACGCCGGGACCCCGGACTGTATCTTTGTAGCCGCCAGCGTACCCGACGATACGGCCTATGCCATGGTCAAGGCCATGGACGAAAACCGGGCTTCCCTGGTTCAGCAGTATTCCTCTCTTTCCCCCTTTAATCCCGCC
>BNUR01000108.1 GCA_025997495.1 Spirochaetia bacterium | reverse complement strand
CCTGATAGCCTTCCAGTTTCATACCATCCTGGATTATTGCGACACCGACTATCAAAAAGCCCGCGCATCCTGTTCCACACGGGTAGCTTTTTTTGAAGCCATGCGATTTTGCCTGCGTTTCGCTTACTACGATTCATGGTCTGCTTTCCTCGTCTTTCTCTATACCGATGGCGGACTTGTCGATTCAGGGTAAATTTAGAATTGCTGCGGTGTATTGACCATGTGTAGGCAAATTCCCATAATTTATTACGAGGTAATGAAATGCTCAAAACTGCCAACCTAAACATACGTATAGACCCGCAAACGAAGGAAGGGGTGGAAAAGCTCTATTCAGCCTTCGGAATAACCCTCTCAGATGCGGTCAATATTTTTTTTCGAAAATCCTTACTTGAAGGGGGTTTACCGTTTGAGATGAAACAGCCCCGGTATAACGCCGAAACCGAGGCTGCCATGCAAGAAGCCCGGGACATAATAAACGGTACGGTTAAAACAAAAAGGTATACCAGCGCGAAAGAATTGGCGGAGGAGCTAAATGCAGAATTAGCAGCGGAATGTTAACCTTAACTACTACCGCCCGGTACCGGAAGGAATACAAATTGGCAATAAGGCGGGGGCTTGATATAACGCTGCTGGATGCGGTGATACAGACTCTTCTGGAAGAAAAGCCCCTCGGACGGGAACACATTCCGACCTTTTTGGTAAAAAAAATCTGCAGAAATAACGGAAAATGGCAGCGCAAAGGCCGCTCAGCCTTCGTCAGCTTGATATAGGTTCCGAATATGGCTAATATGGGCTATATGAAGTTAATTTTCTTAGGCCCCCCGGGATCGGGGAAGGGAACCTTGGCCGCCAGGGTAGTGGATATCCTCAAGGTTCCCCATATTTCCACCGGTGCAATTTTCCGTGCCGCCATTGCCACAAAAAGCTTCCTGGGGCTCCGGGTTAAAGCGATAATTGACGCGGGGCATCTGGTGAGTGACCGCATCACCATCGAAATGGTCAAGGAACGGCTTGCCCAGGCGGATGCCCGGCAGGGCTATATTCTGGACGGATTCCCCCGAACTATTCCCCAGGCGGAAGCTCTGGATGGGTTTTCTACCGTAGATAAGGCGGTTGACCTGGACCTAAGCGACGCCTTGGTACTGGAACGCTTAAGCGGCCGCCGGATCTGCCGGAAATGCGGCTTCACCTACCACGCTACCTTTAACCCGCCCAAAAAGGCTGATATCTGTGACACCTGCGGCGGAGAGATCTACACCCGGGATGACGACAGAGAAAAAGCCATTCAGGAGCGGCTGGAGGTCTACCGGGAACAGACTGCGCCGCTGATCGACTACTACCGCAAAAAGGGGCTTCTAGTAGAAGTTGACGCCCGGCCTACGGTGGATCTGGTGGTGGAAAATTTCAGAAAAGCGCTGGGGCTTTAGTTTCCCGATCTTCCGGATGCTCCCTAAAGTACGCCGGCCATGTCTTTGCTATGCCGCCAAGCGCCGTCTCCCGGTTCAGCAGGTTTTTCACGTAGGTTCCCCACTTCAAGTTATCGCAAAAATAGTTGAAAAAACGCCGCGCCCGGCTGATGTGGAACTCCGGCGGCTGGTATTTCGCCAAAAGATCCAGGAACCGCAGGCCGACTTCCTCCAGGTCAATGTCATCAACACCATCCATACTACTGGCAGCGTCATTTGCTTGAGGGCACGCTAAAATGGCGCCGGTTACCTTTTTGGCCGCGGCGAAAATCCAAGGGGCGCGGACCGCCGCCCTGCCAACCATGACCCCATCGTAGGTGGCAGCGTCACAGCAGCCGGAGGCGGCCCGGCGGACCAGGTCTTCCGTACCGGCTATGTCCCCGTTACCTGCCACGGGGATCCCCAGTGCGGCATGGAGGGCGTCCACGTATTCCCAGCGGGCACGGCGCTTGAACTTTTCCCGGCCCGTGCGGGGGTGCAGGGTGATAAGTTCCACCCCCTCGGATTCCAAACGGCGGCAGAACGTAACCAGGTAGTCGAAGTTGTCCTCCATGCCGATACGGAGTTTTACGCTGAGCCGACGGTGGGTAATGGCCCGGACTTGGGCTATCATGGCGGCGGCACGATCCGGGTCGGCCATCCAGCGGACACCGGCGCCAGTGCGGGTAATGGCCGGGGCGGAACAGCCCATATTGATATCGATGCCCTTGCAGTCCAGGCGATCCAGGAGGGCGGCGGCGGCGGCTAATTGGCCGGGATCAGCACCCACCAGTTGGTAGACCAGTTTCCCGGGGCAGGGGCCGTTATCAGTGTAGAAGGACTCGAAGGGGCCGTTGCCAATGAGGGCGCCGGCGCTGATCATTTCGGTGAAGTACTCGTCACAGCCGCCAAAATGTTCTATCAATTCCCGGAGTGGGCGGTGACTCAATTCGGCCATGGGCGCTAGCATAAATGGAACAGCCATGGTAGTATTGTATGTAGGTATTTTATTCATGCAAGGGGCGGGTTCTTCCAAATGAAGGAATAGCCCCTTGACTTGTAATATGCGATGCCATACAGTATATGAAGAAGAGGAGCGTACCGCATGATAGCTAAAGGTGATATGCCCAGTATGAATGAAAAGTCTCCCGAAGGGCAAAAACCTGAAGGTGGGTCTTTTCGGGTTCTTGTAGTCGATGATTCCATGTTTATTGCGAAGCAGCTTGGGCAGATTTTTACGTCCGAAGGTTTTGAAGTCGCGGGAACCGCCGCAGATGGTGCTCAGGGTGTGGAAAAGTACAAGGAAATGCATCCAAACGTTGATTTGGTTACCATGGACATCACCATGCCCGTAATGGACGGTGTTTCCGCGCTGGAGAAGATACTGGAGTTCGATAAAAATGCCCGGGTAATCATGGTCAGCGCCCTGGGGAAAGAGGATGTTGTCAAAAAATGCCTGCTTATGGGCGCCAAGAGCTATATTGTTAAGCCTCTGGATCGCAAAAAGGTTCTGGAGCGGGTTATTTCTGTCCTCAAGAGTTGATTTTTCAGGCTGTTTCGGCCTTGACCGATACGGTATTTTGTACCCCCTCTTTCCATGAAATTTTCTTCACAGGTGGGGTTTTTTTTAAATGATATACTGTGAGGCAACATGAAAGCACATACTATTTCTGATTCTGTTTACTGTCTCCATGCGGACATCGAAGCGCCTGACCTTTTTGAAGGGATTTGGCCTATTCCCCAGGGTGTTTCCCTGAACTCGTATATCGTAAAGGGTGAAAAAATTGCCCTCATCGATCTTGTCCGTGACTGGAGTGGCGCCCCGGGGCAGCTTGAGGATGAATTGACCTCTATCGGTATCAGCTTTGACCAGGTCGATTACCTTATTCTGAACCACCTGGAACCGGATCATACAGGCTGGCTCCGGGAATTCCGGCAAAAAAGTCCCAATGCGAAGATTATTGCCACGGCCAAGGGGATAAATCTGGTTAAAACTTTCTATAAAATAGAGGATGGGCTGCGGGCGGTAAAGGATGGGGAAACCCTGGATCTGGGGAAGGGCAAGGTTCTGACCTTCCGGGAGACCCCGAATATCCACTGGCCGGAAACCATGGTTACCTGGGATGGTGAATCCGGGACGCTTTTTCCCTGTGACGCCTTCGGTTCCTACGGCATCCTGGGGGATCGGATTTTTGAAGATGAATATAACGAGGCGGAACATGCGGCCTTTGAAAAAGAAAGCCTTCGCTATTATGCCAATATCGTGGCGTCCTTTTCAAGTTTTGTAGAAAAAGCGGTGGAGAAGGTTTCCGGATTAGATATCAAATGTATCGCCCCCAGCCACGGCATTGTTTGGCGCAGGGATCCGAAGCAGATCATCGCCCGTTACCTCAAGTACGCTGCCTATGCCAAAGGGCCCGCCGAAAAGGAAATCGCTATCATCTGGGGGTCTATGTACGGCAATACCAAACGGGGGGTGGACGCGGTAATCCGGGGCATCGAAAGCGAGGGTGTTCCTTACTCTATCCACCGGATTCCGGACGAAAATGTGTCCTGGGTTTTGGCGGATGCCTACAAGAGCACCGGTCTGGTTATCGCCATGCCCACCTACGAGTACGCCATGTTTCCCCCTATGGCCTATGTACTGGACATCTTTCGGCGTAAGCATATCACCGGGAAAACGGCGCTGCGGATCGGGTCATGGGGCTGGGTCGGGGGGGCCAAAAAGGACTACGAGGCCGCCATCGAACCCCTGAAGTGGACAAGCCTGGAAAGCCGGGAATGGGCGGGGATGCCGGACGAAGCTATGCTGGCGAGCCTGGAGGAGAAGGGGCGGGAATTGGCACGGGCAGTGCTGGCGGGTTAGTCATGCACACATCGGCCTGAAACTTTAGCTTTTTTATACCCATTAAAATGGGAACCCCTGGGGGCTTACTTCGGGGACAGGCAGCCGGATCTGTTTTTATAAATGCCAATCCCGAACAACCGCAAGAACAATACTGCCCGCAATAATTATGAGAATCCCTGCCAGGAAAATCCACCCTCCGGGCCGCGCGATATTTACCGTGAACCCAACCCCAAACCGTTTTTCCACAAATACAGCCGGATCTTTAGGGTTACAGTAAAACTGCCCAAGCTTCCAGTACCGGTCATCGTCACGGGGGGAACCTACGGGTGAGTTCTCCCCCGGACTAAGATCCGATTGGTCTGACGGTACAGGGATTCTGCTGCCGCCCTGCCCGACAAAGAACATCATCAATGCAATACCGGCGCCAACCAGTACGAGCAGGCCGATTGATGACCCCATAATTATTTTGTAGCCAATATTGAGGAGCATACAAATCTCCAGAGCCCCCAGATATACGCCGAGAAGCACTCCCCCAAAAATCAGGGACGCACTGGTGATACGCCGGAAACGCCGCCCCTGCTGCCGGGAAGTTTCCGCTGAACCGGCGTCAATCTGCCGTTTGGCATTGCGGGCAAGCAGATAAGTAAGGGCAAAAATCAGCAATAGTAATACCTGGGGGAAAAGCATGATCCCTATTGCGCCGGGAGTTTTAGCGATAAACCGGTCGGGGATACCGTCAAGGCCATAGTGCAGGGGGATAGGATCCGGCGCATAGGGCCATACAAGCATAATCCCCAGGATGGTTAGCGCCGGTATCACCGGATACAGCAGGAGCCAGTACGGGGAAAGGCTATCCCTCTGCGGCGGGTTCGTATCCACCACTACTACCCCCGGGTTTCCTTCCATACTATAGCCCAATTCGGCCTTGAGCTTTTTTGCCCTCCGATGCCGCGCAAGGTACAGGGCAAAACATATCACCATATACAGCGCCATGGCAAGAATAAAAAACACCAGACCTACTGCGGTATCCAGCGGTAAAAAAGCGCTCCCCAGGGCAGCGGCGGCGGTAAACACTACCCCAAGGCCGAGTGCCCGGTCCCGGTAGGAAGCACGGAGCCGGCGGCATTCCTCATTGCCCCATGCCGCTATTGGAATGGTCACCCCGAACAGTTCTGTTCTCCGGGTAACAAAGGGTACAAACGCGAGGCTGCCCGTAAGCAGCAGGAATGTTAACGAAATCACTACCGGTATCATAGGTTCCTCCTTAGTTCTTATTCATAGCCCTGCGTATCAGTGTTTCAAAAAGTTCCGGCGCAACACCCCGGCCCTTCGCTTCCAGAAACAGACTTGCCAGGCTTTCTTCCAGTTCCTGTAAAAAGGCCGTGTCATAGGGGGGCAGTTCGGCGACCACCACACCCTTTCGCCCGTAGATTTTGACAAACCCCTCGGCCTCCAGGGCGCTATAGGCCTTATTCACCGTGTGAAAGTTTATCCCCAGATCCACCGCAAATTGCCGTACCGAAGGCAATTGTTCCCCCGGCTTCAGTTCGCCCCGGACAATCCCCTCCACAATCTGCCGCCGTAATTGCAAAAAGAGGGGGACCTGGCTTTCGCTTTCTATTTTAATAAGCATTTCTATGCCTTCTGTTATATCTATACTATATCAGATGGAGCAGGGTTGTCAAGTGGGTTAGGAAGATTTTTCTGAGTTTTGCCCCAGGGCTTTCCGCTTGTCCCGTATGATTTTTTCCAGTTCAGAGAGAAGTTCATCCTGCCATTGCTGCTGAATAGGGGTGATGGCAAAGAGGTCGGGGGGATCTTTCTCCAGGGCGGCGGCGATGCGCTCTATCATTTCGGCGGAGGGGAATTTTTTGCCGCCCTCAATCAACCCAAGATAATTGGTTGCCGTATCCACTGTTTCCGCCAATTTTGCCTGCGAAATGCCGAGGGCGTGTCGATAGGTCTTTATATTTGAGCCTAAAAGCTTCTTTATACTTGTCATTTATACACTTTATAGGTGGAAAAATCATCCTATCCCATCCAAAAGTATTGACAACAATCCAATATATGTGATATTATATTTTTCAAATATGTGGGATTGTGTTATAGAAATTGCCCAATCCACATCGGATGGGGATATACTGACTTTTTTAGTAAGGAATAATCCTCATAAAAATTCAGGGTTTTACGCCGTTCTTCGGACGGCTTAAAAACGGCGGGCGTTGCCCGTTGGATAGATGGAGTACCGAAGCTCTGCAGGGCATGAAAACGGCGCAAAAAAAGTCCTTTGGACTATAAAAGGAGTAGTTTATGGGAACTACAAAAAAGTCGGGTAGTGTGTTTTGGGTTGGAATGTTCGGTCTGTTGCTGAGCATTGGATTTGTTTTCATTGGATGTGCCAGCGTTCTTGGTATTCTTAAAGGACCTGCTGGGCCAGCTGGGCCATCAGGGCCGCGTGAAGATTTTCGGGTGGCAGTACAATATCAGATAACACCCGAAATTGGTGTGGAAAGTGAAGCCTCTATCGGATCTCCGATAATACAAAAAGAATGGCGGACAGCTTCAGTGGATTACATAAATTTAACTAAAACGCTTGGGAGTGATGATGCTTATTTTAAAGTCGAAGGCATATGTGAACCTATTTTCAAACAAGGTAATTCAATTATCTATCGCCCGGGAAACATTATACCGAAAAATTCCAGTGATAAGATTGATATTGAAATTGCTATACAACAAGCGGGTGAAGGAAGCTATGTTGCAAAAAGAAATGGGTCGCAAGAAGTGGGGAATGGCGTATTACGCACAATAAGTTTCTTCATAAAAAAACTCCTCTTTAATAGTCCTTGGACTTTTTCTCTATCCAGCGGGTCAAGCCTGCCATCTTTAAGCCGCCAAAGGACGGCGTAAAAACCACTGTCTTACGAAGATTATTCCTTACCAAAAAAGTATGATATACCCTTTACCCGGCCATCTCCCATGTCTTTTTCAGCCGGCATAGGCAGAACCAGGGACTCCTGAACGGAAATCAAGGCCCGGGAGACCTGCCTGATATACTCCCTGCTCCCTTCCCCCAGCCGTTCCACGCCAAGGGCCAGTTCCCGGAGCTTTTTATCCTCTTTGTTTGTAATTCCGTAGCATTTCATAGAGTATATTATACTGATACAATGAAATGAATGTCAATATATACCTGGAAATAATTTTTGCTTGCCCTGAAATGTGAAATATAATATGGTTAAATGGTATGCAAACTCAGCAGATACCTCCAAACGATATCTCGATTAATCAAAGAATCGTGACCCTCCGCCATGCCCTGAACATTACCCAGGCCGAATTCGCTCAAAAGATACTTATTTCCAGCAGTTTTATGGCCGCTTTAGAGATAGGGGTGCGAAAGGTCAACGACCGCCTTATCAAGCTCATAAACACCACCTTTGGGGTCAACGACGGGTGGCTGCGGACCGGGGAGGGGGAGATATTCCGGAAAGACATAACTCCGGACTATAAAATGGAGGAGGTGGAGACGATTTTTAAGCGGTTAAACCCCTATTTCCAGGATTTTATCCTCGATCAACTGCGGAAACTCCTTGAATACGAGACAAAAATCGAGAAAAAGGGCTGAATAAAGCCTCCGTATTGACAAAGTAAGTATATATACATATTATATAAGTACGAGGTAAATATACAATGGAAAGTACAAGCATAACCATCCGTATGGACAAGGAACTTAAAAAACAGGCGGAATTGCTTTTTGCTGATATGGGGATGAATATGACAACAGCCTTTACCGTCTTTGCGAAAATGGCCGTCAGAGAGGGGAAGATACCCTTTGAAATTAAGGGGGATATGCTTTACAGCAAAGAACATCGTGCGTACCTGGATGAAGCTATCACCGCTATGGAAACCGGGAAGCGGATCGTCTCAAAAACCATGGCCGAATTAGAAGCCATGGAGCATGATTAGTGTATAATTTTTTTGACAAAGCGTTTGAACAGTACCTTTATTGGCAGGGGCAGGATAAAAAGACACTACGCCGTATCAATTTGCTTTTGAAGGATATTCAACGCAATAGTTATAAGGGTATCGGGAAACCGGAACCATTAAAATATGACTATAATGGCTGGTATAGCCGTGAAATAGACGAAAAAAACCGGCTTATTTACCGGGTAAAAGATGAAAATGTGGAAATCCTCGAATGCGGCAGTCATTACAAAGATAAATAACACCGCCTTTGGGGTTAACGTGAATATGAGACAAAAATCGAAAAAAAGGGCTGAAAAGCGCCATTGTGAGACATGCATCGTCCGTCTTGCTATCCCGGCATGGGAAATTTCCGTTCAAGCTCAATCATGCCAATATAGTGCGCGGAAGTTTTCACTTTTTCGGCCAATTTCGCTTGTGAAATCCCTAAAAGATGTCGCTGTACCTTCATATTAATAGCCAGAAGTGCCCTTAAACTTGTCATAACCCCTTGTTTATGCCTTTGCTAAAAATCATCTTGGAAAAATCTGCTATTGACAACTTTCTTACAATGACTATAATGACCCTATTAGGGTGCTATGTAGCTTCATATTTGATGTTAAGACCTGAAAAGACGTCGGCTCAATAAGGATTTATTGCTTTATTGGAGCTTTGTAAGAAAAGGGGTAAATGCGGTGAAACATCTTACTGCGTAATCCGGTCAATTCAGCCCAGCAAATCCGGAAACATCCGGGCAGCATTCCGGCGGTATCCGGCCGGATAATCCGGCGGCATTCGGGCGGAGCCCGACATCTTTAAAAAAACAGTAACCGCAGTGAAAAGATTTGTCAAGAAAAAAATGCAGCGGAAAAAAATGCAGCGGGGGTAAATTTTCCTCCCCCCGCAGCATACGAAAACGTTAGCCCAGCGGCCGCGCCTCCTCCTGTCCCGGTTCATCCGGCCTATTCCTCCGCAGCGAAGGCCCCGATAGCTCAAAACGGTAGGCGCCATTCAGCAGCCGGTCTAATACCGCGTCAGCAATGGTGGCGTCGGCAAAGAGGCCGTGCCAGTCGGATACTGGAAGTTGTGAGACCACCAGTGTCGAGGCGGCGCCATTCCGGTCGTCGATCACCTCAAGCAAATCCCGGCAGTGTAGCGTCTCCAGATTGGCCAAGCCGAAATCATCCAGGATGAGCAGGTCGGGTTTTTTAAGCTCGTTCAGGAGTTTGTTCCAGGAGCCATCCCCCCGGCCGATTTGGAGATCCAACAGGAGCCGGGACACCCGGTAACTTTTTACCGTGAGGAAGCAGCGGCAGGCAGCGTTGCCGAAGGCGCTGGCGAGAAATGTTTTGCCGGTGCCACAGGGTCCGCAGATGAGCATGTTCCGGCCTTCGTGTATCCAGCGGCAATCAGCGAGCCGGGCGACCTGGGTTTTATCAAGGCGGCGGGCAGGGCCATAGTCCAGTTCTTCAAGCGACGCGGTACGGTCCCGGAGGTCGGCCTGTTTGAGCAGCCGTTCCAGCTTTTTGTTTTGCCGGCTCAGGTACTCGGCGTCCACCAGCATCGCAAGCCGCTCGTCAAACGAGAGTGATGCTGTGGCGGGCAATTCCTGTTGGCGGCGGTATTCCTGCGCCATGACGGAAAGGCGGAGCGCTTTCAGATTCTCAAGGGTTTGTGATAGCATACCGTCCCCCTCACGCA
>BNUR01000107.1 GCA_025997495.1 Spirochaetia bacterium | reverse complement strand
GGCGCTGAGCAAGTCACCCATAATCAACGAAAACTGGTCCCGGCTTATATCACTGGGGTAGGTGTTTCTCATATCTACATTATAACGGTTGATAGGGGACTTGCAAAGATATTAGACAGGCTCTAAGAAAAGAGCTAAAATTAACACAAAATGAGTTCGCCAAGATGATTTCCGTTTCCCAGACACTCATAAATTATATTGAACAAGACAAACGAGTCGTCAACGACCGCCTCATCCGCCTTATCAGCGATTCCTTCGACGCAAACCCCCAATGGCTGAAAACCGGCGAGGGGGAGCGGTACAACTCGGAAAAGGGCGTACGGGTGACCAAGCTCCTGGCCCTCTTTGACAAGCTCAAGCCGCGATACCAGGAATTTGTGCTTAGCCAGGTGGATCAGTTTCTGAAAATGCAGGAGGAAGAGGATGGGCGCTAAGGATACATTTCCGGTATAATAATCAGAATTCGATACCGTTTTCAAACCCACCGAATTAACTGTCCGAATTACAGGAATTCCAAATTCAACCGTATAGTAAAATGAATTAAGACGAAGAATAAACACAGAGCACAGAGAAAGAAAAAAAGAGAACACAGAGGGAAGAATGAAAGGGTAAATAGCTTGTTTTCCCCTCTTCCTCTGTGGTCTCTGTGAATCCTCTGTGCCCTCTGTGTTAAAATTCTTCACCTATATCTCGTTTTTAGTATATTTTCCCTAATTTGAAATTACTATCCGAATTAACTTGACACCTCCCATAATCCATGAGACACTATACTATGGTAGAAAAAGTTACTTCGTAGGCGCATCCGGCTTAACACCGCCCGGCAGCCCCCTTATTGTGCGTAAAGGCCCAGAGGCCCCCCTTTACGTTGCCATCCCTTTGATAGAACGGTACAGAAAAGCCGTCGGACCTTTAACAGACCCCCTTGAATCTTGCCGGCAATGACTTGATGTTCATTACCATTGGCTCAATGTTCATTGCCATTGGCTCAATGTTCATTGCGAATGGCTCAATGTTCATTGCGAATGGCTCAATGTTCATTGCCAATGGCTTAATATTCATTGCCAATGGCTTAATATTCATTGCCAATGGCAATGGCCCCGGTGGAGATTCCCCGGTCTGAGGGTACCATGCGGGTCGGCATACGGCACCACGCCAGTAACCAGGTAAGCTTTATCTGCGATGAAGACCCGGACAGTACGGCGGACAAGCCCAAGGTACGCGCCAACCACCAGATCGGCTATGAACTGGTGGAAGTAAACGCAGCGGGCCTTTCCATGGACCCGGATACCTTTGGACACACTATCACCGACCGGTCCCGGGCTATTCTTACCAATCTGCCCCCGGGAAGCACGGGGAAGAAGATCCGTGCTGCGGGCCGCTATCTGAACCCGACGGACCATCCGGGACCCTGGGGGGCAATCGTGGAGGTGATGGTGAGCTGAGGGCCGGGGAACCTGTCATCATGGTGACTGACATCTTTGCGTTCACTGTTTAATATTTCTCAGCTTGCGGGCAGCATAGAAAAGCAGGCCGCTGAGTTGAGTTGTGGAAAAGACGGGGATATGGTATACTGTAGACATGAGCAACAAGAAGTACAGCAAGCTATGGGATACCCTCGGGAAAGGGTTTTCGACATGGGCAAGCTTACCTTCGGAAGTCTCGTGCTGGGCGCGATGCTCCGGGGCGAGATCGAAGTAACGCGGATATTCCTTTTTGGCGTGTCCGCGGCCGCGCTCCTGTTTATCGTGGGCGCGATCCTCATCCTGAACAGCGGAGAATAAGCAATGGAACCGATGGTGATAATCTTCCTCTATACGGTCGTCTTGTGCGCCTCGGCGCTCGTCCTGCTCTTTGTTACGAAGCACAAGCAGAAGAAAGACCAGGAACATACTATCGCCGACAATACGACAATAGTGTAAATCCCACGATCCCCCCAAAAGGCTATGGTTAACCGATGACCCTCATCCGGCGTTTCCTCCTGATCCTCCTGTGTTTCCTGCCCGCCATACTCCACAGTAATCCGGAAACCAAAGGTTTTTTGGAAGATTCCCGCCGGGCCCGGCTAAAAAGCATCCTCGCAGAACGGAAGATCCCCTTTGAGGAACGCCCCCTCTTTGCCGAATACGGCAGCTTCGGCACATCCCTCCATATATCCCTTCCCGCCGCCGCCGCATCCTCAGGGCTCTTCATTCTGGCCGTGCCCCTTTCCTTTTCAGACGATGACCGGCGGGATCTTCCGTATGCATTTGAAGTTGCCCTGGCCTTCATAGACAAGGCCCGCGAAACTGCCCTCTCCGGGGAGGAGCAAAAAATTGATATACTGGTGGCCTTCTTAGGGGATGAATGGCCGGCCCTTCCCCAAGAGACCGCCGATCCCCGGGACGCGGAACAAGGAGCCTTCAACACGGGCCTGCGGGATCTCTATTCCCGCCTGGAAGTCCCCGAGGATACTGCCCTGGTATACCTGGATATGTATAGGGAGGCCGGGGAACTGGTCGTCCACCACGGGGCGCGGAAGGCCCTGGCGCCCTTAAATCTCCTCCAGGGCCTGGGGCAGCTTTGCGATTCCCGCGGGATCCCCTATGTGCCGGCCATCGGTTCCAATGAACTGTACAAGCTCGCTTTGGTGGATGGCCCCCCGGTTCTGGAATTTGCCCTTAACCGGGAATTACCGGCGCTGTACCTGCGGGGTTCCGGTATCCCCATGGATGGAACCGGGTCCCCGGCCCCCGGTGCAATGCTGGCAACATTGCTGCTTGACTATGCCGTATCACTGGACATAGGGATGGAAAATCCCGACTACCATTACCTGATCTTCCGCTTCGCCGGAAGGTCTTTCTTTGTACCGGAATCTACCACGGTGCTGTTCTTCCTGACCGTTGCGGCGCTGTTTTTCCTGGCGGCCCTGGTCTATTCCGTGGTGTTCCGGTTTCGGCTGCTTATCCAGTGGAAGATATTCCTCAAGCGTTCATGGATACTTATCCTGTTTTATGCCCTGCTGATCCTGTCTTTGAAGGGGGCGGCGGTAGTCACCGGCATTTACAATCCCGATGCCGGGAATGCCGCCGCCTGGAGCGGGCGCTCCGGGCTTTTTTACGGGACCGCGGCGGCACAGATCCTGTTCGGAATCGCCCTCTTCACCCTGCTTTCTCCGGTACTCGATCTGGTGTATGTCCCCCGGCGGGCCAATTTCTACGGCAGCGCCTCGGTAATCCTGGTTGCCCTGGAAATACTCCTGGCCGCGCTTCTTGACATAACCTTTATTCCCATCTTTGTCTGGGCCTTTGTATGTATCTTCCTGGCCGCTTGCGTTAAAAAGCCGCCGCTGATCTGGCTCTGTTGCTTTCTAGCCCTCCTCTTAGGGTTCTCCTCCCTGCGGAACCTTATCCAGTCAGGAAACCGGCGGCTCGCATCCCTCATCCTTTCGGGGGATACCCCGCTTATCTTCTATATCGCCCTGATAGCCCTCCCCATATTCACCACCTTTAAGCGGGGAATCCTCTTAATGACCGCCGGCCCGGCAGCCTCCGGGGAACTCATCCCCAGACCGCTCAAATCACCGGTGGGGATAATTCCCCGGGGCTTGTTTCTCGTCATCACCGCCGCCATTCTCTGGGGAAGCGCATTCTATCTCACCCGTAATCTGCTCAGAACCCCTGAACTGCGAACCATAGACGATACCGATGGGGAAAGCAGCTATCTGAAAGTGGAGGTGCGGGATCGTATCCTGCTGGAACGGCGAACCCTGGGTATCAAAGTGGATGCCTGGGGAACACCCCTGCGATTCAACCTGTACCTGGAAGAGGGAGATGAAATACCGCTTATCTATGCCGCCCCCATGCCCTTCCGGTATATTGAGGATGCGCCAACTTCCATCGAATTTATCCTTGGTGAGGAACCTCCCAATCCATTTACCACAGAAATAGTGCTGCCCATTGATTGTACCGGGGTTCTTAGGGTGGAGGCGCTCTATTTGAACACGGACTACCGGATCAAGATAATCCACCGTTATCCGATAGATTCCGCAAGCCGCTTACCATAGGATTTCCAGGGTAAAAGGCTCCGGGGAGGAGAGCAGTCCCGCCATGGGTACAGAAAACCCGGCCCGTTTTCCCTGGACGGTCACCGTTCCCGCCGGGGGCGTTTCCCGGGCGCGGCCATTTCCGTCCAGAATACGCAGTTCCGGGGTTTGCGGCAGGGTAAGGCCGAATTCCAGAATATAGCCCTCCATGGCGGCCCCCAGCAGGCTCAACAGTTCCGGATCCGTATCGCCGCCGCCGCTCCAACCCAGGGTAAGCCGGTTCCTGTTCCCTTCCCGTACCAGGGATGCCCGTTGTCCGGAACCTCCCGCGGAACCATTTAATAGATGCACCAGGGCTTCCGTGCTTGAAAAACTCAGCTTTACCTGATTGACAATATCCTGCCCGGCGGTTTTTGTGGTAAAGGAATGGAGGGACAGCCCGGGGATCCGGGCAACGGTTCGTTCAAAATCCGCCTTTCCCACCGGCAGCGGCGGCCAGTTTTCATTACCGTCCAGCTTTCCCAGGGTTTCCAACTCCCGGGAAAACCGATACTCCAGGCTAACCGTCCCCGAGCCGTCCCGGCGGATCAGGATCTCCTGGACCACCCCCACACAGGAACTGAACATAAAAGCCGTAAGCAGGGCAAGCGTTATGTTTCTCATCAATTTCCCCTAAAACTCTTCAGTATGGATGCTCACGTCCTGGATACGGACCGGCGTCTCGTTTTCAATCATCGCAAAGGCCTTTTGCAAAACCTGCTCCCCGAATGCTTTTGAATTTGATACCAGAGCCCCGCCTATCTGGGCAAAGGACAGGGAGTCTTGTAAGTCCACCTCGGCAGCGCTCATGCGGAAACGGCGCTGGAGCTTATCCTTAACGGAACGGATAATCTGTCGCTTCGCCTTGATGCTGTCCACATCGGGTATCTCGAAAATCACCTGTATCATAGAAACAAACATACCGTACAACAGGCTCCTAGCAATTTATTGCACTTCGTGCAGTTCAATCAGAAAAATCGGCCTTCAAGACGATTTTTACCCTGCAAATTGCGTCGAACCAAAGGTTCGCAGGATGCCGTTTAATTGGGATTTTTTGCAGCATCAAGTGCAAAAAATCCACAAATGCAATAGGCTCCTAGGGGCTTGCGGCCCCGGAACTACCGGTTCCGCCGGATTCATCGCCGGCGGTATCCGGCTCCGGGGCAGGAGTAACGTCTGCGGCCGTATCTTCCTTGGCTTTTTCTGCCGCCGCTTTCTCCGCCGCAGTCTTATCGGCGGCAGCCTTTTCAATGCCATCAATAATCCGGCGGATCTCATCTTTATTTGCGGTGGAAATACCCGCTTCCTCAAGGAGGGGTTTTAGCTTTTCTGTGTCCGAAAAGCCTTCGGTCACCGCGGTTTCCAGTTCCTTGACGCCATCATCCTTTTCCGAATCGGCGAGAAGCAAAAGCCGGGCCACCGTAAAACGAACCTCCGTCCGATTAAGAGCCTGAACACCGCTGCCCGCAGCGTCCGCGGCGGGCTTATCCGGGGGAAGGGCCTCGATCACCGCCCGGTATTCCTCCAGAGCCTTGGTATAAAACTGGGCGGACTCCAGTACCTGGGCATATTCATACTGTACTTTGGAATCCTTATTCTCCTCCAGCCACTGGCTATAGGCATCCACCGCCTCAACCTTGTTCAGCGCCTTTAAAACCCGCGCAAAAAGAAGCAGGGTATCCTTATTGTCCGCCATGGTAACTTTATATTTCAGGAGAACCTCTTCCGCCTCTTCCGGCTTTTCCAGTGCCATCAGCACCAGGGCGTAGTTGTAGCCCTGGTCGGCGCTCTCCGGTTCCAGTTCCAGAACCCGGCTGTACAGGGTCTCCGCTGTTTGGAGATCCCCCTGCTTTATCCGTGTATAGGCCGCAGCCTTGAGGGCCAGCACATTATCCTTATCTTTCGCCAGAATCTTTTCAAAAAGCTTAAGCGCATCATCAAAACGGCCTGTTTCGTAGGCTATCCTGCCCAGGTTATATTCCGAGGCAACCATGGTCTTATTCACTGACCGGGCCCGGTTCAGCCACTTCTCCGCCTCCGCAAATTTTCCCATGTCAAAATAGGCCATCCCAAGGGAAAAATATTCCTCCGCAGAAGTTACCCCCCGGGTGGCGCAGGCGGTGATACCGCTTGAAAAACACAGTAACACTATTACTGAAAACAGTATTGGCGGTTTCATTTTTATAGACCTAGCACCGGATGGTTCCTAACACCGTATGCTCAATTTCCCTGAGCTGGGCACGGTACAGCTTTGCTATGTTGGAACCGTAATCGGCAATGAGCTGAATGATATTCCGGGGATACTCTTCCAGATCCCTGCCATTAATACGATCCCCCGCATCCCCAAGGCCGGGCATGATATACGCCGCGTTGTTCAGCACCGGATCCATCCAGAGGGTGTACACCCGGCAGTTATCCAGGGCCCGGACCACCCGTAGCGCCCCCTTGAGGGCGGCAATAACATTAAAAAACTGCACCGACCGGGGTTTAACACCCTTGTCCACCAGGTACTTTACCACCGTCACCAGGCTCCCCCCGGTGGCGTTCATGGGATCCGCAAAAATCAGATCCCTGCCGTCAAGGTCCTCCAATTTAAAGTAAGAGCGATCCAGATCCAGAATGTACTCCATATCATTTTCGTGTTTCGAATCATCCCGGCGGATGCGGAACAGGGCAAAGGGGCTTACATACCCGTGGGAGGAGTATTCCTGTATCTCCTTACTCATGATCATCGAAGGGAGCAGCGCCCCCCGGAGCATGACGCACATCACCGTGTTTTCAATCTTGCTGTCAATATTCGTAATCTTGTGCACCGCGTAATTCTGCACCGGGGAAGTCACCGGGGTCTTCACGATAAGGTGATTCTTGTTTTCACCCGCAGACCCTCCGTAGGCAAGCTTGAAAAGCATCTCGAAGGCCCGCTGGGTATAGTAGACAAATTCCTGATTCTCGGTCCGCACATCCCGCAGCTTGGCGATAAGCCGGGAGGCCTCGGCATGGCTTTCGTGGGGGGTCGAAAAGGAATACACCTGAATGCCCCCATCGGAGATGGCAGCATCCTGCTTACATATCTCCTGCATCATGCCGCCCATGTCGTTATACAGACAGATAAGCCTGTCCTCCGCCTGTTTCCGCTCGGTAACCGAACGGGTATCGTCAAGGATAGTAAAACAACCCAGCACTTCCTGATAGATAGCATCCATCTTTGCCAGATTGTCCTTGTCCGTGTCGGTGAGATACCCGTCTAAATCTTCCGCCTTCAGTACTACCTTACTCATAGTTTTACGGCAACCCCAAGGGAGACGGTTGACAAATTATGATAACCTCCCCCAATCTCCAGGAAAGCCCCCAGATTGGGGATAAAGAACCACCGCGCCCCAATGTTTATATCAAATAAAAAAGAACCATGAGCATCTTCAGAAGGTTTACTATAGCCGCCCCAATCACCGGAATACGTCCGGTCTACAATGCCGATGGTCCACCCCACACCGGCAACCACATAGGTATCAAGTTTATCCACACCCCAATTTAGATGGTACCCGAACCGGCCTCCAATACTCAGGAACGAATGCAATTCGGTATAGCCCCAGGTTACACCGCCCCAACTGGAGTTAAAATCATATTTACTTCCGGCAAACTCAAAAAGACCGCCGATGGTAAAGGGTAAGCCCCCAAACAAAGGCAGGTTATAATCCACGGTAAGCCCGATGGGGGGGATATTTATATCACCATAAATTGTCGGGCCAATTCCAACACCGGCGTTAATAAGAAAACTACCCTTAGGGGTTGCACTGGGATAGGTTTTGAGATCATCCCCTTCAAAGGCAAAAACCGATGCCCCGGCAAGGGCAAAACACAAAAGTACACTGGAAAGGATTTTTTTCACTACGCGCTCCTCGTATCCCCCAATTATAATTTGTAATGGTTCTTTGATCAACAGGAATCAGGGCATTAAGGCATTTCTACGGCCCGTTCCAGGAAGGGGCTTCGTAATTGGGCGGCGCTCCTGCCGCTCCACTCCCCCGCGGCCGCGCCCCGGGCTGATAAAAAGGCCCAGAGTTCCCGCGCCGGGGGCAGCCTGCCGGTACCGTAGAGGCTGGTACCCAGGAAGTAGAGGGTTTTATAATACTCGACTTCTTCCATATACGATAGCAGCGCCGGCCGCCGGGGGGTCTCCGCCATGAGCGCGTCCAGGGTAGTAAATGAAAAATCGTATTGGGTTCTAATGATTTCCTCAATCAGCACGCTATTCTGAATCAAAAAAGCAAACAGCAAATGCTGCAGCCCCCGGTCATGCCGACCCAGGGCATGATAATAGATCCCCAAAAGCCGGTGCGCCCGTTCCACATCCTGGTTATTATAACGATACAGGGTTAAAAACCGGCCAACCCCCTCATTTTCCAGGGTCCGCATCATGGCGGTTCTCACAAAGGATTCAGACCTTTGGTCTGCAGAATCCTCTGACCACAGGGTATCCCGCTTTAAAATCTCTAGCAGCCGTTCTTCCATGGCGGTATATTCCCGCCTAACCCTCTGGATATCTACTATTTTATATAATATTTCAAGTTCAAACCCCGGTGTTTCCAGCAGAGCCCGCTGTTCATAGGCCTTTTCATACTGCTTCAGGGCAATCCCGTACTCCCCTTCCTCCCGGTATGCTTCACCAATCCAGTACTCTGCATCCGGAAATTCCTTAAACCGGCCAATCTCCGCCAGTGCCTTCCGGGCCGAATCCCCCAGGGACACCTTCGGCACCCGGTAATACAGCTCATCCAGGGCCGCCCTCGCATCAATGTGCCCCCGCTCGGTGATATACGGCTCGATTTGTACCAGGGAATCCCCCATGCGGCGAACCTCGGGAAGGGACAGGAGGGTAATAAGATCCTCCTCCATCCGGGTATACATGGCCTTCCGCTGATCCCGGGCCTCCTCAAAGGCCATAAGGGCTTCCCCATACTCCCCGCTTCTAAAGTGAAGCTTCCCCCGTTCCAGGGTATACCAATAGGGACGGTTCACCTGCCGTTGGGCAAAAACTGAAACGCCGCTAACAGAGAGGGATATGATAAGAATGGATAATAAGCTTTTTTTCCGCACCGCCGCTTCCTTCATGCATTTTACCCCAATCGGGGAGAAAAAAAAAGTAGCCCGCCGCCATAAACAGGATAAACCATAGGAAAACAATGAAGAAAAGAGAAGGAAGAGCCTTCGGCACATAAGAAAAAGAGAAGAAGTTTGGACACGAAGGACACGAAGGTACACAAAGGGAAGAGAAGGAAGAGAAGGAGAAGGTGGGGGGATTGTGATCTTTTTCTCTTCCCTTCGTGTTCCGCGAACCAAAGGTTCGATGTGTTCTTTGTGATAAATTCTTCTCTTATGCGTGCGTTTATCCTGCCCTTCCCCCGGTACGCGTTGCCAAGGTCCTTCAAGTGCCCTAAACTATAGATATGTCAGATCCATTACTCCGCGAAGCGGAAAAAACACATTATACCTACGCCGATTACCTTGCATGGGAAACGGACAAACGGTATGAACTCATGGACGGGGTAGCCTATATGATGGCCTCTCCCTCGGTAATCCATCAGCGGCTCAGCAGGGAGCTTACCCTGCAATTCGGCGTCTTCCTGCGGGGAAAATCCTGCGAAGTATTTGCCGCGCCCCTGGATGTGCGCCTTTTCCCCCGGAAAGACCGTACCGACGATACGGTGTTGCAGCCGGATCTGCTCGTGGTGTGCGATAAAACCAGGCTGTCCAAAGGTTCCTGTGACGGAGCCCCTGACCTGGTGATTGAAATCGTTTCTCCATCCAATACCGTGCAGGAGCTGTTAAAAAAGTTTAATTACTATCTGGACGCCGGTGTCCGGGAATATTGGGTTATTAATCCTGATACGCAAACGGTACAGGTTCATGTTCTGGAAAATGGCCATTTTGTATCCACCATATACAAAAAGGACAGCGCCATCCCTGTTTCGATCCTGCCGGGGTTGGAAGTTGACCTCAAATCCATCTGGGAGGAGAATTCTGTGTAAGGACAGGGCAAAAGCATTTAACTTTTGCCAAATAAAACATCGTGAAGGAAATCCTGATTGAGAGCCGCTATAAATTGCTTCCGTCTGGTACTCCGTTTCTTGCCTGTTTGGGTCGAACGTAAAAGTTTAA
>BNUR01000106.1 GCA_025997495.1 Spirochaetia bacterium | reverse complement strand
TGGATCCGTTCCGCCAGTGTTTCCGCAGTATCACTACGCAGCACCGGAACCTTCCGCTGCAACAGAACCGGCCCCGTGTCGGTACCGGCGTCCACAATATGCACCGTACACCCGGACTCCGCCTCCCCCGCCGCCAGCACCGCCAGGTGGACAGCCTCGCCGTACATCCCCGGGCCGCCATACTTAGGCAGCAGGCTCGGGTGGAGGTTGATGATCCGCCCCGCATAGGCGTCGATAATTTCCCCCTCCAGCACCACCAGAAACCCCGCAAGGATGATAAGTTCCGCGCCCATATTCCGCAGGTTCAATAGAAGCCTGTCCGAAAGTTCCCGCAGTTGTTTATCGGCGGGAAGCCCGGCGTTCACTTCTTCTACCACCGCAGGTATCCCCGCGGCGGCGGCCCGTTTCAGGGCATAGGCGCCGGGCTGGTCAGAAATTACCCCGGCAATATGCCCCGGCCGGAGGCGGCCCGCCTTCTCCGCGTCCAGCAGCGCCTGAAGGTTGGTACCATTCCCGGAGGCTAACACGACAATATTCATTTCAGCCGCCTTAACACCGCAAAATGCGCAAACAGGAACGCTGACAAAATGAAGAATAATAAACCACAAAGGCGAATAAGGCGAAGAAGAAGAGGAGAAAGTTTTCTTTCCTCCCCCTTTGTGTCCTTTGCGGTTAATTTCTCTTCATTCAAAGCGCACCACCCCATTTCCCTTTTCCACCCGGCCTATTTCCCAGGCGGGGAAACCCTTATCGTCCAGAAACGTTATCGCCTTCCCGCTGTCCTCAGGCTGGAGGGCCAGAACAAAACCAATGCCCATGTTGTAGGTGTTGAACATCTGTTTCCGTAACGCGGCATCATTTTCCAGCAGCTTCGCCCCCGCTTCCTGGGCCGCGGCCCCTTTTTCTTTAAGGCCTCCGGAAGCCGCAACCCCGGCGGCAATCCGGGCAAAGATGGGCGGGATGGACCAGGAGCCGTTTTTTATCACCGCGTCAAAGCAGGGCGCGGGAAACATCCGGGGGATATTTTCGTAGAAACCGCCGCCGGTGATGTGGGCCATGCCGTGAACCAAGGTTCCGTGGATGGAAATCTTTTCCAGCAGGCCCAGGACGGGCTTTACGTAGAGCCGGGTCGGTTCAAGGAGGGCATACCCCAGGGGCATACCGCCAAAGTCCTCGTCCAGATCCGGCAGGGCTTTACGGATCAGGCTGAACCCGTTGGAATGGGGGCCCGATGAGGCTACCCCCACCAGAACATCCCCTTCCCTTATATGTTTGCCGTCAATGATATTTTTTTTATCAACGATACCGACGGAAAACCCCGCAATATCGTACTTTCCCTCGCCGTAGAAGCCGGGCATCTCCGCGGTCTCGCCCCCCAGGAGGACGCTCCCGGTTTCCCGGCAGCCCACCGCCACACCTTTGACCAAGGCCGCCGCCACATCGGCGTCCAGTTTGCCGCAGGCCAGGTAGTCCAGGAAAAAGAGGGGCCGTGCGCCGTGGCAGAGGATATCGTTTACACACATGGCCACGCAATCAATGCCCACGGTATCGTACTTTTTCAGCCGAAAAGCAATGTCCAGCTTGGTGCCCACCCCGTCGGCGCCGGAAACCAGTACCGGGTCTGTCATACCCTCCCCGGCGCGGATAAGATCCCCGATGGAGAGCATCCCCGCAAAACTGCCTATGCCGTTCAGCACCGCCGCATTAGTGGTGGAGGCCGCCAAATCCCGGTAATGTTCCACCGCCCGGTAGCCTTCCTCGATGTTTACACCGGCCTGTTTGTAATCCATGGGGTAAAGTATAGGAAAAACAGGCCGGTTTGACTATGCCATGTGCCGGCACAGCCAAGTATCTTCTATTCATATACTCCTTTAGGAACGAAAATATCAATAAAGAATAGGGTCCGCGAATGTTCGCGAATGTTCGCGAATAAATCAAATACCCGGAGCGTATTATTCGCGTTAATTAGCGTTTATTCGCGGATGAATTCTTATAATTTCATCCCCAAAGCAGTATATTCCGCCTGGTACCCCTTGAGCCGGACATTATCCGGGGCCAGCGCCAAGGCCTGCTTAAGGTAGTAGACCGCCCGGCGTTCGTCCCTGCGGCGGTGGTAAATTTCGAACATGGCGGTAAGGGCGTCGAGGTTCCGGGGGTCTTCAAAGAGGCTTGCGCGGAGGTCGGCCATCACGGCATCTTCGTTGGGGCGCAGGCGGCTGCGAAGATAGTAATAGCGGCCTTTCATGACACCCCCCCTGCCGCCACCGCCGTCCAGGGCTGCCAGAAGGATTTCCAGCAAGGCGGAGGCCTCTCCCCTGCGGCCGGTGTCAATAAGCGCGGAAATGTAGGCGATGACCCCCTCCTCGTTGGCCGGGTCTGTCTCGTAGAGTTCCCGGGCATAGGCGAGGGCGGCATCCTTGTGCCCCAGCCCCTGTTCCACCGTATACGCAAAGAGGATGTCCCCGGGGGAACGGCGCCGCGCCAGGAGCTGTTCCAGATAGGGCTGGGCTTCCCTCCAGGCTTGCCGGTGTACCGCGTCCTGAACCGCCAGGGTAATTATCCGCAGGGTCTCCGGCCGGGAACCGTCCCCCATCTCAACATGGGCAAGGAGACGGTTCAGAATTTCCCGGCCCTCGGCCTGATCTTCGAAACGGGCCGATTCCATAAGGAGCCGGGCCGCGTATACCAAAACCTCATCATCATTCGGAGAAACCCGGAGTATGGATCGCAGATAATTCAGGGCTCCGTCCCGGTTCCGGTATCCTTTCTCCTGAACCCGCGCACGGAGAAAAAGGTAGAGCCGGCCGGTAGGGTTGATAAGCGAATAGCTATCCAGAGGCGACTGGGCCTGGGTAAACCGGCCCTGCTCCACCAACAAATGGGCCTGCATCAGGATAAACTGCCCGGTATGATCATCCTGATGTTCAGAAGAACTCCGGAGAACCTCCGCTATAGCCGGTTCCGCCTTTTCCCAGTCCCGCATGTTGTAGTAAGCCAGGGCAAGCTGCCGTTTGATGGCCATATTATCGGGATACTGAAAAACCAGGACAGAAAGCAGGTCAATCTCCTCCTGAAGTTCCCCCGTGAAGTTTAAATACCGGGCAAAACCCAAGGCGGCGGGGTAGAATCCCGGAGATATCCTATAGGCCAGCGCAAAGGCCTCCGCAGCCATTTCGCCCTGCCGGGTCCGCTCATAGATGAGGCCGGTGAAATAGGGGGCCAGCACACTCCGGGGGTTGAGTTTAGCCGCCTGTTTCAGATCCGGCAAAGCCTCAAGAAGCGCCTCCCCCGGCTCCGTTTTATCCAAAAACGCCAGAAACGGGAGAACCAGTTCCAGGTAATCCTGAGAATTTTTTGGCGGAGTACAATAGATTCCCTCCGCCGCGTCCTGAAGAATCCGGGTATAGGGGTGGATACGGGGAGGATCAATGGCGGTAGGAAAGGGAATCCGCTCATCCGGGAAGAGCCTTTGCATCAGGGTTACGGATATGGCGCTCATCATCCTGCCGAAATCACTGTTGCCCAGATTCAGGGTGTTGATACGTTCCAGGACCCGCGCCAGGGCATCGGGGGCGCCGCTTTCCACCAGGGAACGAATCTCTTCCGCTGCTCCTCCGCCGGGTGCGCCGGGAGGGCTCCCCGGGTGGACATCCGGAGGCGCCGCAGGGATGGCTAAGGGCGTTTCAGTTATAACTACCGGGGGGCTTCCGCAGGAAAAAAGGAACGCGGAAAGGAGGAGCCACTTTAGGAAAGATAGCTTTGGATTCGACATTGTACGGCGGATTACGGCTTTGAAGCCTCCGGATTCGGCGGAGCATTGTTTTTGGTGCCCAGGGACAGGAGAACCAGGGTAAGGCCAATCAGAACTACCAGGAGGGGCCACCAGGAAATTACAAAGTGTTTAAACGAAAAAGGAACCATACGGAATGAAAAAACCATGAGGGCGCAGCCCAGGAGGAGAAATGCCACCGAGGGAACCACATAACGGCTGCGGAAAGAACCGAAACGATGCCAGCCTGCGGGTAAAAGGGCAAGCCCGGCGAAGACGGAGAGCAAGGGCCAGCCCTGGGAAAAGGAAAAAGGAATAATATGGAGGGCGAAAAGGAAAAGGAAAAAGCCCACCAGGAGAAAAAAGGTAGCAAAAAACAAATAAATCGAGCGTTTATTCAATTTTATGGCAAAAAAAGCGAAAAGGACACCGATAATGACAAAGAAGAAGGCCCGTAATACGGAAAAACGGGTGGCGACCTCCAGGGTTCCCAATAAAAAGGCGCTCCCCAGGAACATCAAAAGGAACCCGATGATAAACACAATACGGGCGGTAATTTTGCGGGTTGTTATACGATCCATGATACGAGTATAGTACTTTTGGTCGTGATTGCCAATGGAAAAAACCCTATGTAAGGATGGACTTGTGAAGGTTAGCGCCGGGCCGCTTTTCTTTTCATTTTTTTTGATCGGCGCCCTTTCGGTATGCACCACCGGGGATTCCCGGATTATTGAAGGCATTGATCCCTACTATATTATTGGAACCACGGATCAGCAGGAGGAGCTTCAGGATCTTTTCGGCCTTCTGGGCCAGGAGACCCGGAGCGGGGAGGAACAATTTTCGGTGGTCAGGGAAATTGCCAATGTGTACGCCCAACTGAGGGAATTCGGCAGGCTGATCAACTTCCTTGGGTCCTGGACCAATGCCCATCCGGATGATCCCTACGCCGCCTATTATCTGTTGATGATTGCCTATGCCTATACAAAACAGGAAGCCTACGCCATGTCGGCGCTGTACTTTGATCTGATCGTCAAAAATTACCCCGATCTGAGTATCCGGGGCGAATCGATCCATAAGATCTGCCTGAACCAGCTTATCAACCTGACGAACAATCCGGAACAGCGGGTCTGGTACTACCAGGAACTGATTTCCCGTTTTTCCGAGGAGATCGATCCGGGCCCCACCTACTTTATGCTGGGCCAGGCCTATGAGCGGACCGGCGAATGGAACCGGGCTATCCAGGCCTATACCCAATTCCTACCCTATTACGGCGCCATCATACCGGGCTTCCCCGATGCGGACAGCTACGCCAAACAGCTTGTGGACTTTAACAATTCCCGCAAGGACTGGACCTTTGAAAACCTCAATTCCCTCCTGACCGCCGTCCGTACCGCCCTGGACAACGGGAGCAGTTATCAGATGCGGCGCTGCCAGGCCAAGGTCAATTTCTTTGCCCGATCCTGGGGGCAGGAAGACCGGGACAATTCGGGGATGGCGGAATTCAACCTTTCCGATTTTATGATGAGCAACCAGATCCGCTACGCCCCGGAACTGGACGCCGCTTCCAACGCCAACGAAGCCTACCTCCGCACCTGGGGCTGGTCCCAGTATATTTCCACCTGGTACCTCTATTTCCGAAAGATAAACTTTCCGTCTGACCCGGAAATTCACGGGCGCTGGGAATGGGCGGGGATCTATTACGGGGAAAAATTCTGATGAGTGACGAAGAAAAGAAGATTAACCGCAAAGAACGCAGAGTATACGCGAAGGACGCAAAGGAAGATAATAAAATTTTAAATTCTTCCTCTGCTTCCTCTTCCTCTGCGTCCTTTGCGTTCTTCCCTCTGCGTTCTTCGCGGTTTCTCTTCTTCTTCTTCCTCTTCCTCCTCCTCTTCTTCTCCTTCTTCATACCCGGACTTAGTGCGGAAGTTCCGGAGCCTCCGCCCAGCCTGGAAGAGGCGCTGTCCAAACTGGCAACGGCAGCGCCCGCCTACGAGCCGCCATTCCGGTCCCAGCGGCAGATCCGCACCGCCATACCGGAGCGGTTTCTCCGCCGGAAAAAGCCGGACAGTGATTCTATCCGTCCCCTGTCAATACCGGGGCTGGATCATCCCCTGACCCAAAAATATATCCGGCAGTACTCCACCAAGGGCGGGCTTTCCTGGCTCTGGGCGGTACTCGATAAGGGCGGCCCCTACCTGGCATTCATACGCCGGGAAACGGAGGCCCGGAACCTGCCCCCGGAACTGGTCTACCTGCCGGTGATCGAATCGGGGTTCCTGCCCACCGCGGTTAGCCGTTCCGGGGCCGCCGGGCTCTGGCAGTTCATGAAAAACAGCATCGGCGGCTACGGCATAAAGATCACCGAGTATGCGGATGAGCGGATGGATTTCTGGAAATCTACCCAGGGGGCCCTGAAAAAGCTGGAGGATAACTACAAGCAACTGGGTGACTGGGCCCTGGCCCTGGCAGCATACAATGCGGGCCTCGGCGGGGTGCAGCGCCTGATGAAGCAGACCGGCATTTCGGACTACTGGATCCTGGCGGAACAGGGCCTCCTAAAACCGGATACCATAGGCTATGTCTCTAAACTGCTGGCGGTTTCTTATATTTTGTCCAACCCCCGGCAATTCGGCTTTACCCCTACCTGGCCGGATGACCCCCGGTGGATCAGGGTCGGCCTGGATCATCCGGTGGATCTGGAAGTACTGGCGGAACACGCGGGGGTGGAACTTGAGATGCTGAAAAAGGGAAACCCGGAACTCCGCTATACCATAAGCCCCCCGGAAAAGGGCTACCAACTCAAGGTTCCTTCCCGGGACGCCCCGGCCATCCTTGCGGCGCTGGAACGGACCGACCTGCCCCTGATCCGCTACCGCTTCCATACCATCGGCTACGGGGACACCATCTCCGCCCTGGCCCAGCATTACCGCCTGAGCGTGGATCAGATCCTGGCCGCCAATCCCGGTACGAACGCCCGGATCCTCCACATCGGCGGCAAAATCCGCATCCCCGCCATTACCGATGTCACCGCCCCCTATCAAGGCCAAAACACTACGGTAAGCAAAACCGCAAACGGCGGCCCCGGCGAACTTCAGTTCAGAGGATCCCACCTGGTAAAGAAGGGGGAGACCCTCTGGTCTATTGCCCTGGGTTATGCGGTAGACCCCCAGCTTTTGGCAGCGGCTAATGGTATGGACTTAAACGATACTTTGCGTGAGGGGCGGATATTGAAAACGCCTTTGATAAAATGAGAGGTGATAAAATGAGAAAAGAATATACCTGAAAAACATTACTGGGGGGGCCTGCCCGTTGGAAACATGGGGCCCCTCCGGGGGCACCTCCCCATGTTTCCCACGGTCACCCCCAATGCTATTGGTTGGCAGCATATCCCTTTTCTAGGATGTGCGGAACGGGTTGGGCCGCTTACGCGGCAATGCCGACCCTCAAGAGGCGAGGAGAAGAGAAGAGCCTTCGGCACGAGAGAGATGCCAAAGAGAAATGGCTACGTGGCCGTAATGTAAACGGCCATATGCGATATAGTATACTGCTTTGGGGATGAAATTATAAGAATTCATCCGCGAATAAACGCTAATTAACGCGAATAATACGCTTCGGGTATTTGATTTATTCGCGAACATTCGCGAACATTCGCGGATCCTATTCTTTATTGATACTTTCGTTCCTAAAGGAGTATAAAACGGAGCGGGAGAGGAAGAGGTATGACCGACCGTATTCGATGTAGTGCTGGCGGATCTGGACCGGAAAAAGTAATGCAAGCGAGGAATAACCACGGAGCGGGTAATGATGCAAGCAAATAATAGCGGTGGAGCGGGTAATGACGGTATATAAAAGTAATACAAGCGCAGAATACTTACGGAGCGGGAGGAGAAGGGGTATGACCGACCGTATGCGATGTAGTGCTGGCGGAGCGGTCGGGGTGGGGCATGACGGGCCGAATGCATCCGGTCGTCCCTGCGTACGGAGACCGCCAGGCCCCCAGGGGCCAGGGCTCCGGGAGCAGACTCCCCGGCAGCATTCGGAACGGCATGCCCCACCCCGACCGTGTGTGTCGGCAGGGGGCCCTAAAGTAATCAGCATTATTTTACTATTACTATGCATCCCCCCCCTCTCCACCGCGCAGACCCTGGATATTACCGGCGAGGTGTCCTGGGAGACCATGAATATCAACGCCACGGTGGTGCTCAACTTAAATTTCGCCGGGATAAAACTACCCACCGGGAGAGCCCAGGCGGAGGAAATGATTTCCACCGAATACCCCCGGCTGGTGCGGCCCACTATCCTCTCTATCCCGGTGGATTCCTCCAGTACCGTGAAAGATCTAATTGACCAGGGGGAATTCACCCTTCAACAGGTGGGCTCCATTGCCCTATCCGCCCGGCGGATTCCCCCGGCGCTTTCCACCGACCTGGCCTCCCTTACCGCGTCCTTATCCATTGACCTTACCCGCATCGGCGCCGGCCTTATCCGGCACAGCCGTCCCGCCGATATTATCCGGCCCCTGCGGCCCCTGCCCGCCGCCGCTTATACGGGGATCATTATTCTGGCCGCCGAACCCCTGCCCATCCACGGGCGGAATACCGGAAGTCTGGTGCTCCCCTGTCTGTTCCCCAAGATTTGGGATACGGAAATGAACCTGATATACAATCGGAATATGATGAACATTGATACTGCCCGGCAGTCCGGCATGGTACGGTACGTGACGGAGTCCAGCGTCTTTCGTCCCACCCCCTCGGGGCTCAGCCCGGAACTGGAAGTCCTGGTAGGGAACAACCCCCTGCGCATCTTTGCCCGGGAAGTATACGGTTCGCGACCCACGGATCCTGTCATTGACCGTGCGGACGCCCTGACCATCCTGTCATCGGAAACCAACCTCCGGCTTTTACGGGAAGGGCGGGTGGCGCTGATGGTGAACGCCGGGGTGCTGAAGAGCCCGCTGGTTTACGACTAAGCCGGGAGCGGCACGGCCATTCAATAAGCATGCTTTGACCTACCATCCCTGTACCAAAGGCCCTTCAGAGAAAAAAGGCCGTCTAAAGTTTCCACCCCAGACGGCCCCGTTCAGGTTGGGTTTCCAGCCTAGGAGCCTGTCGGAAGGGTAAAAAACGCCTTGAAGGGCGTTTTTTTTTATTGAAACGCACAAAGTGCGACAGACTCCTAGGAGCTTGTCGGACTTGTGGATTTTTTGAGCTTGATGCCTCAAAAAATCCCGATTATCCGGCGTCCTTACGGAGTTTGCAGGGTAAAAATCGCCTTGAAGGCCGATTTTTTTTATCAAACTGCACGAAGTGCGACAAACTCCTAGCTTTTAAACCCGATTATTGCAAAACCTACGGCCAGTACCGTTGTAATTACACCGGCAGAGGACCGGTAGGTCCTAGGCAATACGCCGAGGCCAGCGGACCTCTTCTTCAAGTTTATTAAACCTTGTGTCTATTTGGTCAAAACGCTTTTCTGTTCTGGTTTCAACTTTGTAATCGTCAAGTTCACTCTTTTGACGGTATACATTGTCTTTGAATATTTCCTCGATATTTCCGCTTCCAATTAATTCATTAAATTTCTTTATTGAAAATCGAGAAACATCCAAGCCTTCAATTATATTCTGTTTTTCAACCTTGAACAGTATTAGCAGAACGGTGAATAATTGTTTTACGAATCTCTTACCAAGTTTCTTTTCAGGCATCTTCGTGTCTCCATCTCCTCAAATATACGGGATGGTTCCATAAATAGCAAGCGGCACCGGGCCAGCGTATTATAAACGCATGTTTAGTACAAAATGTATTCAAGGGAGAAATTTGACCACAAATTACACGGTTTCTAACAGACTTTCATAGGTACAAGACCGTCTAATCCGTGAAAGCGTAGAAAATTTCTCCTCTGGAGGTACTTTTCTACTTAATAAATGTTTATAATACGCTGGCCCTGCAAGCGGCACTGAACATGCAGCAATTTTACTTTTAGGAAAAACAAAGACTTGGCACGGTTTTTTCGCCGAATTGTCGCTTGTTTAAGAAGTTTTGAGTACATTTTTGCTCTGCAAGTACCGCGTTTTTCGCTCCAAACCTACAGATTTTTGCTTCAATCGCTTACACATGAAGCAAAAATAGGCTTTTCCCCCAATTAAGCTCAAACCGAAGTTTTTTGAGTCACAAAATGGTTCCTAAAAGTAAAATTGCTGCTAAACATGCCCTGAAGCCTTGCTTACAAACCCGGTCGTGGCGGGGCATGCCGTTCCGAATGCTGTTGGGGGAATCTGCTCCCGGAGCCCTGCCCCCAGGGGCTAACGTTTATACACAAGTTCAGAGACTTATGGTATAATAAGGGAAAACCTTGGGAGGGAGAACAAATGGTCACGATATACTCCATTAGGGAAGAAATACGCTATTAGCCTCTATACAAACAACATATGCTACAGTATAATAAAATAATCTATAGGGAGGTAGATGTTGCATGGATGCAAATGTAGTAAAACTTTTTGAGAT
>BNUR01000105.1 GCA_025997495.1 Spirochaetia bacterium | reverse complement strand
CGTGGCGCTGAGCAAGTCACCCATAATCAACGAAAACTGGTCCCGGCTTATATCACTGGGGTAGGTGTTTCTCATATCTACATTATAACGGTTGATAGGGGACTTGCAAAGATATTAGACAGGCTCTAAGCCTGCTCTTTACGATGTCCTCCAGCTTGTGCCCCTCCCAGTCCGCCCGTTCCTGCCGCCGCCCCTGATTGAACCCCATGCGGCGGCCGATGAGCAGGAAGATGAGGCAGAACAAAACAAATACGCAGAGGAGGATAATTGTTTGCGGGCTCAGGTTTTCCATAAAGAACTAAGAATAGCACATTACCATTTCTTTTTCGTGTGTTTCATAATAATATCATACCCCTTCCCCCTTTCTTCACCTTTGTGTCCTTGTGGTTGAATTTCTTTTTTAAAATTCAATACGGAAAGTGTATCAGCATGACCTATCTAAAAAACCCAAAATGACCCGCATGTGTTATTTTGACACATTCTATTTATAGGGCATGGAAAAAATGACCGGCCGGCATCGTTACCAAAAATAAGCCCCCGGCCCCGCCAAAAAAACTTCTGTATCATAATTCCTTATACCATATAGAATTATAAATCTTATAAAAAAATTATCTGCTTTAGGAAAAAAGTTGGCACAGGTCTTGCTAATATATAAATGTTGGAACAAAAGGCGCCTGGCGCCCTAAAATAAAACGGTAAGGAGATAGATTATGAAAACTGTAACACTGTATCGCCCGATGACGAGCCCTATGGCCGGCGGGTACGCCATTGAAAATGCCCTGAACGACTTTGACCGGTATATGGAATCCTTCTTTGGGGAATCCCCCCTGACTCCGGCGGCGTCCTTTGGCCGGGAACCGGCGGTGGACATCAAGGAAACTGCGGAAACCTATGAGCTCACCGCGGAACTGCCGGGCTATGACGAAAAGAACATCGAAGTCCATGTGGACGGCGGCGTCCTGACCATCGAAACCAAAAAGGAGGACAAAACCGAGCGGAATGTGTCCCCCGCTAAGAACGAAAAGGCCGCTGAAGAGCGGTTTGTTATCCGTGAACGCCGGAACATGTCCTTCAGCCGGTCCTTCAAGCTGCCGGAAAACGCCGATATGGAGGCCATCACCGCCAATTTCAAGAACGGGCTCCTGTGCCTGGAGATTAAGAAACGGGCGGAGACCAGGAAACGGGTCATCCAAATCGAAGGTAAATAAGAAAAATTGCGCCGTGTACCGTAACACGGCGCAACCTTAGGGCTCAGCTTTGATTTACGATGATTCTATACTATTATACAGTCAGAATACATGAACGCAATCATCAACCCCCGGCAATTTCCCCAGGAATTCCGTATCCCCGCCTCAAAATCCCACACCATCCGGCGGCTGCTCCTGGCCGCCCTGGGACACGGAGTAACGGAAATCGCCTACCCCCTGGATTCCCTGGATGCCCGTTCCTGCCTGAACATCTGCCGCGCCTTGGGCGCCGGGATTGAGGAACACCGCGCCGCAGACCCCGCCTGCCCTAACCCTGCCGGCAATGACGGTAAAAAGCTGATTGGCTGGACCGTCCGCGGCATAGGTTTTGGGGCAGGGGGCCGCATAAAGGGCAGCTTGCACGGCCCGGCATTAGACGTGGGCAACTCCGGCACCACCCTCTTTCTCGTTCTGGCCGCCGCCGCTTTGGGGGAAATGCCGGTAACATTTACCGGTGATGAACAGATAGCCCGCCGAACCGCAGGCCCCTTACTGAACGCCCTCTCCGGCCTGGGCATCACGGTGGCGTCCGCTCCCGGCGGCTGTGTCCCCATCACCGTTCGAGGCCCCTGGAAGGGTGGCCGGGTGAGCATAGCCTGCCCCACCAGTCAGTACCTTTCGGCACTGCTTCTGGCCGCCCCCCTTGCTCAGGCAGGTTCCCTTACCGAAATCGACGTGCCCCTGCTCAATGAAAAGCCCTATATCAAAATGACCCTCTCGTATCTCAACGCCCAGGGCATTCCTTATGAATGCGCCGGGGACTTTTCCCGGTTCAGGATACCCGGCGGCGCACACTACCGGCCTATGAACGGCCCTGTACCGGGGGACTTTTCCTCCGCCGCCTTCCCCGGTGGTATTGCCGCCATTACCGGCGAAAAGGTCACGCTCCGAGGGCTGAATCGAGAGGACACCCAGGGGGATAAGGCCTTCTTTAATATGCTCGGCAAGATGGGCTGTACCGTAGAGTGGAGCCGACTGAATAACAACGCCCTTGCCCCCGAATGGGTACTGCGGGTTTCCCGTACCGGCCCGCTCCATGGCGGCGAGTTCGACCTGAACGATACCCCGGACCTGCTCCCCATCATGGCGGCGGTTGCCGCCTACGCCCAAGGGAATACCGCCCTGGTGAACGCGGCCCATGCGCGGATCAAGGAGACTGACCGCATCGCCGTGATGGCGGAAGAGCTTGGCAAGCTGGGGGTATCCGTTACGGAACGGCCCGATGGCCTTATCATCCACGGCAAGGGGGGCGGGGGGCTTCGGGGGGGCCGGGTGGACAGCCGGGGGGATCACCGGATCGTGATGGCGCTGGCGGCGGGGGCGCTGGGGGCGGCGGGGCCGGTACACATTGAGGCTGCGGAAAGCGTCGCCGTTACCTATCCGGGGTTTCTGGAATTGCTCGGCGCTGATATGATAAAATAAAATATGCGTATTGTTATTGTCGGGGCGGGGATGGTGGGAACCCAACTGGCCCGGCATCTTATCCATGAAAAACACGATGTCGTTCTGATTGAGCCCAACGAGGAGCGGGCCCGGCACGCCTCCAATCGGCTGGATTGCCTGGTCATCCACAATGGGGGGAACAGCCTTTCTGCGCTGAATGAGGCAGGTATCGCCAAGGCGGACGCCCTGGTCTGTGTTACCGATTCTGATGAGGTGAACATGATCACCTGCGGGCTCGCCGCCTCCCGGTACCCTAAGCTGCTGAAAATTGCCCGGGTGCGGAACGATGATTACATCACCCTCAACGCCGCCGGGTTCCTGGAAAATGCGTTCAGGGAGAACGGTGCGTTCAAGGAGAACGGTGCGTTCAGGGAGAACGGCGCGTTCAGGGAGAACGGCGCGTTCAGGGAGAACGGCGGCGCCATTTTAGGTGTCGATTATTTTGTGCACCCCGATGTAGAGGCGGCCCGCTCCGTACTGAACGCGGTTGAACACGGCGCCATGGGGGACATCCTTGTTTTTGAGGACACCCCCTACGAGCTCGGTTCCGTGGACATCAACAGCGGCAGTGAGTTCGACGGCTTGGCTATGAAGGATTACCGCACGCTGGTAAAGGAGGACAGCCTGGTGACCCTGGTGGAACGCCGGAACGAAACCCTCCTGCCCCGGGGCTCCACGGTTCTGGCCGCCGGGGATAGGATCCATATCCTGGCCAAGGAAAAAGATCTGGACCATGTTTTTAAGCTGGCGGGCCGTTCCGAACAGGCGCTGCGGAAAATCGGTATTGTGGGCGGCAGCCGGGTGGGGGCGCTCATCGCGGAGAAGCTCCTGGGCAGGGATGAAAAACAAGGAATGCCCCGTTCCCAACGCCTCAAGGGAAAACTTTTTTCTTTTTTTAAAACAATACTTCCCCATTCCGGGCGGCGGGTGATCATCATAGAAAAGGATTACAATCTCTGCAAAGATCTGTCCGCCCGCTTTCCCGGGGCGCTGGTTCTTAACGAAGATATTTCCGATGAAAGTTTTGTTACCGAGGAACGGATCGACGATCTGGATCTGATCATAACCGCCACGGAGGATCAGGAACTCAACATGATTGCGGCGATTTACCTCAAGTCCCGGGGGGTACGCCGGGCGATAGCAATGGTAACCGGTTCCGGCTATGCAGCCATTGCCCGGCAGCTTGGGGTGGATGTGGTGATCCCCATGAAGTCCGTGGTGGTGGACTCCATCCTGTCCCACCTCATGGGCGAAGGCATTACCGCCGTCCACCGGCTCGGCAACGGGGACATCGACGAACCCGGGGTTCGCGTGTTCGAAATTGAACTGGGGCCCGACACCCCCGCCGCGGAAAAAGGGATCGCCGAATTGCCCCCCGGAGCGGGCGCCCTGGTGATGCTGGTGAACCGGGGGGCCGAACCGGCGGCCGGCGAACCTTTGGTTGGCAGTTCCGTAGGACTAAAGTCCTTTATTCCCCGTGGTGATTATATTTTCAAAAGCGGCGACCGGATCATCATTATCGCGAAAAATGGAAGCGAAGGGGAACTGGAAAAATTCTTCGGCTCTTTCCAGGGGAACACCGCAAAACAATGAAACCCTTAGTATTACTGCGCACCTTGATACTACTCCTGGGAATGGTGGCGGCGATCATGCTTATCCCCCTGATCTTTGCCCTGGTTACAGGGGAAGGCCGGATGGCTGCCGCTATCGGGATTCCTGCGCTCAGTATCATTGCGGCGGCCCTGCCCGCGTTACTTTCACACCGGAAGGCCCCCCTCCGATTCCGCCCCCGTGACGGCTTCCTCCTGGTTTTCCTCACCTGGGTGTACATGAGCCTCCTGGGATCCCTCCCTTATTACTTTTCCGGCCTGGGCATTAGTTTTACCGACGCCTTTTTTGAAAGCGCCTGCGGGTTTGCCACCACCGGGGCCACCACCATCACCGACGTAGAATCCCTGCCCCGCTCACTGTTACTGTGGCGGAGCATGAGCCACTGGATAGGCGGCATGGGCATCGTCCTCCTCACCGTGGCCCTGATGCCCCTCTTAGGTGTCGGCAGCTTCCAACTGGTCAAGGCCGAAGAGCCGGGGGCGGACAAGGAGCGGCTCACCCCCCGGATCAAAAATACCGCCAAGGTACTCTGGCTCATCTACTGCGTCCTCACCATCGTATTAGCAATCCTCTTCCGGCTTGGCGGCATGGACACCCTGGACGCCATCTGCCACAGTTTTACTACCATGGCCTCAGGCGGGGTCAGCACAAAAAATACCGGCGTCGCCTGGTACAACTCGACCTTTATCGACACCCTATCGATCATCTTTATGCTCCTTTCGGGTCTCAACTTCAACCTCTACTACCGCATAACCAGGGGCAGATTCCGTGATGCCCTCAACAACACTGAAGGCCGGGTCTATCTGGGCATTTTTATCATCGCCGCGGCGGCGGTAACCATAAGCCTTGTCCCCTTCTACGGCTCGGTGGGCCCCGCCCTCCGTTACGGCGCATTCCAGACCGCATCGATCCTCTCCACCACCGGAGCGGCCATCACCGATTATACCGCATGGCCCGCCGTCACCCAGGTCATCCTCTTCTGCCTCATGCTCTGCGGGGGCTGCTCCTCCTCCACCGCCGGGGGCATCAAGGTGATCCGTCACGTGGTGCTCTGGAAACAAACCGGCAACGAACTGCGCCGTATCCTCTATCCCCAGGGAGTGTTCAGCATCCATCTCAACAAAAAAGTGGGCCGCAAGGACGTGGTCTACGGGGTAGCAGGCTTCGTGTTCCTCTACGCCGCGATACTCGCCGTTACTGCCCTTGCAGGCGCCGCCTCGGGCATGGACATCTTTTCCGCGTTCAGTACCGCTGTGGCAGTGGTGGGCAACCTGGGAACCGGGTTCGGCTCTATCGGGCCAGGCCACAACCACAGCGGCTTTCCGGATTACCTCAAGTGGTTCTACTCATTCGCCATGATCGCGGGGCGGCTGGAATTGTGGACCGTGCTGGTGCTGTTTACGCCGGAGTATTGGCGGCGGTAATGTGGCGGGACTTATGGCAATGCCGGTTTGGGGGATTTAGCCGCCCACCCGTCACCTTAGTTCCATCATCCGCATCCGTAGGGCAGCCTGCCAAAACCGGCGCTATAACAAGCGCCCCGATTGCAAAAATTTTTTTCAACTTCTCTCTCCTTTTATGTTTTTCTCAAACCAGTACCTGGCACCATAGGCGTTGCCTTAAAAATGGTGTCAGTCACTTTTTTATCAAGCCCATGCTATAACCAAGGCCAAACTGGAATTTACTTCTTTGATATAATTTTGCCGTTCCGTGTCCTTGTGTCTTTGTTTTGGTATCACTAAAATCACTTAAATACCTGATGTCTGAAAAAATCAAACCATATCCTAATTTTACTCCAAATGTACCTCCAACGATAAACCCAAAAGTATCATTAAATGTTTCGTTATTGGTATAAAATTGAGGTCCGCCATTCTTCCATTCCGTATATTCCTTATATTTCATTTTTCCCAAGGGGATAGAATAGTAAACTCCTCCAAAGGCTTCTATCGAAAAAATCTGCGGTTTCAATGTTAATTTAGCCAATACGGGAATTAGCAATGAATTTGAAGAAAATTTTTCTATTGTACCATCAGCGAAGTTTTTGTATGTAATATTACCATAATCCTGCAAATAGAGTATTTCTGTTTGCAGGGCAAACATTTTGAAAATTTGCACCGATGTCTGAAAAGCAAAAGTAAATGATAGCGTGCTTTCATTTTCCAAATTCGCGTTACGGCTGCTAAAATGATTATCCAAATTGTAAAACCCAATATCGCCTCCTGCCCTCAAACCAAAGTACAGCCATTGGTTTTTCCAATTATTCGGATCCGACCATCTGATCCCCAATAGATTTGCCAATTTTGAATCCATTTGAACTTCTTCCGTTCTTGTACTCAATACCTGAGCAGTCTGAACATCCAGGGCCTGCAGGCGTATTTGATATTTTTTTCCCTGTTGTTTTATGAAGCCGGTTATTATTACATCTCCGCCAAATTGCTGACCAATGCTATGGATATATTCATCGCCCACATTACCGGATAATTGTATTTCCATTTCGCGTTGGATTAAGTCCGGGTTTTGCCGGTCAACAACTTTCATCCCATTTTCGATCGCCAGATGATCTATAATCCTATCCACGACATAATCCGAAAGATTTTTTGACGGCCCATCAAAACCAAATACAACAATCATTGATCCAGTCCGTAGCCGGCCGGCCAGATAATTCGTAGTATTGTCTATCGCGCGATCCAGTGATAGGGATTCTTGCGAATATGCCACACCGGCAAAAAAAATAAAAATGCCAAAAAGCAGGAACGAATTACCTTTCATCATCTTTGATACCTCCATTCCGGCCTTTTACTAAACTGGCGCCAAGACCGTCTAAAATAGTGCCTGGCACCATGGGCGTTGCCAAACTAGCGCGGTGATTGCCGCAAATAACACACAAACCTTTTTCATAACAAAACTCCTTTACCTAAACACAATTGACGGCATTAAAACAATGCCGGTCAACTGTGCGCTGATTCCGTGCGGCAAATTAGTCCCCGATATACGTTCTATATACATCGTACAAAGGATTCGGATTAGCCCAATCGCTGTTTACCCCGCCAAAGATGTATAAATACCCGTCTTTTATGGCCGCCGCATGAGAAGCCCGGTCCGCGAATTGTGTGTGTCCGTTTTGCAGTACCAGTGTCCAGATTTTCCCGTCACGGGAGAACCAGACATCATTCCTGAAAGCCCCGTCATTTCCGCCTACGAGCCACATACCCTTGCTGTTCACAATAACCGTATGGTCGTTCCTTCCGGTCCATGCCGCAGAAGCGGTTTCCTGAATCCAGCTGGTTCCATTACTGGAGCTCCACACATCACGGTATTCTGAATTACCGCCATTATAGCTGCCGCCAATAACAAATATTTTGTTATTGTATACCACGCTTGCGTGGCCGTTTCTGCTCCCCAGGCTGGCGGGGCTACCGATGTCCAGCTCGTGCCATTGGTTGATCTCCATACCGCATTGGTTTGTTCTACTGTTTTTGTAAATCCACCCATGGTATATATAGCGCCGTTAAACACCACACTGGTATGGTTCTGAACTCCATTAGTAAGACCTGTAACCGGGGATGCAATAGTCCAAATAGTTCCGTTGGTTGAAGATGAAACAACAGAAGCGGTTTCATATTCCTCAGACGAATTGTTCCACTTCGAACCCCCTATATTATAGACGGTATTGTTAAACAGAACGGTGCTGCATCGCCAATGATCAATATCATCAGGATAGGTAAAACTTTTAGTCCAGGCTGCCCCGTTCGGCGAAAGAAAAGTTTCATAGGAATTCGTCATCATAAATTGATTATTATGAACGATTACCGTGTGTTCATACGGATACTCGCTTAATTCGTTTGAACCGGTTCCTGGGAGATCCCCCACTTTAGTCCACTGGCTTCCCATATATCGGGATTCGAAGGTAATAGTCCGTTGGTTTTCGCCATCTTCGGATAGTATCGTAAAGGTGAATATCGTTACTGCCGCCCCGGAGTTAAGATTATAACCGCCGGTATATACGCCGTTACTAATGGTAGCGCCGTTAATCTTTACCGTAGCATTGGTATTCACCGGCGTTACCTTGAACTTTAGCTGCGTTTCATCCGGCAGGGCATCCCAATAGGTTTTGTTATTCGTATCAAGAAAATTGAGCACATTATCCACATCTGTTTCATCCATATTTGATGCATACAGGGAAGTAAGATTCGCGTTGGAATAATTCACAATGCGGTTTATCGTAACCGTATAGGTTTGGGTGGTGGTTCCATCCTCCGCGGTTACCACAATGGTTACGGTAGCGGTTGAAGCCAGAATAATATCCCGGGATTGTACCCCCGAACTCTGGCTGACTCCGTTTACCTTGAGATCATTAATAGTGCTATCCATGCTGGTAGGGGTCACCTGCACCAGGGGTAGGCCGGCGTCAATTTTAAGGGTGTAAGAAGTGATATCCGCGTGAAACTGCTGATCCAGCTTCCCCTGGGTGAACTGGAGTCCGCTTAAACGGGCTTCGGTATCTGCCGGACGAGCAGCGCCTTTAACCACAAAGGCGAATTCGTCGTTGTTTCTGCTGTTGGTTTTTATCTGCATGGTCGTGGTAAAATTAGGCCCCGTCGTGGTTGGGGCAAAACGCACCGTAAAGGTGGTTGTATTGCCGGGGGTAACTACCATACTCGCGGATGGCTGGTAGGTAACCGCAAAGAGGCCCGCATCATTATCCGCCAGGTTTATCCGATTGTTGTTTACCGTAACAAATGCCAAATCCGCATCCCCTGAATTGCCGATGGTAAAGATAATATCCTTTGTTTTCCCTGCGGCAATGGTCCCCAGATCGAATTCAGCATTAACCGCTATCGCGGTGTTTCCTTGTTTTAGGGTTATTTGTGGTTTATTTGCGTAACCGGTTCCTGTTACGGTAAAGGTAAACATCAAGCTGTTACTGTTATTCCCAATGGTGATGGTCCCGGTATCCTGCCTTTCGGCGGTTGGGGTATACCGTATGATAAATGGCACCGTGTCGCCTGGGCTGATTGTTCTATTTGCCGGCTGGGTAGAAATTGTAAAAGCCGGGTTAGACGATTCAACCACAGGGTTATTGGTCAATTCCAGCGGAATATTGCCGGTGTTTTTTATTGTAAATACAGAGGTTTTATTGTCTCCCAATTCAACCTGCCCAAAATCGTAGGGGGTAATGGTATTGTTGGCAATAACGGCGCCGCCCTGGCTTAACTCCAGCACTGCGGCCCCCCTGGTTACCGTAACCCTCAGGAAAACGACTGCGGGATTGCGGGAAGCATCATTGGTCGGGATAGTCAGGGTTGCGTTATTCTCCCCCGGCGTGGTTGGCGTACATTGTATGGTAAACTGGGATTGGCTTCCTGCGGATATACTGGCTCCCGGATTGGTCTGTTTTGAAAAGGCTGCGGCATTGGCGCCGGTGATGGTGATGTTTGCCGGATCAATAGTAAGCACCGCATCGCCTGAATTTTTAATAATTACCTCAATGCTCCCGGATTGGGTAATCATCACTTCTCCCGCATGTATCGTGCCGCTTTGCATAATTTCCATGGTACCGTAAAAGATAGAAGCTATAGGTTTGGTCGGTACGCCGGAGGCGGTAATGGTAAAGCTGAAATCGCCGGAGGGATCGTTTGAACTCACCGTAACTGTGCCGCCATAGGACTTTTCCTCTGTAGGCGCAAAATTGACCTTGAAAGTCAGGGAACCATTCGGCGCTATTTCAGAAGTTGACGGCTGTACCACCGTAAAGCCCTCACTTGAGTTTGAAATCTTTACCGGTTCGTTTCCGTTCAAAAGCAGCTTGCCGACACCGGTATTTTTCAGCACAAACTCAGTCTGTTTAGAGCCTGTTTAATATCTCCTCAATAACAAGGAAATAAACGCCAACTTGGAGGCTTGCAGCGTATTATGGATTTTCCGTTCGCAATTTTTCCACAGCAGGCGATAATCCTCAAGCCAGCCGAAAGAACGCTCAACAATCCAGCGCTTGGGCAAAACCGCAAATTTGTGTAATTCGTTGCGTTTTACTACCTCTACATCCGCCCCAATCAGGGCTTTAACCCCTTCAGAAAATTTTTCCCCCGTGTATCCGCCGTCTGCCAGAACTTTCCGACACATCGATAAATTTGAAACAGCACAGCCGATCA
>BNUR01000104.1 GCA_025997495.1 Spirochaetia bacterium | reverse complement strand
GCACCTGTGCATCAGACGGCAAGTCGTGTATGCCCAGCAGACTTTGCGCGTTACTCTTTTTCCGCTTGTTCTGCATTTCCTTCATGTACCGCAAAAATGACGGAAATTGAAAATAAAAGACCCCGAACGCGCTCTTGACCGCATCCACCAGCCGGTGCTTCGTGTTCGGCCCATGCCGGTTGTCGGGTATCTTCTCCGCCGCTTTGTCTAGATTCCTCATTAGCCGCTCAAATGTTTCCCCACCCATACCCCCGATTTTATCATAAATCAGGCAAATTTAAAATTGCTGGCGGTGAATCCGCAGGATCTTTCCCTATTGGGAGCCCTGGATATAGATTTGTTTACCCGGGATCCTGATGCGGAAAAGATAAGCGAACGTAAAAAAAAGTTTGAAGATAAAGAATCGTATCGATAGGCGGATCGGGCGATACAAGCAAAAGAGCGGCTTAAAGGTAATCAACGAGTGATAGCGGTGCAGGATCGGGAGGGGGATATCTATGAAAGTTTTTGCGCTCTTATGAAAAACGGGGTTGATTTTGTGATACGGAGTAATCACGACCGGCAAATTCAGCCGGAAAAGGGAGAGAAAGAGCGTCTTAGAGAACATTTAGAAGCCGGAACCCCGGAATATGGGTTTGAAATGGCGGTAACGGGGGACAATAAGAGCCGAAAGAAACGGACAGCCCAGCTTTCAGTACAGTTTGAGCGGGTTTCACTGAAAAAACCCCCGGGGATTTCCGGAGAAATCAAGGGAAACTATCCGGTAGTCCTTCCGGTATCGGTTGTACAGGTCAAAGAAACGCCTGAAACCGTTCCACCCGGCGAAGAACCTATTGAATGGCTGCTGTATTCAAGCCGTCCGGTAGAAACGGTTGAGCAAGCGCTTGCGGTTGTTGAATACTACAAAGCCCGCTGGATAATCGAAGATTTGTTCCGTACCTTAAAAAAAGAAGGGGTTAATTATGAAGAAACGGAACTGGAAACCGGTACGGCATTACGCAAACTTTTTGTGCTTGCTTTTTATGCGGCAATGATACTGTTGCAATTGCGCCAAGCCCGCCATGGAACGACCGGCCAAAAACCTTCACTGGTTTTTTCGGAAGAACAAGAAACGTGTCTGGAAGATATTCTGCCTCGGTTTGAAGGGAAAACGGAAAAATTGAAGAACCCCTATCCCAAAGATAATCTGGCATGGTCAGCATGGATTATTGCCCGGCTTGGCGGCTGGAAAGGGTATTCCAGCCAACGCCCGCCGGGGGTCATTACGCTCCATGATGGCTGGTTACGGTTTCATCACCTCTTCGAAGGCTGGGTCATCGCTAAAGATGTGTATAAACGTTAGCCCTGGGGGTTCCCCCCCATGTTTCCCACGGTCACCCCCAATGCCATTGGTTGACAGCATGTCCACTTACTAGGATGTGAGAAACGGGTTGGGCCGCTGCGCGGCAATGCCCGGGTTTCAAGAGGCAGGGAGAAGAGAAGAGCCTTCGGCACAAAGATGGGGGAGTGATCGCGCCAAAGGGAAAGGATCGCTAGATGACCGCCCGCCCTTTGGAAAAGGCCGGCTGTGTAAGCATGGGCCTCTCCCCAGCCCGTTTAGTATTACAGTGATGACGAAGCGGTCGTGGCGGGGCATGACGGGCCGAATGCATATGGGACTCCCTGCGTACGGAGACCGACAGCCCCCTGGGGCAGGGCTCCGGGAGCAGACGCAGACCAAAGGTCTGACCCCATCCGCATTCGGAACGGCATGCCCCGCCACGACCGGCTTAGTCAACAGAGTCCTACGGTCTGCAAAAGTTCCCGGGTATATGCTTCTTTGGGATTCCGTAGTATCTCTGCGGCAGGCCCCGCCTCAACCACCCTTCCCGCCTTCATCACCAGGATCTCATGGCAGAGGCTGCGGACTATACGCAGGTCGTGGCTGATAAAGATATAGGAGAGCCCGCGTTTTTCCTGCAATGTGCGTAACAGTTTTACTACCTGGAACTGGATGGTACGGTCAAGGCTGGAAGTGGGTTCGTCCAGCACCAGAATTTCCGGCTCCAGCACCAGGCTCCGGGCCAGGGCTATTCTTTGACGCTGGCCCCCGGAAAATTCGTTGGGGTACCGTTCCAGAAAATCCTCGTCCCCCATGCCCACTTCCCCCAGGGCTTTAAGCACCCGCTCCCGCCGGTCTTCGTTAGTTCCCGCCCCGATACGGTGGATAAGCAAGCCCTCCCCAACGACGCTCAGGATATTCATCCGGGGACTCAGGGAACCGTAGGGATCCTGGAAGATGATCTGCATCTTCCGCCTGAGGGGGCGCAGTTCATCCTCCCGTAGATTTTGTATTTCCCGTCCGTCAATGCTGATGGTTCCGGTACTTCGTTCCAGGGCAAGCAGGGCCTTCCCCAATGTGGTCTTGCCGCTGCCGCTTTCCCCAACAATACCCAGAGTCTGCCCCCGGCGCAGGGTAAAGTCCACCCCGTCCACCGCCTTAATGTACCCCGTAACCTTGCGGAAGAAGCCCTTCTTCACCGGAAAATACACCTTGAGTCCCTTGCCCTCCGCAATTACCGGGCCGGCCAAATCCGGCGCAGGACTTCCCGCGTCTCCCCCCAGAAGCTGCCGGGTATAGGCTTCCCGCGGCGCTGAAAAAATTTCCTCCACCGGGCCTGACTCAATGATCCGCCCCTCCCGCATCACCGCCACCCGGTCGGCCATGCGGCGCACCACCTCCAGATCGTGGGTGATGAAGAGAACCGCCATCCCCAGTTCCTTCTGCAAATCCTTTATCAGGGTGAGGATCTGATCCTGGATGGTTACATCTAAAGCAGTTGTAGGTTCGTCGGCAATGAGCAGTTTTGGTTTGTTAAGCAAGGCCAGGGCGATCATCACCCGTTGGCGTTCCCCGCCGGAAAGTTCGTGGGGGTAGGCAGCCAGCCGCTTCTCCGCGTCCCGCAGCCCCACCCGTCCCAGCCAGTCTGTAACCAGGGGCCGGCTGTGCTGCCGGGACAAGCCCTGGTGCAGAAACAGTGATTCTGCGAGCTGCTTTTCAATGGTGTGCAGGGGGTTCAGGCTGGTCATGGGTTCCTGGAAGATCATCCCCAGATCCCGGCCCCGCAGTTTCCGCAGTTCGCTCTCCTTCATTTTCAGCACATCCCGGCCTTCAAATAGTATTTCGCCGCCGGGATAGCTAATCCAGTCCTCGCTCAAAAGCCGCATCAGAGCCTGGGCGCTTACCGTCTTGCCGCTGCCGCTCTCCCCCACCAGGGCAAAAGTTTCGTGTTCATCAATGTGGAAATTGATACCGTGAACCACCTCAACCCCGTTCCCAAAGGCCGCCCGGAATCCCCGGTATTCCACCAAGTGGCTGCGGACTGGTAAGTCCGTGCGAACCGGTAAGTCCATCATGACTTCCTCCGGGGATCAAAGGCGTCACGTACGCCCTCACCGATGAACACTAACAGTGTTAGTGTTAATGCCAGAATCACGAAGGCGGCGATGCCCAGCCAGGGGGCCTGGAGGTTTGCCTTGCCCTGGGAAAGAAGTTCACCCAGGCTGGGGGATCCCACCGGGAGGCCGAAGCCGAGGAAGTCAAGGCTCGTAAGGGTGGTGATGGAGCCGCCAAGGATGAAGGGGAGGTAGCTTAAGGCGCTGGTCATGGCGTTGGGGAGGATGTGGACAAACATGATGCGACCGTGACTCATCCCCATGGCGCGGGCGGCAAGGACGTATTCAAAGTTCCGGGCACGCAGGAATTCTGCGCGAACCACCCCGACCAGGCTCATCCAGCCGAAGAGGAGGGTTATCCCCAGGAGCCACCAGAAGGTTGGTTCTATCACACTGGACAGAATTATCAGCAGAAACAGTGTGGGCATCCCGGACCAGACCTCCATAAAACGCTGAAAGATAATGTCCAGGAGGCCCCCGTAGTATCCCTGCAATGCGCCGAGGGTTATCCCGATGATCGAGGAAAAAATAGTCAGGGTAAGGCCGAAGAGCACAGAAATCCTGAAGCCGTAGAGAACACGGGCCGCCACATCCCTGCCCCGGTCATCGGTACCGAATACATTCACCGTTGTAGGCGGCGAAGGGGCAGGGCTCGGGAGATTGTAGTTGATGGTGTTGTAGCTGAAAGGGTCGAGGGGCATCAACATCCAGCCTTTTTCTTCAATCCGTTCTATTATATAAGGGTCACGGTAATCGGCGTTGATATCAAATTCGCCGTCAAAGATGAGTTCCGAATAGTCCTTCAACACCGGAAAATAGAATCGGCCGTCGTAACGAACCAGGATAGGTTTGTCATTGGCGACAAATTCTGAGAAAAGACTAATCACAAAGATGATGCCGAAGATCCGGAGGGAGAAATATCCCCGGCGATTTTTTTTGAACCGTTCCCAACGGGTCAGCCTGGTTTTATTAGCTGTTTTCATCGGCGGGCCTCAAAGTCGATGCGGGGGTCAATCACGGTATACATGAGGTCGCTCACCAGGGAGAGGAGCAGGCCCAGCAGGGTGAAGATGTAGAGGGTGGCGAAGATCACCGGGTAGTCCCGCTGCATGGTGGCTTCAAAGCCCAGGAGGCCCAGGCCCTCAAGGGAGAAGATTACTTCTATTAATACCGAACCGGTGAAGAACATGGAGATGAACACGGCGGGGAAGCCGGATATGACGATAAGCATGGCGTTGCGGAATACATGCTTCAATAGAATGGCCTTTTCGGTAAGGCCCTTGGCCCGGGCGGTCATGACGTACTGTTTGTGTATCTCGTCCAGGAAGGAATTCTTGGTAAGCATGGTCAGGGACGCGAAGCCGCCGATAACCATGGCAAAAATGGGGAGTACCAGGTGCCGGAAGTAGTCGAGGATCTTCCCTCCCAGGCTGAACCCTGCGGCGTCCACCGAAAAGAGGCCGCGCAGGGGGAAGATTTTAAGGAAGCTGCCCCCGGCAAAGAGGACCACCAGTAATACGGCGAAGAGAAATGAGGGGATGGCGTTCCCCAGTATTACTGCGGTACTGGTCCAGAGGTCAAACCGGCTGCCGTTCTTCACCGCTTTGCGAATACCTAAGGGGATCGACACCAGATAGATGATCAGGGTACTCCAAAGGCCGAGGCTTACGGACACCGGAAGCCGTTCGGCGATAAGGCCCAGCACGGAACGTCCCCGGAAGAGGCTGTCACCAAAGTTGAAGGTGGCGTAGTTCTTCAGCATTTGGAGGTACCGCACCCCGATGGGTTTGTCAAAGCCGTAGCGCTTTTCTATTTCGGCGATAATCTCCGGGTCAAGGCCCCGCGCCCCCCGGTAGGCGGTGGCATTTTCGCCCCGGTGGAGGCCGCCCGCGTCAAACCTTTGGTTTGCCGTGTCTCCCCGGCTGTTCCCGGTGATACGGCCCAGGGTCATGTCTTCATCCATGCCCCCCTGCATAGCGGCGATGGCCTGATCCACCGGGCCGCCGGGGGCAATCTGCACGATAAAGAAGTTGATCGTGATGATCGCCCAGAGTGTCGGGATGATCAGCAAAAGCCTTCGTAGTATATATGCCGCCATTACTCCACCCACCATGCATCAAAACCATAGGAATATTTCGGCATCACATCCGGACGCCGGAACTTTTTATTGTAGGCCAGGCGGAAGGTGGAAATATACCACTGGGGAATAATGTAATGGTTCCAGGCCGCCACCCGGTCCAGCGCCCGGCCCCAATCCCGCAAAGAAGCCTCGTCTTCCTGGCTTGCCATCACCCCTTCCACAAGGTAATCCAGCGCCGGATCCCTGACCCTGGCCAGGTTATAGGTGGAATCAATATATTCAGTATGCCACCGCATGGCCGCAGCGCTATCGGGATAGGCCATAGCTTGAAAGCCCTGATCCAGGATGTCGTAATCCCCTTCGTGCATGCGGTTCAGGAATTGTGTGCCGTCCACTAAACGGATTTTCAGGTCTATGCCGAACCGGGCCAGGTTCCGCTGAAAGGGAATGGCATAGCGTTCACTGGAGGAATTCCAGATCAGCAATTCAAAACTCATCTGCTTCCCTGTTTCAGTGTTGATGAGCTTCCCCCCTTTGAGTTCCCAGCCGGCAGCGTTGAGGAGGGCCATGGCTTCCCGCATTTGGGGCCGGATAAAGCCCGTGCCGTCGGTAACCGGGGGATTGAATTCTTTGGTAAAAACTTCCGGGGGTATCTTGTCCCGGATAGTTTCGAGGATCGCCAACTCGCCGCCCTGGGGAAGCCCGGCGGCGGCATACTCGGTGTTGGTAAAATAACTGCGTGTCCGGGTGTAGGAATTGTAAAAAAGGTTTTTATTCATCCATTGAAAATCAAAAAAGCAGTTCACCGCCATCCGCACCCGGCGATCCTTAAACACCTCCCGCTCGGTATTAAAGGTCATGGCCTGGGTGGACTGAGGAATACTGTGGGGGATCTCCTCCCGCAGCACCTCGCCGGAATCAAATAGCTTTCCCGTATACTGGGTGGCCCAGTTCACTGCGGAATTCTCCGCCCGGAAATCATATTCCCCGGCCTTAAAGGCTTCAAAGGCCACATTGGCGTCCCGGTAGTAATCGTAACGGATATGATCAAAGTTGTACCGGCCCTTGTTCACCGGAAGGTCTGCCGCCCAGTAATCCGCTACCCGGTCAAGGATCACGTACTGGCCCATGCGGTATTCCCCCACCTTGTAAGCGCCGGTCCCGATGGGGGGCGCGTTCAGGGGCTCTGAAAAATCCCGGCCCTCCCAAAACCGTTTGGGGAACACCGTGGTCTGGCAGAGGCCCATCATCTTTTCCTTGTCCCCGCCCCCGGGCAAATCAAAGCGCAGGCGGTTTCCCGGCAGCACACCAACCGTAACACCCTTGTAGTAGATCCTGAACTGGGGAACCCCCTTCTCAAAAAACATATTGAAGGAAGCAGCCGCGTCCTCGGCGGTAATAGGCTGCCCCTCCTGATCCTTCGCCGCGGGGTTAATGGAAAAAATGATGAAGGAATAATCGGCGGCGTATTCTATGCTCCGGGCAATCAGGGGATAGAGGGCATCGGTTTCATCATCCGACCCCGCCATGAGGGTATCGTAAAAATATTCCCACCCCGCGCAAATATCCCCCCGCATGGCATACCGGTGGAAATTGTCGTAGGTTCCCACGGCGGCAAGGGTGACGGCGCCCCGCTTGGGGGCATCGGGGTTTACATAGTCAAAGTGGGTAAAGCCGGGTTTGTATTTGGGCTCACCCCGCATGGTGATGGAGGTGGCGGTGATGGTGGCGGGGGTTTGGGCGTAGAGAGAAAAGCCTGCGAGGATGAGACACAAAAAACATGTATAACGGTTTTTCATCCGGCCCCCTTATTCCGACCATCATAGAAGAATAAGGGGACCTGGTCAATCTGCGGTAATTCTCACTTAGCAGCCAACCACAGTGATGCCCTTTTCTTCCGCCCAGGTAAGGCGGGTGTCCCAGGGGGCTTTTTTGCTTTCTGAACGGCGATCGAACAACACCAGGTATGCCGGGGCGGTGCTGTCGATGGTATCGCGGTATTTTTGTGTTTGAGCAAGCCCCTGTTCCTTCACCGTTTCTACACTTTTATTATCCCGCAGCAGCTTTACCTCTATTATGTATTTTTTCATTTTAAACTCAACCGCTAAATCCATTCTTCCGCGGCCCGCCGCATATTCACGGGCAATACGGCCGCCGCCGTTTAATACCCGCTGCAAAAAAGCCTGTAACAAAAGATGCGGGAATGCTTCCGTATACATATCCCGCTGTTTGCGTTGATCTTCCCATACTTCAGAATTCTCCCGCCAAAACTGCTGGAACTCCTTTAAGAGCGCATCCATATTGAGGGAGCCGTCCGTATTTTCCCATTGCCATTCCGGCGCCGGTATAGCGTCCTGGGCGCCTTCGGTAATGTTCCGCGCTAAAACTTCCCGGTATATGGGGTTTGCAACCTGGGGAGTCCCCCCTTCTTTAGACACAAGCCCCAGATCCAGACAATACCGAAAGGCATCGGTTTGGGTAATAAACTGGTCCGCATCCCCGATCATCAGGGTTTCAATAATTTTCCGTACCCGGTCATCGTCTAACCGCGTCGCAAGGGCGTCCAGGTGGGTTTCCCTCGCCTGAATCATCTGCTCCCGCGCCTGCTGAAGGTGCTCTATGGTTACGGTTTCAGAGCTATCCTCATCCAGGACACGCATGGTGGCACGCTGAAAAAGAGAGTTTACCAGCCAAGGCTGCCCCATTGACTGCGCGTATACGTAGTCAAGCCCCTCGGCACTTATCTGCTGGCCCGTCTCAGATGTCCGCTGGGCAAACAGCCGGGCAATATCGTCTTTTTGAAAATTACCCAATACCGCAGAATCCGACTTGATATTAAAAGGCGATCCCCGGCTTGGCGTAACACCGCCTTTTGCCATAAAAAGATAATCCTTTAAGTCCCTCACCCCAACCAGTGAAATTGAAACAGGGTATTTCCCGACCCCACGGGTGGCAAAACCGCCGCGTAATTGGGTTAAGAAATCTATCAGCACATCTCCGGCAAGACAATCGGTCTCATCAAACAGAACAATAAGGGGCTTGGGCGCTACCATTTCGGCCCAACGGGATAAAACTACCCGTAAAAGACTTTCAGAGGATTTATCCTCAAGCTCCGGAACCGGAAGTTCGTAGATTTTTGCCGTAAGACAAATAGAGCGATACATCTTGAGCATCGCTTCCGGCCTGTTATCTACTCCCCGGCAATCTTCCACGGTCACATAGCACGCAACCGCTTCCCCGCTTGCGTTAATCTCCCGCATCCAGCTTTGCAGAAAGGTGGTCTTGCCGGTCTGCCGGGGCGCGTGGAGTACCCAGTAGAGCTGGTCGCGGATATACCGGTGGAGCTGCGCGCCGATAAGGCGTTCCGCAGGGGGCAGCATATAGTGCCGGTCTGGGTCGCAGGGACCGGTGGTATTAAAAAAACGCCGTACAGGTTGAGCCATACCACTAGTCTAGTGTAAATTCGCTCTCTTGACAATCCGGGGCTTGAAATTTAAACTCTCCCCTATAGCCTACTATTTTTGTATAGTTTATCAGATATTATAGTGGGCAGAAAGGAAGCCGTGAACGAGCAGGAAACAGCGCAGGAAGTGCTGCGTTTGGAGGGGATAGAAAAGAGTTTTACAAGTGACCAGGGGCGCCGGACTCCGGTTTTACGGGGGATCAACCTTTCGGTACATGCCGGGGAATTTATCACCCTCCTGGGGGCTTCGGGCTGCGGGAAAACCACGACACTGCGGATAATCGCGGGGCTGGAAAAGGCGGACGCGGGCCGGGTGTTTCTTGCCGGGGAGGATGTGGGGAACCTGGCGCCGGATAAACGGGATGTGAACATGGTATTTCAAAATTACGCGCTGTTCCCCCATATGAACGTGGCGGCGAATATCGGCTATAGCCTGCGCCTCAAACGCCGGCCTAAGGCTGATATACAAGGGATTGTAGGTGAGGCTTTAGAGATGGTCCAGCTTGCGGGGTTTGAGGGGCGGCTCCCCGCAGAGCTTTCCGGTGGGCAGCGGCAGCGGGTGGCGGTGGCGAGGGCTTTGGTAAACCGGCCAAAGGTGCTGCTGCTGGATGAGCCCCTGGGAGCCCTGGATTTGCAGTTGCGGCGGCAGATGCAACTGGAACTGAAACGGCTTCAAAAGCAATTAGGGATAACCTTCATCTATATAACCCACGATCAGGAAGAGGCGCTGACCATGTCGGATCGGATTGCGGTGATGCGGGACGGCCGGTTTGAACAGGCCGGGTCTGCGCCGGAGGTGTATGACCGGCCTAAGACGAGCTATGTGGCTCAGTTTGTGGGCAGCGCAAATATATTGAAGGGAACCGTGGCTTCCGGAACCGCCGGGGCGGAGAGGGAAATCCTGGTATTGGAGCATCCTGCGGGGCGCGTCCGGGTGCAAAACCGGGGGAAGCCGATTGAACCGGGGGAGAAGCTGACGGTGGCGGTACGTTCGGAGTACCTGGTACTGGAGCCGTGGTCAAAGAATGAAGGAGAAGGCTTGGAGGCAAGGATTACGGAAAAAAGTTTTGCCGGGGGGCAGCTGCGGATTACCGCGGTACTGGCTGGTGGGGAAGAAGCCGTCAAGGAGACGGGGGTCAGGGAGACGCTTGTGGCAAGCCGGCACGGGATAGATTCGCCCCTTGAGGCCGGTGCGCCGGTGCGGGTGAACTGGACTGATCCGGCGCAGGCGGTTATAGTGGACCGGGAGGAAGGGTTTTCTTCTGACAATTGTAGTGTATTATAGAAAGGAGTAAACACCATGGGAGAAACATACACTGACATCACGCTAAAGAACGCCGGAGATATATTCATGGCTAAGCGAAGGCTTATCAAAGCGGCGGCGATCCGGAAAATAACGGTAGAGGCGCTGGCGGATACCGGGGCGATAACCCTGGTAATCAACGAGCGGTTGCGAAGAAAGCTGGGGCTCAGGGTTCGGCAATTGCGCGAGGTAACTTTTGGAAA
>BNUR01000103.1 GCA_025997495.1 Spirochaetia bacterium | reverse complement strand
CGGAGCTCAGAACCCAGGGGGTCTAGAGGGTCTCCGACCGCACGGACGACCGGATACAGTCGGCCTGTCAGGCCCTGCGCAGCTCCCGCTCCGTCACCACTAAAATACTAAACGGGCTGGGGGGGATCCGTCCGCAAGGACGACCGGATGCATTCGGCTTGGCATGCCCCGTGCCGCTCCCGCTCCGTCACCACTACAATACTAAACGGGCTGGGGGGATCCGTCCGCAGGGACGACTGGATGCATTCGGCCTGTCATGTCCCGTGCCGCTCCCGCTCCGTCACCACTATTGCACATGCGGCCGTTTTCAGAAGAGCGGCCCCCACGCCTATGCCGACAATACGGCGTGCCGCCAAGCTCCCGGTAATACCGCGTCTTAAGAGGCCGGGCTGTCCGGGAAAACTTCGTTCAGGTTGATGCTGCAGCCGGGGAGGACGCCTACCGCCACCGTACCGGTTTCATCGCAGGTGGTTGTGGTATAGCGGCCTTCATGCAGAAGGTGGACATGGACCAGGCGGCGCTCCGGGTCAACGATCCAGTATTCCGGTACCCCTATCCGCTGATAGAGATTAAACTTGACCAACAGATCGGTGCGGGCAGTAGATGGAGACAATATCTCGATGATAAGGTCCGGCGCGCCATAGCAGCCCCGCTCGCTTATCTTGGATTTGTCGCATATAACGGTGATGTCCGGTTCCACATGGGTTTTATCGCTATTATCCCTTTTGGGGTAGGGTCTGACGCCGAAGGGAGCGTCGAAGGCCTGGCAGGGCTTCCCCTTAAGGAAGATCAGGAGTTGGAAGTACAATTCCCGCTTGATAATCTCATGCGTGGTAGACGGGTCGGCCATCTGGTAGCACTCCCCGTCTATAATCTCCGCCCGTACATCATCGGCCCATCCCAGGACGTCGGTATAGGTATAATATGCTTGCTCTTTCATTGCTGCATCCATTGTTTTATGCTCCCTTACCCCACTATACCACATATCCGGGGGGAATAGCAAAAGATGGTGTTGACATTACGTAAAATACGTATTATGGTGATTAATAGAGGAGCTTCATAGGTGAAACGCAGGGATCTCATCAAAAAGCTGGAAGCTGCCGGGTATCGGTTAGACAGGAAGGGGGATCATGCAATTTATGAGAAGACTGGCAACCGCCCGGTGCAGGTTCCGAATCACCGTGAAATAAATGAGAATACCGCGAAGGCTATCCTGAAAGCGGCAGGTATTGAGTAAGGAGTTACCGATTATGGAATATGTTTACCCTGCAATTTTTCACAAAAATGACGATGAAAGTTATACCATAACTTATCCGGATTTACCGGGCTGTATCAGTGAAGGAAAGTCGTTGGGGAATGCTATGTATATGGCTGAAACAGCCTTAATTCAATGGATCGGGTATTTAACGGATAAAAAACAGGAAATACCGAATGCTTCGTCTGTCAAGGATGTTGAAATTGATAATGGAGAGTTTGTTAATCTTATTCGTGCCGAGGTTAAAGATATCCGGGCGGTAAAAAGAACCGTCAGTATTCCTAAATGGATGGATGACCAGGTGTCCATGTCCGGTTTGAGTTTATCCAGGGTTCTCCAAGAGGCTATCAAAGAGAAGCTTGCTTAGGCATTGGGGGTGAGGGGCCCGTGCTTTCCGACAGGCAGGCCCCCCTGGTTATTGCTTCACCGCATCGCCAGTTGTATTCCCGGAAAAAATGCGATATATATAGGAAATAGTGGCGTATATGCCGATAATAGCGGATGGACTTAAAATGCGCGGACGGAGGGACAAAGGGATGAATAGAGCGGGTAAATGTTGTAGTATCGGCGCTTTCTCCATGGCGCTTATCCTCGCGGCGGTCCTCCTTTCCGGTTGTGACATCTACAACAAGTCCCTGGATTCCTATGTGGAAGAGCATACCGGGACGGTTCGCCTCCTGGGCATTGAGCCGGCGGGGGAGCCTGTCATTATCCCGCCGGCAAGCGAAGCGGCCCCTGAATCCATCGTGACGGTGGCCCTGGAAAATAAACAGGCCTATGCGCTGCGGGTAACACTGCTGAATAACGGGGTTGCCCCTGACCCGGCGCGTATCCGGGCGGATGCTCCCAATGCGCAGAACCAGGTGGTGATACATATCGCCGGGGCGGCGACGGGGGACAGCTTCAACCTTACCCTGAAGCTGGGGATAGTCAGTAAAAAGCGGAACTTTGACGATATTACCATTCCCCCTATCTATTGCAGCCAGGCGATCATCGCGTTCAGCCTCAGCGGATCCGGCCCGTCGGTACAGTATGCGGGGATAGTGGATGAGGGGGCAAAGACAGTGGCTATTACCGTGCCCCATGGGATCGACCGGACCAGCCTTATCCCCGCCATTTCCTTTAACGGGGCCTCAATTAACCCTCCTTCAGGGAAGGCGCAGGATTTCACCGGTCCGCTTACCTACACGGTTACGGCGGCGGACGGATCAACCCAGGACTATACGGTGACGGTCACTTCTTCCGCACCGGGGACCGTGGCGGTAACCGGGGTTAGCCTTGACCAATGGGCTTTTTCCCTTGAAATAGGGAGAACCGAAACCTTGACCGCTGCCGTAATGCCCGCAGACGCCACCAATCAAACGGTGTACTGGAATACCAGTAATTCCAGCGTTGCCACGGTGACCGGCGGCGTAGTAACTGCCGTAGCCGCAGGAACCGCGGTCATTATGGTAACTACTGCCGATGGCGGAAAGATCGCAGGCGCGACGGTAACGGTCACTTCTCCCGCACCGGGAACCGTGGCGGTAACCGGGGTTAGCCTTGACCCATCGGCTTTTCCCCTTGAAATTGGGGAAACCGAAACCTTGATCGCTACCGTAATGCCCGCGGACGCCACCAATAAAACGGTGAATTGGAATACCAGTGATTCCGGCGTTGCCACGGTGACCGGCGGCGTAGTAACTGCCGTAGCCGCAGGAACCGCGGTCATTGGGGTAACTACTGCCGATGGCGGAAAGATCGCAAGCGCGACGGTAACGGTCACTTCTCCCGCACCGGGAACCGTGGCGGTAACCGGGGTTAGCCTTGACCAATCGGCTTTTTCCCTTGAAATTGGGGGAACCGAAACCTTGACCGCTACCGTAGCGCCCGCAGACGCCACCAATCAAACGGTGACCTGGAATACCAGTGCTGCCGGCGTTGCCACGGTGACCGGCGGCGTAGTAACTGCCGTAGCCGCAGGAACTGCGGTCATTGAGGTAACTACTGCCGATGGCGGAAAGTTCGCAAGAGCGACGGTAACGGTCACTTCTCCCGCACCGGGAACCGTGACGGTAACCGGGGTTAGCCTTGACCAATCGGCTTTTTCCCTTGAAATTGGGGAAACCGAAACCTTGACCGCTACCGTAGCACCCACAGACGCCACCAATCAAACGGTGACCTGGAATACCAGTGATGCCGGCGTTGCCACGGTGACCGGCGGCGTAGTAACTGCCATAGCAGCAGGAACCGCGGTCATTACGGTAATTACTGCCGATGGCCTAAAGATCGCAAACGCGATGGTAACCGTTACCCCCACCCCCGTTTCGGTAAGCGGCGTAACCCTTAATAAGACGACCCTAAGCCTTGCGGTTGGCGCCACCGAAACCCTGACCGCCACCGTAGCGCCCGTAACCGCAACCAATAAGGCGGTTACCTGGTCCTCCAGTGCTCCGGCAATCGCCACTGTTGGTGCGGCGAATGGCGTAGTAAGTGCCGTAGCCGCAGGAACCGCGGTCATTGAGGTAACTACTGCCGATGGCGGAAAGTTCGCAAGAGCGACGGTAACGGTCACTTCTCCCGCACCGGGAACCGTGGCGGTAACCGGGGTTAGCCTTGACCAATCGGCTTTTTCCCTTGAAATTGGGGAAACCGAAACCTTGACCGCTACCGTAGCGCCGACAACCGCCACCAATCAATCCGTTACCTGGTCTAGCAGTGATACGACAAAAGCCACCGTAGCGAATGGCGTAGTAACTGCCGTAGCCGCAGGAACCGCAGTCATTATGGTAACTACTGCCGATGGCGGAGAGATCGCAAGCGCGACGGTAACCGTTACCACCCCCGTAGGCCAGGGGACTATTTCCGTAAGCTTTAGCGGTGCGCCGGTGGATGAAAGCACTGCCCTTTTGGGAACACCGGGTAGTACCCTTGACTGGGAGATGGGTTCTTTGAGCCTGTCTGTACCAACAACCAATTTCTCCGGCGCTGCCTACAAGTGGTATCTGGATGGGTATGAGATTAGCGGGCAGATAAGCAACAGCTATGGTCCTATTGCGGCAAACACCTTCACCCTGGCGACCCATCAAATAATGGTACGGATTACCACCGCCGCGAATGTGGTGTATTCAAAGTCGGTTACCTTTAAGGTGGAATAGCGATGAAGATGACACCCGCGGCCGCAGCCTTGCTCCTTGTCCTTCCTCTGCTCAGTTCCTGCCCTAACGGGGCGGAATCCGTACCCTTTCTTGTGGAACCGGCCTCCCTTCCCCTTGCACCCGGGATGGGGCGGGTACTGGTTAGTACGGGCCGCGGGCAGGTACGAACCCTGATGCCGGAAACCCCGGTGTTTACCAAATATACCCTCGCCTTTACCGCATCGGAGAAAAATACGGTAGAGGTGGCGCTTACCGAAAGCGGTGATATAAGCAGCTTGGAAGGGCCCGGCGGCTACCAGGTGGATCTGGAGGAGGCAACCTGGAATTTGGATGTTACCGCCTGGACCGAAACGGCTGGGGTCTACCGGAAGGCGGCGAAGGGAACGGCAAGTGTTACGGTTACCGCCGGAAGTATCGCCGCAACTACACCCTCACCGATACCGATTATCCCTTACCCGATTGACTCCACGGAGGCGGAGGGGACCTTCAAATGGACCATCACCCTGCCGCCGAGCCTGTCATCGGCCGGGGGGGATACGGCAAAGCTGATATTAACAAAAGACGGCACATTACTGCCCTCGATACACCTGATAGATTACGCGGCCGGTACCCTGTCAAGCGGTTCGGTCAGCCTTGCGGCGGGCTATTATGATGTGACCGTCCTGCTCGCCAAGGGCACCACTATGAATGCGGGACGGTCCGAGGCGGCGCATATCTATCCGGGGCTGGAGACCAAGTGGACATTTGGCTTTACCGACGGCGACTTTGTGAGCATGAAGTACCTGGCCGGGACTGCGAGGGTTAACGATGGTACTAACAGCGTAACATCGGGGGCTATCACGATAAAAGTCTATACCAATTCCACCTACACAACGCAGATTATCACCGACCCGCCTGCGGTTACCGTTACGACAAACGGCGGGAACTATACCATGAAGGTACCGGTTGATGAACAGAATTTCTATTTCAGGTTAGAGCGCAATATTACTGTTAACGGCGGCCCAAGCTGGGTCTATTCCGGAAATAATGACAACCCCATCGGATGGAGCGGCCTCCTTTCCGGAGAAACCGGGGTAAACCTTGCCATAACCATTCCGAACATCGTTGCCTACCGGGAGCCGACAGCGGGCACGAAGTACTTTTACGACAACCTCCGGGATGCGATAGACGCCTCCACCGGGACCAGTGCGGCAAACCCCGACACCATAACCCTGCTTGATGACATCCCGGTCACGGCCTCGATAACCATCGGGAATACGAAGCACGTCAAACTGGAAGCCGCAGGCAACCGGACCATACAGTGGAACTCAGTCTCTACCAACGACAGCGTTATTATAGTAGAATCAGGCGGCTCCCTGGAACTTACGGGTACATCGGGTAATACACTTACCATTGACGGCAACAATATGGCTTGCGAAACGCTCATTAACCTGGAGGGAACACTCACCATGGGCGATTATGTAACGCTGAAGGATAGCAAGAGTAATTCGAACATTGGCGGCGCGGTGTTTGTATGGGGCGGTAACGCTGTGTTTACCATGTCAGGAGGTTCCATAACCGGGAATACTTCCGAGACCGGCGGCGGGGTGCGGATATTTGGGGGCAGCTTCATCATGAAAGGCGGCTCCATCACCGCTAACCAAGCCACCGGCGGCGCCAACATAGGCGGCGGGGTGTATGTGGATGGGGACAACGGCTCCAAACACAGCAGTTTTACCATGGAAGGCGGGACCATAGGAGGAAGCGAGGCCGACAAGAACAGCGCCGGTTCAGGCGGCGGGGTGTATGTGAAGCACGGCAGCTTTACCATGAGCGGCGGAACCATCACCGGGAACGAAGTCACCGGTTCAGGGGGCGGGGTGTTTGTGAATGGGACCCCCGCTGCCGCCACCTTCACCATGAGCGGTACTGATACCACCACCAAAATCACCGGGAATAAGGCTGCGATCAGCGGAGTTAGCTACACCGACGGTGACCCCATTCCCGATGATGGCGGCGGCGGCGTGTATGTGGATGGGGCCAACAGCAGCTTTATCCTGTCCGGCGGGATCATAGGGGGGATCGGCAACGGGAACACGGCCGGCAACTCCACCTCCGGCATCGGCTTAGGCGGCGGGGTATATGTGAAGCTGGGCAGCTTCAGCATGACAGGCGGTTCTATCACCGGGAACCAAGCCGATGCGGATACCGGCTCCGGTGTAGGCATAGGCGGCGGGGTGTTCGTGAAGGATGGCGTGTTTACCATGACAAGCGGTTACATTACCGGGAACCAAACCACCGGTGTCGGCAAGGTTGGCGGCGGGGTGGGTGTGTACGGGGATATCGCTCCCGCTGCCTTCACTCTGTCAGGTGGAACTATAGAAGACAGTATTGGCGGCGGGGTGGGTGTGTCTAACGCCATCTTTACCATGACGAGCGGTTTTATCAAAAGGAACACCGGCGATTATGGCGGCGGGGTGCATGTGAAAGGGACCGGCTCCATCTTTACCATGACCGGCGGGACCATAGGCGGGACTGGGAGCGATGCGAACACGGCCATCTACGGCGGCGGCGGGGTGTATGCGGACGACAGTAGTACGTTTATCCTGTCAAATGGAACTATCACCGGGAATGGCACCACCGGCTCAGGCGGCGGAGTGTATGTGTACAGGAGTACATTTACCATGAGCGATGGGACCATCAGCAATAACGGAATAGATAGCAGCAATCGCCCCGCTAGTGGCGGCGGGGTATATGTGGATGGCGGCAGCTTTACCATGAGCGGTGGAGACATAGACAATAATACAGCCAATACAGTCAGCGGCTATGGTGGCGGGGTGTATCTCAAAGGCTCGAACAACACCACCTTCAAAAAGACCGGCGGCGGCTTCTCGGGGAATACGGCTACCTCCCCCCGCACGACAATAGCTATTGAGTCCGGTACATACAAGGATGGTGACTTGGTTCCCGCTGATAAATTGTATGCCAGGTATGACGGTACTAGCTCTAACTGGATCTATACAGGTGATGGAATCTCCGATAACTGGTAGCGGAGCAAAGATGAGGTATAAGGGTTTGTTAAAAATGAGTGCACAGAAAGATGACAGAACAGTACCCGCCGCCGTTCTCCCTGAACGCGCCGTTCTCCTTGCCGCTTGTGCGCTCCTTACCCTCCTGGCTTCTTGTCCTAACCCCGTGGAATCGGCCCCCCACATGCTCTTTCCCCTTACCCCCGGTATGGGGCGGGTGCAGGTCAGGCTGAATAGCGGTCAGTTGAGTTCCGCGGAGGCGCGGACCCTGATGCCATCATCCCCAACCTTTACCAAATATACCCTTGACTTTACGAAGGACGGGCAAACAATAAGGAAGGAACTTCCCCGGGACGGTGATGTAAGCGATTTAAACGGGACCGGCTACGGGGTGGAGTTGGAAAGCGGAACCTGGGATTTGACGGTTACCGCATATACCGGAACCTCGCCGAATTACCGGGAGGCGGCGGTTGGCGCCGCCAGTGTTGTGGTTACCGCCGGAACCACCACTACCCTCCCACCGATACAGATTGCCCCTATCCCGATTGACGGCAACCCAAGCACGCCGGGGACCCTGAAATGGGTTATCACCCTGCCTGCCTTAGACGCGGCGGATGGGGCAGGGCTGTACTATATCAAGACCGGTGAGACAAGCCCAAACTTTGCGGATCTGAACCCGACGGGCAGTGCGGTGTCTGCCGGTACGGTGGTAACCGGTTCGGCCGATCTTCCCCCGGGCTATTATGATGTGACTGTCCTGCTTACAAAATCCGGCAGTCCTATGGGACGGGCCGAGGTGGCGCACATCTATTCGGGCTTGACGACCACGGCGGCCTTTACCTTCCCCGATGGTGAGAGCGGCGGCGGCGGTTCTGTAAACATGAAATGGCTGGCCGGGGATGTGAATATTGACGATCGATCCGGCCTTACGGTGGGGACTACCACGGTAAAAGCCTATAGCGATTACACCTGCACAACGCCGATTATCACCGACCCGGCTACGGTTACGGTAAACGGCGGTACCTGGAGAATGAAGATTCCGGAAGGTGTAACACGTGTCTTTTTCAAACTGGAGCACAGCTTCAGCGTTAATAGCAAGACCGGGGTCTATAGTGAAGTCTATGGTAACCCAAACCCTACCGACTACACTATTCCGCCTTCCGGACGAGGGGATATACACTTTACCATGACCATTCCCCCCTTAGTTGCTTACCGGGCGGCGGAGGGCGGCAAGCTTTATTCCACCCTCCAGGCTGCGATAAATGATTCCACCGGGACCGGCGTGAACCTTGACCCCATACTCCTGATTAGGGATATCACTATTGATGGAACGGTCGAGACTAGCATAACTGTCAACAGGAATCACGTCAAACTGATCGCCGAAGATATGGGCAGTGGCTCGGAGCGGACGATATCCTTTGGCAGTTGGCATAATATTTCGGTAACAAACGGCGGATCGCTGGAATTAGAGGGTACCTACCCCCTTATCATTAAGGGTGAAGCTTCTGCGATTTCTTCTGCGATTGTCGTAGGTAGTTCATCTTCGCCACCCAGTACCCTTACGATGCGCAACGGGGTAAAACTGCAACAGTTTACCAAGACCGCGGTGAAAGTGCAAAGCGGCGGCATCTTCAACATGGCGGGTGGTGCTATTACCGGTAATGTGAACGAAGATCAACTTACCGGCGGCGGGGTGCTTGTGGATGACGGCGTCTTTACCATGAGCGGTGGAGAGATCTCCGATAACCATTGCACTGATACCGGCAACAGCGCAGGCGGCGGGGTGTATGTGAAAAGTGGGGGCAGTTTCGCCATGTCAGGCGGTCGTATCACCGGGAATTCTGCCACGACCCACTATGGTGGTGGAGTGTATGTAACCGAAGGGAGCAGTTTCACCATGACAGGCGGTTCTATCACCGATAACCATGCCCCCAATGGCGGCGGAGTGAGGGTAAACGGCTCCACTTTTGCCATGAGCGGAGGGGACATCTCGGAGAACGGTGCCTCTGACACTTACGGCAATGGCAATGGCGGTGGAGTGTATTTATACAACAGCAGCTTCACCATGAGCGGTGCTGCCGAAATTGCCGAAAACACTGCCAATGTGTCCGGCGGCGGGGTGTATGTGGAGGAGCACAGTGTCTTTACCATGACGGGCGGTTCTATCACCGGTAACGAAGCTAATGGCACTGGTCCCTATGATGGCGGCGGCGGGGTCTATATGGGCGGGTCTGTCGGGAGCAATTTCATCATGACGGGCGGTTCTATCACCGGGAACATTGCCGCTACGTCCGGCGGCGGGGTGTATATGTCTTCCGGCAGTTTCACCATGACGGGCGGTTCTATCACCGGGAACGAGGCCACTGGTACCGGCGCCAGCGATGGCGGCGGTGGGGTGTATGTGATAGGGACCGCCGCCGTCTTTACCATGAACGGCGGGATCATCGGTGGGACTGGGAGCGATGCGAACACGGCCATGAACGGCGGCGGGGTGTATATGGGCAGCGGCAGTTTCAGCATGGCAGGGGGTTCCGCTATCACCGGGAACACTGCCGCCACCTCGGGCGGCGGGGTGTATATGGGCAGCGGCATATTTACCATGTACGGCGGAACCATAGGAGGAACCGGCGGAACCGGCGATAACGTTGCCAGCAATAACGGTGCTTCCCTGTACCAAGCCGGAGGAACGGCGCAGTACGGCGGTAGTTTTGGCAATAATGGAATCATTGCCTATCCTATCACTCAACCGTTTACCAACCACGAACTTCCCTATGACGATCCTGTTGGTGGTGATAAGGACCCTGCTCCTTAGCCATGGAGAGGTGGGAGCATGGCGTCCGGCCGGCTTTCCGGAATGCAGGAATTCCAATTTTGAAAGAAAAACAAGAAATTTAACCACGAACCTCACGTCGAACCTTTGGTTCGCAAACACGAACATTTAGATGTTTTTGTATTTTGTTCGTGTGGTTCGTGAGGTTCGTGGTTTTTATCCTTTTGAATTTGGAATTATACTCCTTTAGGAACGAAAATATCAATAAAGAATAGGGTCCGCGAATGTTCGCGAATGTTCGCGAATAAATCAAATACCCGGAGCGTATTATTCGCGTTAATTAGCGTTTATTCGCGGATGA
>BNUR01000102.1 GCA_025997495.1 Spirochaetia bacterium | reverse complement strand
TTTCATTTTATCTCCTCCATGTTAAAATTTCACCGTTATCCCAATCGGAATTCGGAACCAGAATGAACTATCCGTGGTCTCGACCGGCGTGGGAGCAGGATTACTGCTGTTGTTGTTGATGTTCTGAATAAAGAAACCCCGTGTTTGCACATTCAGATCACGGGAGCGGAAGGTAATTTTTTCGACCACCCCCAGCTTGATATACGCCTCTATGTTCGCGTTCAGACTGATAGTAGCGCTAATGTCAAAGCTCAGCTCATCACGAAAGAAGGTGTAGGTTCCTGAGCTGCCGCCGGGCATCCCGCCCTTCGCGGTGTAGAAACTGAACAGGTTGCTGAGATAGCTGCCCAGGCTGAGAACCTCCGTAAGGCGGTACGAAACGCCGAAACCATCCCACAGTACGAAATGGTTTATCCCCGCGTATTGATCGGCGGTGTTCTTGTCCAGAAGCCCCAGATCGATCCATGCGCTGTTGCCGGTCTCAAACAAACTGTAGTTTTTGTCTTCCCAGTAGGTAAGGGAATTATCAGTACGGAATGTGAGGGGGTACTTTCTCCAGCGTCCGTTCACGTTAAGCCCGTTCTTGAACACGATGGGGTACCCGGTCTCTACCATTGTACGGAGGGACTGGTTGTAGAACTCGGACAGGTAGGAGGTCAATGCGCCATTGTACCCGATGGTCAGGTCAAAATCTTCTGACGGGTTAAGGCTGGCGTACAGACCAAAGGAATGATCGAAAAATTCAGCCTGCGCCTGTTTAGGGACAATGTCGGAGGAGTCTGTTTTGCGCCCATACATGGTGGCGATTTTTTTCCCTTCGATCATGTAGGAAACGTTCAGCTTTCCTGCTTTTGGCAGATTGTAGCCGACCCGCGCCCCGTACCTTAAATCAAACGCATCCTTAGTGGGGAAGATGTTGGTATTGGTTATGGGGTCTTCCAGCGTAAGACTCGCTAGGTAGCCTCCGGCGGCCAAGGCGAAAGAGAAGGAGGCAAGTGACGCTTCCAGCAACACCCCCTCGTCGCCGGTTATGTTATCCGGGTTTTTCGATGCGTCCCAGGCGACGCTGTCGCCGCTCTTACCGGTGTACAGGCGCAGCTCCGGGTCCGCGCCGAGGGATTCCGCATACGTGGATTTAATATCGTTGCCGATGCTGATCCGTAAAAACCCGACATTCACCCATCCGGCTAAACCGCCAAACCCGCTATTGGCAAGAGACTCCTGGGTCATGGAGATTCTGCCGCCCCACCTGCCCGCATCGTAACCTACATTAAGTTTGGAGTCTTTCCAGTAGCTGATGTTGCTGAGGGGAAGCTGCACCAGGGTGGTATCCTGATAGCTTTTAACGCGAATATCCGCCCGCTCGTAGGTTTCCGAGGTCAGCCTGAAAGCCTCCGCGTCCAGCACCAGACTCGCGCTCAGTCGGCCGTCCCTGCTTTCCTGGGCAAAAATATTAACCGACAGCAACGCTCCAAGCAATACCGGAAAGAAACACTTAAGGCGCCGTGAAATCATCATCATATACGTTTTCCTTTAATCCGGGTATTTCCATGGGCTTGTATTCAACACCCAGGGTATTTCATTAAACTGCAGCGGGTTGCCGGGGGCGCCTGTAGGACCAGGACTCCAACCGGTGTCATCGTTGTCCTTTGACCAGTCCTGATTCGGTACTTTGCCGCTGGAGATCATGTTGATAATGGCGTGCTGTTTATCCGGATCGACAACAGGTTCCGGCCCGGTTTGCCAGTTCTGACCATTTTGCCAGTCCCCTCTCCACCACTCGGTGACTTCCCACAAGTTCCAACCTTTTTTGAGGGTGATAAACACATTACATATACCGTCCTGTCCCCTGCGCTCTCTGCGGTATACCGAAACATTATCGCTTACATAGACATAGCGGATGGTACGCTGGTCTATCACCTTGGTATTCGCTCTGTCATTACCCAGGTCAAACCATTTGCCTATACCGGATCGCTGCGGATACCCGATGACGTTGCCCCCGGCATCCTTGAGTTCGAGGTCCAATATGGCGAACTTTACACCCCGGGGCCAGGGCTGCGGCTCACCGTCGTAGCCTTCGTTGCCGTTGACGGTCCAGTGATCATACGCAACCGTGTTTTCACCAAGGGTCTTGTTCCATTTGATCAAGGGATCCTGATGCGTCCGGTCATAGCGGCCGGTGAGCGCCTGCCCCGAAAGGTTGTCCAGAACCTGGAGGTCCCCCGAAGACGGCTCGCCAATGGAAATAGCGCCATTACCATCGGTAATAGGACCTGTCACGGAAAGCGAGGTAGGCACAATATCCGCAGGGAGGTAGCCATTCACCCGCCCCCTGACCGTCACGGCCCTGGCGGTAATAGTACCGTTCACGGAATTGCCGGCTGCGTCCTTGAGACCTTCAATATTCAAGGTCAGATTGCTTAGGCCGCGGTGCAATTCCTGCGCGCGCAACAGATCATCGCCGCGTAGACTATCAAATCTTGCATAGTCGGGATCGCTTTTCTTTGGCAGCGCCACATGCTGCCCGTGGTGATACGAAGCCCCGCTGTTGGTGTAGAACAGGTTGTCGCTCCCCGAGGTAAAGTAGGGCACATCAGGGTGGAATATCACGAAGTTTTTGCCGGTCGCCTCTCTCGTGGTGTTCTCCGGCTGCCGTACCCGGTAAATCGCCGGTAGCCCTGTATAGGTATTTACCCAGTTAGCCGTGTCATTGGCATCCATGTAGTATAAGAGGTAGGCCCAGCCGAAGTAGGGCCGGAATTTCTCGTTACGGTAGCGCACATAGTCCAGGCTGTACGCGCGCTGAAAACTGTAATCCGCACAACTTTCCAGGGTCTCCGGAAACTCTATATACTTTAATCTGGCGTTATTCTGGAACGCGTTGTTCCGGATCTGTTTTAGCGCGGTTTGGGAAAAATCCGCATATTGCAGGTTTTCGCAGCGGTTAAAAGCGTACTGCCCGATGCTCTCCAGCGAAGAACAGCCATCCAGGATGAGCAATTCCAGATTGATACACTCCGAAAAGGAATACTCTTCAATAATGGTCATAAGGGAGCATCCGGTGAAGTCCGCTTTCTTCAAGCCCCCCACCGCCCGAAATGCGTAGGGCTCCACTGATGTCAGGCTCGCGGGGAATTTTATCTTCACCAGTTTGTCACGGTTAAGCCGCTTCTCGAAAGCATTGGTGTGACAGGCGGGGATCTTGTCCCAGTTCGTATCACTGAGGTCAAGATCGATAAATTTTTCCCCAAACGCCAGAAACAGTCCGCCCAATCCGTCCTCTATCTTTGAGTTGGGGTTCTCGGGATTGGGGAACTGCATCTTCACATCGTCAATACTTATGCCGCTATCCAATTTGAGATACAGCGGGCTGGCCGCACTCAGGCCGCCGGGCATTGCCGCTATCTCCGTCATCAGCGTCTTCATTTTCGCCGACACCATGCTGTCATCCAGCTTGAATTGGGTGTACTCGGCCTCGACTATTTCGCTGGAGCGGGTATAGTCCTCCGTCACCGCTATCGCGCGGACCTTTATCACGGTGTCATCGCTTTCGAAAAGCATCACCGGCTTGGCGCCGATGGAATATTCTTTGCTCGTGTTGCCCGCTTTTTCCATGTCGGGGTCAGGGGCGGTACCGTCCAGCGTATAGAAGATTATCAGGGAGTAGTCTTCCGTTGACATTTCTATTTTGGTGTTTTCCAGATACATTCCGGACTTTGTCAGTTCCGGCTTTTCGAGGGAGGGTTTCTTGTCGTTATCCTCCGTTACCGTGGGACAGCCCAGCAATACTAGCGCCGCCGTCACCATTGCGAAAATAATCTTTTTCATACATTCCTCCAATCTTCTTTTTCGCTGAACAGTTTTGGTAATGCAGGATAAACACAGAAATAGTGAAGAATAGAGAAGAAAAAGGGAGGGATAGAGGTATCATTCGCTTTTGTATCCCTGCTTTTTTATCTCTTTGCGTCCTTTGCATCTTTCCTTCTCCTCTGCGTTTATCCTGTTGGTAACGCTGATTAACGTGACGCTAATCAGCGTTACCCGTGAATTACGGGGTCGGGGTAAACACGCCGGTTGTGGGATCAATATCGCCGGTAATAGGCGTCAGGACCGCTGGTGCAGAGGTAGTTCCCCCTGTTGCTGCGTAATTCCCCAGCTTGAATTTTGCCACCGGCAAGGGGCCGGACCCGCCCTCCGCCCATTCCAGGAGAACTTTGCCGCTGTAGGTGTCCGAAGGGGCTGCCGAGTTGAAGTCAATCTGTATCTGGCCAATCGGATCAAAGTCCGATGCCACCTTGAAAGGTACATTGCTGACCACGATTGGATCGGCAATCTCAATTTTGCCGCCAATGGTTGCCACATTGCCATGAAGCCGCAAACCGGGAAAAGCAATGCCGTTTGCGGTACTCGCTGTATTGTTTTTGATACTTCCCCCAAGCAATTCCACACGCGTTGGGCTAAGCCATACACCAAACGCGCCGCCAAGGGCATTAGCCGCTACGTCCTCTATATGGTTTCTGGTGATGCTTCCGCCGGTCATTTTAAAACTCCCTTGGGATACAAAAACCGCACCGCCTCGCGAGCCATCTCCAGCGTTGCCTTTGGCTATATTACCGGTTATGGTTCCCCCATTCATGGTAAACACACCTTGGGCAAAGTCTATTACGCATACAGCGCCGCCAAGTCCTTCTCTATCGGTACTTTCCGCATAGCAAGTGTCAATAGAGCCATCTTGCATAACCAATCGGCCTGCCCGTATCAGAAGGCCGCCGCCCTTTCTTTGTCCGTTTGCCGCATTGTGGTTGTTGGTTATTTTTGATCCCGTCTTCATGATTACCGTGGCATCATGCCCACCGACTGAGATCAAGGCTTGGTCATTGTCTTTATCCCCATTCTTGTCGTTGTACAGGCCCTCCAGGGTAATATTTTCCAGCACGACGGTAATTGCCGCTTCAACGTCGGCAATATCACCGGTTCCAGTGGGATGCCTTTGACCTACATGGAGCAGGTAACCCTTGTCACTCAGTTTGATCTTTTTGATAGCGCTGGCAGAGGGGCTGGTCAATGTTAGGGTGACGCCGACGGCATTATTCAGCGTGCGGGATTCCAGGACTATCCCGATCTTGCTCGACCTCTGATCGTATGTGGGCTCAATGACTTCGATCGGCGTAACGGTAATATCTTCGCCTAGAACAATTTTGTACTCGCCGCTGTCCACCGCATTGGTCTTGAGCCATGTAAGGGACCTTTCAAGTAAATTGCCGCCTGTCTGGGCCGACACCTCGGTAAGGACATCATCAACATAAAAGCCCGGTGACGGTGCTGCGGGGGGATCATCCTCCGAGTCTGTGGTGGGACAGCCAAGCAGTAACGCCATGCTGACAATTGCGGCTGCCGCTATTCCGGTCAGCCAAAAATTTCTCTTTCTCATTTCATTCTCCTCAATTACAATTTTTCTCCCCGGCAACGCCGGGGTTGTTGCACATTGGGCGGCGCGTTATGGTGCAACGTATTTGCCGTCCGTCCCGATGGAGCCGAGAATATCAGCCTGAGCCGTGTCACGCCATTTGCCCAGCTTGAATTTGCTCACAGGGAGCGCTGTCGATGACGAGGTCTCCCATGAAACCAAGGAGAGCCCCGCCCAGCCGCCGCCTTGCGCCTGGGAAACATCTGAAAATGTGTAGAAATCAACCGTTACCGGTGTGGAGGGGTTAAAATTGGGCCCCAGCTTTATGGTCCCAAAAAGCTCGCCATCTGTATAAAGTACAATCGGGTCCTGTAGATCCGGGCTGCCGTCCAGGAAGATAGGCTTTTGGTCTTCCTGGACTTCCAGACCGGCAAAGACCCTGGGGCTGGTACCGCTCGTGGAAACCGCATTGTTGTTTTTGATGGTTCCGCCGGTAATTTTCACCTCATGCGGCGGACTCCAGGTACCCATAGTTCCCCGGACAGCGCCCGTGGCGGCCTGCGTGAGGTTGTTGGTTATGCTGCCACCGCTCATGTGGAAGCTGCCCTGATGTACCCAGATAGCGCCGCCCCTCGCGGAAGCTGCGGTGGCTTTCACGCTGTTTTGCGTGACGGTTCCTCCCCGCAAGTCAAAGAGCGATTCTGCATAATGGATAGAAGCCAACCCGCCGCCCATGGCATTGGTGGCATCGTTAGGGGCCACCCTGTGGTTGGTATCAATAGAGCCATCTTCCATAAGGAGTACGCCCCTCCTGATGTTCACGCCCGCCCCGGCATTATAGGAGTTATTAAGGTCTGGCCCTGAGTGGGTGTTGCCGGTTATCCGTGCCCCTTTCTTCATGATTACCTTGGCGCCGAGACCCCCAATGCTAACCAGGGGGCTGTCATTGTCGTCCGCCGCGCCTTCTTTACCCAGAGTCAGGCCTTGCAGTATTATGTTTTCCAGCACAACGGTAACAGGCCCGGTTTTAATGGTGTGGGGGGATTTGAAGTTTCCGTCCGGGCCTACTTCCGTGTCCCCCTCATAGTCGGCGTCACCCTCGGCTCCACCCATGCTGGGATGCTTGGACCCTACATGGAGCAGGTAGCCCTTGCCGCCCAGCTTGATTTTTTTGATGTCGCTGGCGGAGACGCTGGTAAAGGTAATGGTCGCGCCGCTGGCATTGTTCAGCCGGGAAACTTCCAGCATTATCCCGATGTTGCTTGCCCTCGGGTTGTCAGGGACATGATATGCGGAATCAATAACCTCAACCGGTGTAACGGTGAGGTCCGCACCCAGCACAATCTTGTACTCGCCGTTGGCCTCTGCCTTGGTCTTGAGCCACGCAAGGGAATTCTCAATTAAATTGGCGCCTGTCTGGTCCGACACATCGGTGAGGACACTGCCAACATAAAAGCCCGGTGACGGTGCTGCGGGGGGATCATCGTCCGTGCTTGTGGGACAACCAAGCAGTAACGCCATGCTGACAATTGCGGCTACCGCAATTCCGGTCAGCCAAAAATTTCTCTTCTTCATCTCATTCTCCTCAATTACTATTTTTCTCCCCGGCAACGCCGGGGTTGTGACCAAACATTAGAACATCAGTTCCAGGGCAACTGGTAGTCATCGCCAATGTACTCTACCTCTTCGCCATACAGCACCCGTGATATCCGGCTCAGGTACCGTTCCGGCTCCCAGCCGCCGCCGAAATAGTCCTCAAACTGTCCGCCTCTCTCATGGGAGTTCTTGTACCCCGCGCGGCTTGACATGGAAAAGTACATAATCCCACCATATTTTCCGTCAAAGAGATCCTGCACCTGCACGTCTATACCATTCGCGGTAGGCGGCGGCAGGGGGGTTGTCGCGCTGCTGCTGCCCATGTCCACCGAGATTGGCGCAAACTGTCTTCTGGGCATGTGGTATGAACCGGAATCGGTACTCCAGTTCCCGTACATTGGTTGGTAGGAAAGGTCCAATACATCCCTGAGATAGACCCACTTGTCTTCGGCTGAGTCGGGGATTACCGCCGGATCCAGTTCGGCCAGTCTCATCCGCTCGGGCATGTAAGTCCCGTACCGTATTTCGTAGCACTCCAGAATAAAGTCTTTCCCCAATTGTTTTTTCAGATCGTAGCAAAGACGGAACATATTCTTTCCGCCGCGCTCCCATGCCGCGTTCCGGGCGGAGGCGTTGGAGTAACGGTTCTGATCGTTAGGGTAGACGTACAGGTTTTGCGGACCGTTGTTGCCGTATTCATCGTCAAAGCCAATACCGTCGATGTGGTATTTGGCCACGGCCTCTTTTATGTCATCGATAAACTTCTGGGTCGCCGCCGGTCCAAAAGGATAGGGCTGGCCGGTTTCCGTCTCCCAGTCGTACACATCCTGCATGGGCCAACTGTACAGGGTGCCGTGGGCCACTCCCTCTCCGTCCGGTACCAGGGCCATCAAGAATTTCTGCCCCACATCCTGTATGGGCTTTATGTAGGTGGCCGCTTCCTCAAGTATCCGGTACTGCCGGGACGGGTGATGCAAGTGCAGGCCGACCTTTTGGCAATGTTCGTCGCCCTCCCGGGGGTTCGTGGGGCAGTCGCGGTACTCAATGCGGCCGCCGTAGAGCATGACGTAGCGGTCAAAGAAGGGGGTACCGCTCTCCTTGAGCCGGTAACCCATAAAGGAACGGGGGTCCTGCCACGCGCCCTCACACCAGAGGGTATTAATAACCGCCTGGCCGTTCAAGGCTTTTTTAGTTATATCCGGCGCCGCGCCCTGCGGGGTATCCACATCGCCATCGCCGCCCGGACAGGATGCCAGGGCCAGCACCGCAATGATCACCGCGCAGAAAATTGTTCTTTTCCTAATCACAATTACCCCCATAATTTTGCTACCTGACAATCCACGGGATTGGCCGGGATGTGGTGTCCTCAGCATCCACGAGAACAGCGGAGTCCACTTCAACTATGCCGCCGGAAATCCAGAGCGCCATACTTCCGCTCTCGAAGATGCATTTCTCTACCATGTTCCAGCCTCGCAGGAGTTGGAGGCTGACCGTTTGCAATTTGTCCCTCATCACCCGTGTTATGACGACATCCTTGTCAACATACACATAATAGACAGTGCGCTCGCCGCCGCCGTCTTTGTACGCGCCTTCCGCGGATTGCTCCAGTTTTTGGCCGCCGTCAACCGTCAACTCCAAAACGGCGAATTGGGTTGTGGTATCCGATATCCAGGGCTTGCCCAGCTTCCCGCTGTTGGAACCAAACACACCGCCGGGCCCCCAGTCGTCGGTCGGTTTCGCCAGATTAGTCCCTTCATCGTACTTGCCGGTGATTATCTGGCCGGTTTCCGGGTTCAGGGCTTGAAGGCCCACAGTCGGGGTGCCAATGGTAAAGCTGACGGCCCCGCCGGTAATAGTCTGGTTTGGGACACCTACATTAGTAGAGACAGTTTTGCCGTTGTTGGCCGGGGCCAAGCCGGTAGCATTGATGGTGATAGACGAAAGGCCGCGGAATTCTTCAGTGTCGCTGGGGTACACGCCCTTGGTCCCTACGGTATTTTCCGGAACGTTCTGCCCGATGAAGTAGTAGCCGTCATCATCTGCGGCATAGTAACCATGACCGCGGGTATAGGTAAGATTATTCGGGTGATAGATGGGGAACATGTGGTCCGTGCGCTCGGAGTACTCGCCGTCCACCCCTTCGGCGCGGTGGATAGAGGTCAGGCCGTTGTACTGGTCCGATATCGGATTTCCGGTATCGCCCCAGGTATGCCTCCAGTCATGGTAGTTGAATTGGCACCATCCGAAATAAGGCGCAACCGGACTGCGGAAACGGACGTACTCAAGGCTGTAACAGTCACGGAACTGGTAGTCCCCAAGATTCTTCAGGCTCGCGGGGAATTCAATATATTTTGCCTTCCGCGGCTCGGCGAAGACATACTGCCCAATACTTTCAAGGGAAGTACAGGGTGAGAAATCGAGATATTCCACCTCGCGCGGTAACGTAAAGGCCCGGTCCTGAATCAGCTCAAGGGCCGTACAGCCGGTAAAGTCGATGTTTTTCACATTCACGCAGGAGTAGAATGCGTATGGGCCGATAACTTTCAGCCTGTCAAGGCCGTTAAGATCGATTTTTTGGAGATTCTCACTGTTCATAAAGGCGCGTTCGCTGATGAACTCAATGTCGGTGGGGAACTTAATATTGGCCAGCTTATCCTTATTGGGGCGGTAGTCCACACCTTCCGCGTGGCTTATGCCGGGGATACCCTTTACCTGGTTACTATCTTTGTCCGGTACTTGCCAGTTTGTCAGGGACAAGTCCAGGCTGACAAATTTGCCGCCGAAAGCTTCGTATATCTGCCCAAGCCAGTCTGTTATCGTTTGGTTGGGGCTGCCGGGGTTTTTGTACGTCAGCTTCACATCATCAAGCGTAAAGTCTGCGGGTATTTGGACCGGTACCGGGTTTAATACGTCCCCTCCGAGGGCGGATGCCGCTATATCGGCGGCAATTATCTGCATCTTACCGGTGTAAGTCAGACCCCATTTGGTATATTCAGCCTCGACGACAGGGGCAGCCTCGTAGCCTTCCAGCACAGCCATTGCCTTGACGGTGACCGTATTTCCGCTTCCGAAGTTCATCCTGGGCTTGGCTGACATCGAGTATTCAGGGCTCGCTTCCGTGGGCGTTGTGCCGTCAAGCGTGTAATAGATGATCGCGTCCAGGGGCTCAACGGTAAATTCGATGACAGTACCATCACGGTACACGCCTGGCGCGGTCACACTCAGCTCAACCTTTTCCAACCGGGGTTTTTCCTCGGTCGTCGTGGGGCAGCCCGCGAACATGACCGCCGCCAACACAACGGCACCCACCAACAAAACTTTCTTCCACATAAGAAGCCTCCTACACTTCATAAACAAACCTCCTGCGCCCCTCTGGTCATCCATAGGAGCGCTGTTCTACACAACATTCCCGCCAAAGGCGGACTTTTGAAAACGTAATATTTAAAAAAAATATTTGCCTGGATTTTTTTACATATTGCGGGATTCTTTTTGGAGAGAGTAAAAATAGTGAGAAAAGATACAGATAGATCAACCCCGAAGC
>BNUR01000101.1 GCA_025997495.1 Spirochaetia bacterium | reverse complement strand
ATGCAGCGTATCATGGCTCTTTTGAAGATTTTAAGCGCACTATTGACGCATGTATTTCTAAAACTGATACCGAGTATCTACCTCGCATCAATTCTTTACTATCTGAAAATATTCAAAACTTTTTAAAGGTTCGCATTTTGGCTGATATATGATATTTCCATCCCTAAAGCAGTATAATACTGAGGGAAAGGCACTGAAACGAATGCAAAGCGCCAAAAAATAGGCTCAAAGGAGCCAGTTCCAAAATAAGAAGATCAACCACGAAAAAGACAGGAAACATACGAAAAAAGACCGATAAAGAGGCTCTTAAGAATAGCTCATTATCAACCTGTATCTATTACCGGGCGGCAGGAAGTAATCATTACTTTCTTAGAGCCGGCTCATACACAGGCGGATACTGATATTCCCCTGGCGGAAAAACAAAAACATATACAGGAAAAACGGGAAATTCTGGAAAGTCTTATTGGATTAGTCCCTGTGAATGTTGATGAGGATGCGATAAAGGTTGAAAGGCTGGCTCGGCAATGAAACTTTTTTTGATACCAACATCATAGTTGACCTTGTCTCAAAACGACATGGCTATGAAGCATCATTTAAAGTTGGAATTAACTAATACAGGGTATGTATCTACTATTTCAATTACCGATGTAATGTATATCTTGCGTAAATATAATGAGCAAAACAAAGTAAGCAATGCATTACAGAAACTGATTAGCATACTCACTGTTGCTGTTGTTACGCAAGATAATCTGATGTATGGTTTTTCAGGCAAAATGAACGATTTTGAGGATGCCGTGCAATCGTCATGTTCAGACAGGGTGGGCGTTGACTACATTATTACGCGGAATGTAAAAGACTTTAAGTCTTCTCCTGTTCCAGCGATAACACCGGATGAATTTTTAGAACGATGGGGGGATGAGAAGGGATGACCGATAGAGAGAACCATGATTTGTTGCTACCAGTAGGTTGCTTGTGGTTTTTTCGAATTTGGAATTCCTCCAGTATATATTCCCGTAACGCGTAATTGACAGATCCCCCGTCCCAGGGTACACTACTTTCCGTGGAAATACAAAAAAACGCGTTCATCCTGACCGATAATGCAGTCTCGACCCAAGATTTGGCCGCCCGGCTTGCGGCTGAGATGCGGGGGGTCACGGTACGGGTTTTGACCGCCTCAAATTTTACCGGCAGGGATATTTTACCGGCGGACTACTGTTTTTTCGGCTGTGAGCAGCCTCATCCCCCGGAATTTGCCTACCTGGAAGAACTGCTGCAACATATCAACCTGGTAGGGCGTCCCTGCGGGGTCTTTTCACCGGACTCGGCGGAGGCCTTACGGTATCTGGCTAATTTAACAGGCCCCTCGGAATTGGCCATGAGCCCTGAGCCGCTGTTGGGCCGTATGTCTGCATCGCCAGACCTGAAACAGTGGGTGGCGGGGATACTTAAGCAAAAGTGAGGTTGGCGCTATGAAAGAATCATTAAATCTCGACGATTATATCAGGCGGGTTCCGGATTTTCCCAAAAAAGGGGTGCTGTTCTACGATATAACCAGTATTCTCACGGAGCCAAAGGCCTTCAACTATTGCATAGAGACCATGGCGGAAATATACCGGGGGAAGAATATCGACGCTATTGCGGCTATTGAGGCCCGGGGCTTTGTGTTTGCCGCCCCCTTTGCCTTCCGCATGGGGATTCCCCTCATTCTGATCCGGAAAAAGGGCAAACTGCCGGGGAAAATACTATCCAAAAAATACAGCCTGGAATACGCGGAAGCGGAAATCGAGATTCACTGCGAGGATGTACCCCAAGGCGGGCGGGTACTCCTTATGGACGACCTTATCGCCACCGGAGGAACCCTCAACGCCGCCCGGGGCCTGATCGCCGACTGCGGCGCCGTGGTACCGGAGATTTTCGGCGTGGTAGGCCTCCCCTTCCTTAACTATGAAAAAGCCCTGGCGCCGACCCCTATACGAACCTTGATTACCTACGACTCGGAATAGAAGAATATACCATACATAAGGCAGTGTGGGGGCTCCATCCTTTCCACGGAAGCCGCTTCGCGGCATTGTAAAGACCTCCAATACTTGTGTGAGCCTATGCTTCCTGGAATCGGGGAAGTGATGGTGGTACAGTGAAGGCAGACGAAGCGGACGGGGGAGGGGCGCGGCTGGCCTCATGCATATGGGTGCCTGCGTACAAACCAATATAACTCGTATCCATAGATTTTACAGACATTTGCACGTTCTATCTGTTGGAAATGCCGAATCCTCGCAATATCCGTAAAATAATCGAGAATCATCATCTGGAGGCTTTCTTCATCAATTATGACCGCTTTTTCGAGATGATGAGCCTTTACAATCTTAACAATCTCAGTCCAAAGCATCTTAAATCGTAAAAAAATAGTATCGGCGGGAAAATAATTCAACAAGAATTGATAATGCATGTCCCAATCACCACCTGCCGCCTCCATAGATTATTTTTTTCCCATAATTTCATTAAAAAGATCCGTCCCAATGAAATCCTGTACGGCCTTGGTATCACGATCTTGTTTAGTAGCGGTATAATCAGCCTCGGTATTAGGGGATAGGGCTATTGTAAAGCCCCCTGCACGAAATTTTTCCTCAAATCTCCTGGTCGCACCTTCGGCATTTTCATCGATCATTACAAACCTCCCATTGTGTAATATGGTATCAAAATCAAGCAAAAAGGGCAACCTACGTCGGGAGCCTACTGTTCTTTCGCCTTCAGCACCGCCAAAAACGCGCTCTGGGGCAATTCAACATCCCCCACCATCTTCATGCGCTTCTTCCCTTCCTTCTGCTTCTCCAGCAGTTTCCGTTTCCGGGTGATGTCCCCGCCGTAGCACTTGGCCAGCACATCTTTCCGTAACGCATTCACGGTTTCCCGGGCGATGATCTGGCTGCCGATGGAGCCCTGGATAGCTATCTTGAACTGCTGCCGGGATATTTCGTCCCGGAGGCGCTCGCAGACCACCCGGGCCCGGTCGTAGGCACTGCCCTTAAAGACCAGTTGGGAAAGGGCGTCCACCATCTTGCCGTTGAGAAGGATGTCCAGCTTTACCAGTTCCGTGCTCTTGTATTCGGTAATGTCGTAGTCAAAGGAGGCGTAGCCCCGGCTGATGCTCTTGAGGCGGTCGTAGAAGTCGAAGAGGACCTCCGAAAGGGGCATGTCGTAGACCATCTCCACCCGCTTTTCGTCCAGGTAGGTCATGTTGGTCTGGACTCCCCGCTTTTCCATGCAGAGGGTCATGATGTTCCCCAGATAGGTGGTGGGGGTGATGATTGCCGCCCGGATGTAGGGTTCGCAGGTGCCCTCGATGCGGCCCTCGTCGGGATATTCGGTGGGGTTGTCCACCAGGAGTTCCTCGGTGGGATGGCTTGCGCTGCCCCGGAGACGAACCCGGTATTTGACACTGGGGGCGGTGAAGATCACCGACTGGTCGAATTCCCGTTCCAGCCGTTCCTGGATCACCTCCAGGTGAAGCAACCCCAGGAAGCCGCAACGGAAACCGAAACCCAGGGCGGCGGAGGAATCCTTTTCGTAGATCAGGGAGGCATCGTTTAGTTTGAGTTTTTCCAGGCTGGTCTTGAGTTCCTCGTAGTCGTTGGAGTCCACCGGGTATATAGAAGAAAAGACCACGGGCTTTACTTCCCGGAAACCCGGCAGGGGGCCGGGACAGGGGTTGTCGGCGCCGGTTACGGTGTCCCCCACCCGGACATCGCTCACGGTTTTTATCCCGGCAATGATGTAGCCCACCGCCCCGGCGCTGAGTTCCTCCTGCTCCACCAGGGCCAGCTTGAAGACCCCCAGGTTTTCCACCTCATATTCGGAGCTGTTGTGCATGAACCGGATCTTCATACCCCGCTTGAGGGTTCCGTCAAAGAGGCGCAGGTGAACCACCACACCGCGGTATGGGTCGTAGTGGCAGTCGAAGATCAGGGCGCGGAGGGGGCCGGCGGAATCACCTTTTGGGGCGGGGATGCGCTCCACGATGGCTTCGAAAAGTTCGTCCACCCCGGTGCCCATACGGGCGGAAACCAGGAGGGCGCCTTCGGCGCTGAGGCCCAGATCGTGCTCTATCTGCTGTTTTGCCATGGGAATATCCGCGGCGATCATATCGATCTTGTTGATCACCGGAACTATTTCTAACTCATGCTCCAGGGCCAGATACATGTTGGACAGGGTCTGGGCCTGTACCCCCTGGGTGGCGTCCACTAGGAGCAGGGCGCCCTCGCAGGAGTTGATCGCCCGGGAAACCTCGTAGGTAAAATCCACATGGCCGGGGGTGTCCACCAGGTTGAGTTCGTAGTCGTGACCATCCTTCGCGGTGTAGGGGATGGTGACGGCCTGGCTTTTTATGGTGATCCCCCGTTCACGCTCGATGTCCATATTGTCCAGGATCTGATCCTGAAAGTTCCGGTCTTCCACCAGGTGGGCCTTTTGGATAAGCCGATCCGCCAGGGTGGACTTGCCGTGGTCAATGTGGGCGATGATACAAAAGTTACGGATGTATGCGGTTTCTGACATGTAAGAAGACTATATACAAAAAAAGGGGCGGTCGCAAGAGACTGTATTTTATCTAAGTATCTCTGGACATCCTGCGGAGGGCAATGAAGCCCGCTATCGCTATCCCAAACAACACGATGGTCAGAAAAATCTGCATTACCATTTTATCCCCCCAACCAGTTTTTTATGAGGTCTATAGCGCTTAACAAGCCGCTTATAGTGGCCCCTAGCGTTATAATCTCGACTATCCTTTTTGCCGACTTGTCCGGCTTCGTTATCGCCGCCAGTATCGCTTCGTTGCTTTCCGCAACCCGCCGCAAAACCGCTTTATCTTCGGCATCCATAATTTAGTGTACTACATCGGCAAGCCATTGGCAAGGGGCCGCATAGCCTCACGTTAAATCTAACCACGCAGGGCCCCTGCAATTATCGAAACTCCCTACGGCCCTTCGCAAATTCCCAGGTCTGGAGCGGTATGGTTCCCAGGGTCAGGCTGACCCAAAAATCATTATTTGAATTGCCGTCATTCAGATTGGAAATTTTCCAACCTCCCTGGACATTAAAGGAAAAAGTCACCGGGAGCAGGGGAATCGTGGCGGAAGAAACGGTGAGACCCAGCCTAAGGAGGAGGGATTGGGTAAGTCGGTAGGTATCCCACAAAGAATTTCCCGCCGCGGAGACCACCCCGCCATCATCATAGAAGGCGCCCCGGTAGGCCAGGGTACCGAAGAACCGATTGAAATAAAGGTGGGAGAATAAAAACCATTTGGAGGGGCTCTTTTGAATCTCCAGGGAGAAGAGTTTTATCTCCGCTTCGCCCCCCGCAAGCCATTCCATGCCAACATTATCGGCACTGTCGTATTCGGCAGGGGCGAGATCGGTAAGGGCAGTGGAGGTGAAGACGGAGGAATCCCCCGACAGGGTCATCAGGTTTTTATCCCATGCGCCGAAAAAACGGAAGCGCAGGGGCAAGGGAAAAGACAGGGGCATGATCGACTCAAAGGCGGTTTGCAGAACCCCCTCAACCCGGGGATGATATTGTACGGCGGCATCCTGCAGCGCATACATGCCATAGGCAGCGAAGGAAATACCGCCGCCGAATAGTTCCCAACTATACCGGGCTAAATTCGATATCCCCGCTCCAAGGGAAAAGACATACAGGGGTTTCTCATAGGGCCAGGTGTAGGGGTAGGCATTATCCTGGGGATCATAGACCGCGAATCGCGCCTCAAAACCGGGCAGCAGGAAACCCTGGGTTCCGGTAACACCGAGGCTGTGGCTCAGGGTTGCGGAAAGGGAAGCGGCGGTGTTCCGTCTCCATAGGGACCGACTTGTGTCGAGATCATCGGTGAAAGACAGGGCGAGGGGGAAACCAAAATAGGTATTCTGCCACCGGATGTCAAAAACACCCATCAGGTTCAGCGCGTCAAAGGAGGCGTCCAGGGTTATTTGATTCCGCTCAGTTGGATCGGCCATGATGGAATGGATGCCCACCCCCGCCTTGGTAAATTGAAAGCTCCCATCATCGGTCGTCTTCGCCTCGATGAGGGGCCAGGGATACCAATACCGGAGGGGGTTTATATAGGACAAGTCCCTGTACGGGCTGCTTTCTGCGGGTATTGAAAACGTCGGCGGTTCCGGTTCTGCCGCCGGGAACACTACAGCAAGGTCCGCCTCATCCCAGGACTTCCGATGGAGGGCAGAACGGATGCCGGAAAGGGCGGAAGCGGCCTCGGGGAACCGCATCAGGGCGTCCCAGGTGGTAAAGGCCCCCCGGTAATAGATTTCGTCCCCGGCCATCACCGGCAGGAAGACCCCGCCGGAAAAATCACGCTCCGAAAAAACTACGGACAGGGAATCCTGGTCGAGGCCGCTCAAATCTGCCACCGCCAGTTTATACATCCCGTCATCATGATCGTAGGAAAAAAGAATGCGCCCGTTTGACACCGTAAGCCCCCGGATATACCGCCATCGTTCCTCATCATCCTCCAAGTCCGAAGCAAGGGTATAGACATCACGGGTTTCGTAATTGAAAAGGCAGAGTTCCCGGCGGCCCTGTTTAACCGCCGTAAACACAATCCAGGTATCGTCCACCGCAGCGGGGTTTGAATAGAGCAATTCAGCGCTGCCCCGGAGCAGCACTTCCTCTGTTTTTTTGCCGGTACGGTACACGATGTTATTAATGTGCCGGGTCGAACTGAGGCCTACCACCCCGTCCCGGAAATATTCGGCATCGTAGAGCCCCTCCCAAGGACGGCCGGTTTTCACACCCCGGCGGATATCATATTCGGTCACGATTGCCTGTGCCAAATCGCCGTTGTATCGATAGGCAGACACCAGCGCCCTGCCGCCATCCGCGGATACCGCGAGGTCATAGGGATAGGCTACGAAAAAATGGGATTTAAGCTTCCCCGAACCGGGATCGTAGGAAATCAGCCGGTTGGAAACCAGATCCAGGGCAAACACCTTCCCGCCCCCGGAGGCAAGGCCGTAAATCAAAGCCTTCTTATTATAAAAGGGCCCGTTAAAAATGACGCCCCCGGAGTTTTCTTCGATGTCCTCAAGCCGCAGGGACGCTTTAAATTCGTCCCAGGCCTCCAACAAGGGGCGGCCGTAGGTTTTTTCAAAAATGTGATAATACCCGGTCTTATAAAACCAGAAGGAAAGGCGATAGTCCCGGCCTATGGCCGCCCACAGTTTGACATACTTTTCCATGCCGTAGGTTTTTTGCAGCCAGGTGTTGAAGAGGCCGCCGTAATAATAGGCGGCGTTTCCGGCAGGCGGGAGATCATAAATTCCGGAAGCCTGCAGGGGGCTAAGGAAGGCGTCCTCATGAATTGCCTGAACCAGGCTTTCTTTAATCAGGGGATCATTGCTCCGGCCCATACCTTCAAGACTTTCAAAACTGACCGCTGTCCCTTCGATCATGAACATGGGGGCGGTGAGTAAGGTCGGCATCACCCAGCCGCCGAAAATCCGGTGGAGCCGCTGCCAGGATTTGTCCCGGCTGCTCGTGGAAATTGAATGGGTCAGTTCGTGGAGGAACAGGCCTTCCAGTGAATCGGCATAACTGGTCCATTCGACGCTCATGGGGGTATCATAGAGGATGATATGCTGATAGGGCATGAAGGCGTTAAGCCCGTTAAACTGCTCAGTATGGGGGGTAATGGTTACCGGGATCCGGTCCGGCTCGTGGATGTCAAGGAGCGTGGTAACCCTATCGTAGAGGGCATCCGCAAAGCCCTCCAGGGTACGGGCGGTACGTTCCGATTCCGCCGGGTAGATGATATCAAAATGGGCGGTCTTGATGACCCGCAGCTTGGTAAGGGGCTTAAAGGTCTGGGCCTGGGGCGCGGCAAGGGCGGAACAGGCGAGGAGGATCAGAAAAACCAGCCGGGCAGTTTTCATGTTCCCTATAATAATAGAAAAAACGTAAACGGGAAATCCCCGTATACCCTTTAAAAATGCGGGGATATACTAAAATTCTCCATTGCCCGCAGAAAATTCTCCCCCGGATTATTGAAATGTTCCAGGGCCGCTTTAATTCCGGGCAAATCCTTATCCAGGTACCGGTCTTTCAGTTGTTTAATACTCGGCGGCGACTCCGGCAATGATTTAGCCAATTCCTCAAACTTAGTAATATTCTTTTCGGTATAATAGTTTTGGTTCCAATCCCGGATCACGGCGCCGTTACAAAATTCAACCTGGAGCATATATTCCAATTCCATGGCGGTACGTACTTCTGCGGGAACATCTTTAAGGGGGCTTGCGTAGATAACCGCATCAAATCCATAAAATTCGCCCATAGGCAGCTTAGCGTATTCCAGTTCCTTAAACGGCTTCTGCGGTATTGGGACTAACCCCAAAGAAAGTATCTTGAACACCCCATGCCAGACCGACAGTGCTTTTTCTTCCCCCGTGGTTGGGCGAAACTTTGCGTTTGCATTGCGCTGAAATCCGGCGCCCCGGAGCAAATCTTCTTCAATAAACTGTTCCCGGTCTTTGGAAAGTCCGTTTATCCTGGCCAAAATACCGGCCTCAACCGACTCCGGCGGAAACTCTCCATAGATGATAATACCTTCGGCCATTCCATAATCGTAGTAGTCTTCTTCATCAAGGGTATCCGGCGGATCTTCTGCGAAAGAGAGCAGGCTTACAAACAGTAACAGTTTGATCCCCCACGCTTTTTTCATAACCTAAATTGAACCATAGAATACCGTGATTGTCAATAGAGAAAAATCCGGGGTTAATGTTGGGAAGGTCAATAAAAGGATTATAAATCATATAAAGAAAGCCCGCCGCAACCAAAGATTATCATAGCGGTTACCATGTCTTTCACGTTCATTTTTTCATATAAAATCATTCCACCGCAACTATTTTTCCTAATAATAAATACTCCTTTTACAGCAGATATTGTTACTTTAATTAATCAAATAATCTGCCATGATATTTTATTTAGGTTCCCGTTTAAAAACGTGCCGATACACCCAACTTTATCCCTACACTTTTTTCAAGGAATTCATTGCCGGCAACCCATCCGTCAGTTTTTACGGTGTATCGTGGTATCATTACGGTACACTATAGCGTTTTTGCAGTATAGCGTAAAGGGGGGAGGAATCAGCTAGCCGTTTGCGGACATCCCTAAAACGGTAAAAGGCACAACTTGCGCTCACAGCTTTAGGATGCCTGCAATAGACTTAAAACGTATATGTTATTGTAATAAAAGTTGTTATGTTTCGTAAAGGCGGTCTCCAGGCTGATATAGGAATCCGTATTAAACTGATTTGCCAAAATGTACTCATTGACTATCCCTTTACGAAATATCCCACTGAGGGTATAGACTCCCCGTTTAAGTTTGATAATATCGCCGGACGCCAATGCCCGCTTCATTTGACCGTACCGGGCATTATCATCCGGTTCCAGGGGTTTTATATTTTCCGTGGTAAAAATTGGAGGAAGATTATGCTCCATAATGCTGCGGGTTAACTTATTCACCATCCCTTCTTCCTGTCGTTATTCGACAGTTTAACCTTTCTTTCTTCATAAACTTTTAAGAGAGTAGTGGTATTATTCAATATGATCAATGGATCCGCAGTGCCAAGTCACCTTTTATTCCAAGAAAGTGAGTAATTCTTGTTTGAAGCGTTCTGAAATATTGATGGAGTTTCTTATCGTGAAAAGTTTACGCCAAGCCGCTACTGCGGCGTCAGACCGCGGACCAGCGGTCCGAAGGGTCTGCGCATAAACTGTATATTATGTGCAATTTGGGCTAAAATTAATGGTGACTGTCACCACTATTCCCCGCAGCCCCCGGCCTTCCAAATCAGCGCTATTTTTAGGCAGCCTGCTGCTTACTGAAACTTCAACCTGGTTTCCGCATAGTCAACGAAGCCGTTTTTTGTCTTCATAATCAGCCGGATTTGTTTTGCCCCTGAACCAAAATCGTTGGTATTGAAGGTGATAGTATCAATAAATCGTAATTCCTTATCCCCGATTGTCAGGACGCAATTGTCAATTACATCGGGAATGGTACCATTCGCCAATACGTTGGTTTTCATTGCCACGCGGAATTCGCAGGGGCCGGAAATAGCGTCCTTGGTCTTAATTTCTCCCAGGCTGACAGTAACTTGATCACTTGACACATAACGGCCTCCGGCAAAAATAGATCGGCCCTGGTGTTCAAGATCTAACCCCGAAGGAATCTCCACCACTACCAGTGCGCCACCAGGAGATATGGTAAGCGTTGTGTTTCCGAAAACATTTTTGACTATCGTTGTATTGGTAACGGTATCAAAAAGATCTATACCACTGCCGGATGGAACATAGGTCACCGCCCGTTCATCGTTATGGGGGTTGTAAAGGAGAAAGGCCGGCCAGGAATCTATCGGAAGCACATCGGTGGCGGACAGGTTGATTTTAAGAGCCTGTCTAATATCTTTGCAAGTCCCCTATCAACCGTTATAATGTAGATATGAGAAACACCTACCCCAGTGATATAAGCCGGGACCAGTTTTCGTTGATTATGGGTGACTTGCTCAGCGCCA
>BNUR01000100.1 GCA_025997495.1 Spirochaetia bacterium | reverse complement strand
TTCGGCCCATGCCGGTTGTCGGGTATCTTCTCCGCCGCTTTGTCTAGATTCCTCATTAGCCGCTCAAATGTTTCCCCACCCATACCCCCGATTTTATCATAAATCAGGCAAATTTAGAATTGCTGGCCAAAAAGGTGCCTGGCACCTCTTGTTATCCCTTGCATACTACATACTTGTATAGTATAACCAGAATATGGCAACAATTGCAGTGGGAACCTGCGGCTTCTATTATACCGATTGGCTGGGGCCGGTGTACCCCGAAGGTACGGCGAAAAAGGACTATCTCCCCCTGTATGCGGAGCGTTTTAGCACGGTGGAGCTAAGGTATCTAATCTGGCGAAAATGCTTGTCGATGGGGGTTAGATATTCGTACTTGACAAATCCTTGCTAATACACTACTAATTAGAATGATTATGGATAATGTAGGCAGAATTGGTTATTGAGAGGAGGGTATATTATGTTAGATAGGGAACAAGCCTATTATGAAGCTCACAAGGAAGAATTGAGGGCAAAATATACCGGTAAGAAGATTATTATAGCCGGAGACTCAATAAAGGGTGTATATGACACCGATGGTCAAGCATATAGAGCGGCAGTCCAGACTATGGGGTTAAAGTCGGGAACATTTATGATTACGGACGTTGACGAAACAGGCCAAGAAATCATTCAAAGATATATGACTAGGGTTTATGTTTAGCCCCATTAGTCGTGAGTTACCCGGAGATGTTGAAGAAATTGTATCCAGCGTGGAAGTTGTATCGCTGACGGATCCGCCTCACCGGGGAAGGTATCTTGGTGTATGGGACACCGGGGCAATGTTGAGTATAATTACTCCAAAAATTTTTAGTGAATTAGGATTAACCCAAACTGGCAAAACGTTTGCCCGTGGTGTGCTGGGTAAAGGGGAATGGATTCCTACTACTTTTATTACCATAATTTTAGAAGATAAAATAAGGATAGAGGATATTCGTGTTGCCGTTTCTGAAATACCGGAATCGGATATGTTGATAGGTTTTGATGTTATTAAGAAAGGCGATTTCTCAATAAAGAACTTGGGGAAAAATATTCTTTTTACATTTACATATTCCGCGAGCCTGCCCTGACCTTCGCCGTCAAAGCCCACACAGCCCACGAAACCTTGACCCATAAGGTAGACCCCAATGGCTGGAAGGAAAAAGCCGAAACTTACCGGCAAGCCATAGAGGCGGTTTTATTCCAGTTCCCCTATTCCTTCGCTTTGTGGTAAATTCTTCTCCTATGCATTTGTCCTGCTTTTATGCGGGGCATTATTGACAGAAGAAATGCCGATAGATACAGTAGGGATACAAATAAGGATGTGTTATTATGGATGAATATAACAGGCCCAAGACCGGGCCGGCGGCGCCCAAGACGGCGCCCGGCGTTACGCCGTTCTGGTTCGCTGCGGTGCTGGTTCTCAGCGCCCTCTGTATCTTTGCTTCCGTACCCCGCGCCGGGGCTCAGGGTAATGAACAGGAATCCAAACGGTATACTTCTGTCATTCAGAATATTTTTGATTTTATCCAAAAGCGGTATGTGGAAGAGGTCGACCCAAAAATTCTCTACGAAGGAGCCATGAACGGTATGTTTACGGCCCTGGGGGATCCCTATTCGGCCTTTTTGCCGGAATCGGAAATGACGGATCTGAACGATACCACCCAGGGGAATTTCGGCGGGGTGGGGCTGTATATCACCAAACCGGTTGCGGCCCGGCCCGACGGCAAGCCCCCCTATGTGGAGGTGGCGGCCCCTATGGAGGATACCCCGGGCTGGCGGGCGGGGATCAACCCCGGTGACCTTATTGTTGCCATAAACGATGAAACCACGGATGTTTTGTCCATGGACGAGGTGTTGAAGCGTCTCCGGGGAACGCCGGGGGTGGATGTGAAGCTCCTGATCCGCCGGGGAGAGAAGCTGGAATTTCCGGTAACCCTCACCAGGGCTATCATCGAAGTTCCCACGGTTAAGCATGAAATGATTGGGGACATCGGCTATCTCAAGCTCCTTACCTTCACCCCCATGAGCGTGGATCGAACCAGGGAAGCCCTGGAGGAATTTAAGGGGAAGAACTATTCCAGTTTCATCCTGGACCTCCGGAACAATTACGGGGGGCTCCTGAACTCTGCGGTGGGCATCTGCAACCTCTTCCTGGAGGACGGGGTGGTGGTATCAACAAAATCCCGGATTGCATCGGAAAACGCCGTGTTTACCGCCCACCGGGGTGCGGTGGTTCCGCAGAATATTCCTATGGTGGTGCTGATCAACCGGGGTTCCGCGTCGGCATCGGAGATTGTGGCGGGGGCCTTGAAAGACCGGGGCCGGGCTTTCCTGGTAGGGGAAAAATCCTACGGGAAGGGTTCGGTACAGCAGGTGTATCCCCTGGAAAAGGCGGGGTTCAGAATTACTACGGCCCGGTATTATACTCCCAGTGATGTAAACATCGACAAAATCGGCATCCCACCGGACAAGGAGGTGCTGTTCCCTGAATTTTCCAACGAGGAAGCGGAAAAACTGAATACCCTTATCGCGGATAACCGTATCCCTGCGTTTGTAGAGGCAAATCCCGGCGCCGCTGCCGAAAAGATTGATGCCTTTGCCCGCGAATTGAACGGCACATACGGGATCGACCTTTCGCTGCTCCGCCGGCTTATTCGGAACGAGCAGAACCGTACCGCCATTGCCCCGGTGTACGATCTGGAGTATGACGTGCAGCTCCAGGAGGCGGTGAATATCCTCCGGGTCGGCAATTACGGCCAACTTATGCAGGCCACCAAGACTCTGCGGGAACTGCAAAACGAAGCGCTCCTGGAGGATGATACCGCCCTGGCATCATGAAACAATTTATCCTGCCCTCCCCGCCGGATTCCCGGGGGAGGGTACGGCTTACCGGCAGGGATTTTCACTACCTGGTTCGGGTGCGGCGCTTAAAGGAGGGGGCGGTTTTTACTGCCCGCCTTCCCGATGGCGGGGAACCCGGAGGTTCCCGCGAAGTCCGGGTGCTGGTGCAGTCCCTGTCTGATAAAGCCCTTACCGGGGAGTGCCTTCCCATGGAACTTTCCGACGAAATGTCGGACGGCGAAACTGCCCTGCCGCCAATAATACTGTTTCAGGCCCTGCCCAAGGGCGCCAAGCTGGATCTCATTGTCCGCCAGGCGGCCGAGGGAGGCATTACCGAAATCCGCCCCTTTGTTTCCGATTATTCGATACCTAAAGGCTCCGCTGCCGCTGGTGGAACCGCCAACTGCGCGGCCCGGGTGGAACGGTGGCGGCGGATCATTAAAGAAGCCCGGCAGCAGAGCGGATCCGCCATTACCACGGAAATTGCCGCCCCCTGTACGGTGGAGGCTCTGCTGGAGTATTGGGAGGCGGTGAAGGGACGAAGCAGCCGGCCACTGGGGATCCTCCTTCATCAAGCCCCTCTTGTACAGGGCGGATTCCACGATTATCTTAGTAGTGATCCCGATCTGGTTGCTTTTGCGGTAGGCCCCGAGGGGGGATTTTCGCCGGAAGAGGTTGCCGAATTTTTAGCGGCGGGGTTTAAGCCCCTGGTTATCGGAAAAACCATTTTAAGAACCGAAACAGCCGCACTGTACGCGGCGGCGGCGGTTCGGATCATTCTTTTGGAGAGGGCTGTGTGGACTCTGAAATAAAAGCGCCGGTAGAACGGATTAGCGTCCTCAAGGTTCCTCTGGATATTGTGCCCGAGGAAACATTGGCCGAAACGATATACGGCCTGCTCAAAGCGGACAATGAAGGGATTGTTAAGGGTAAAAATATTGTCCTGCTGTCCCTCTGGGATCTGTTACGGGCACGTGGGGCCAACGAATACCGGGACTTTGTGCAAAAGGCCGCCCTCATCCTCCCTATTTCAAAAAGCGTTGCGGGGGGCGCCCGGTTCTTAACCGGCAAAACTCCGGTACGGTACATGCCTTTTGATTTTATCATTAAGCTGCTGACCATTCTGGAAAACCGGGAGTTATCGGTATACCTGTTGGGGGCAAAACCCCGGATTCTGAAAAAGACCGAAAAAAATCTCCGCCAAACCTTTCCCAAACTCCAGATAGTGGGCCGTTTTGTGGGCAACTTCAAGCGCCAGGATGAAAACACCATCCTGGAGGCCATCCGCAAAGCCTCTCCCTCACTGCTGCTTATCGGCAAGGGGGTTCACGGCGAGGAACGGTGGATTGCCAGAAACGCCGGTCATCTCAACGCCGGTCTGCGGCTTTGGTGCAGCGACATCTTTGATGTGTTTGCGGAACGAAAACGGCGTCCCTCCCGCGTGGTCTTTGACCGGGGGCTTGAATGGTTCGGTTACTGTTTCCAACACCCCCTGTACTTTTTCCGAATCTTCCCCTATTTCTGGTATAAGATACTGTTGCTGGTGTACCGGGTGTTTAAGAAAAAATAAGGCTCCGTCCGCGGCTTTTCAAATTCCGTAAAAACGGGCGGAACCTTCCGGCCCTGCCCGCACACATTCTCTACCGCAAATTACACAACCCACTTATACTCGCCGTTATTCTCCACCCCAAAGAAATCCGCGTAACTCACCTTCCAGGGCGATTTCCCCAGCGTATCGATCCGAATCTTGTTCTTGATCAAATGCTGCCAGAACCCGCTGCCGCCGATCTCCCCTTGAAGGATGACTCCCGCTACGGCCCCGTCACGAAGGATAAGCTTCCGGTAATTCCCCCGGTCTTCCTTAACCAGCGTCTCATCCCCTTCCTCCGGCTTGATAGCCCCCACAGACAAGGTCAGGAGGCCGAAGAAGTTGACCGTGTTTTTGATAGCGAACCGGTCATCGTAGGCCCATTTCGTCCCCGTCATGTTGTAGGCCGCGAACTCCCCCTGTTTCTGGGCGTTGGGCCAGATGCCGGAAAGACCCGCAGCGTCACCGGCGGCGTAGATACCCGGAACATTGGTAGCAAGGTAGTCGTCCACCACCACCGCCCGCTCAGTTTTGACACCGCTGCCTTCAAGGAACGCTATGGCGGGGCGCACCCCCACGGCCATGACCACCATGTCGCAGGGGACACTCAGACTAGTAAGTCTGCTATCGCCGCCATCAAGCTCAACCGCAGTAATACTACCGTTACCATCACTCTTGGTACCCACCACTTTCCGGGCCAGAAGGAATGTCACCCCCTTCTCCTCAAACTTTTTCTGATACGCTTCTGCTGCATGGGCGTCAACATTGATGGCAAGCGCCGAGGGGGCCATTTCTATAACGGTAATCTGCGGACTAGTAAGTCCGTTTTTACCCAGTTCCAGTAGGGCATAACACGCGTCCAGCCCCACCAGCCCGGCACCGATGATGGCAACCTTCTCCGCGTTCTTCGCGCAGTTCACTATTGATCGGGCATCGGAAAGGTGGCGGAGGCCGAAGGCATTTTTTGCCGTCCGGAGGTCCCCAATGGGCGGCGTCACACTATTCGCGCCGGTGGCGATAAGGATGGTATCCCCGGAGGCAACTTTTTCATCCCCGGCATAAACAGTTTTACTGTCCGCATCAAGGCGGGTAAGGGTTTTCCCCTTTATCCACGTAACATTCCTGCGTTCCAGAAGATCATCGTTAATAAAGTTGAGGCCCGCAGCATCCCGTTCACCGGAAATGAACCGGTGGAGCATACACCGGGAGTAGACTTCCGTATCCTCAGAAACGATGATGATTTCATCATCGGGCTTTTCCTTCAAAATTTTGCGGGCGGCGCTAATCCCCGCGGCCCCGGCCCCTAATATCAGATGTTTCATACGTATGCCTCCTCAACATGGATTGCCTTCTTGGGGCAGACCCGCACGCAGTTCGGCCCATCCTTGTCATCCTTGCAGAAATCACATTTAAGGATACGCGTATGAGTGACCCTGTCGGGCTTGATGTTCCCATAGGGGCAGCTCATGACACACATAAAACAGACGCCGCAGCGTTTCTCTTCGTACTGCACGTGCCCGGTCTCCGGGTCTTTTGACAAGGCCCCGGACATACAGGTGCCCACACAATCCGGCACAGAGCAATGTCGGCAAAAAATCGGGAAGTAGCCTTTTTTGCCATTCGCAACGATGGTGTGCCGGGCTTCGTTTTTGGGATCAAGAAGGTCGAGGTCATAAACGGACTTACTAGTCCGCGTGGTCCCCGGCGTCTCCCGGTGGGCCTGCATACAGGCGATTGTGCAGTTCTTGCAGCCGTCGCACTTTTCCTGATCAATAAAAATTCGTTTCATGATCAGCCCCCCTAAATCTTCAAAGCCGCGCGTTTTTCCAGGATGATCTTCTCAAGCAGATCAGCAGATTCCTTCGCGTCCGCGTTGATAATTACCTGGCCGCCGGTCAGGGACTTCATGTCCTCTGTCAACACCTGGACAGCAACCTTACTGCCGGTGATAAAGGGAGGCAGTCCCAGGTGGAGGGGCAGCCCCAGGGCAAGGCCGAAACAGCCGTCCGCCAGAGCCTGTTCTTCCAGCCATTGCGCGGCGGAAAGTACCAGGGGAAGCTGGGGTATATCAATGCCGAGGGCCTCGGCAAGCTCGGTAACCACAATCTCCAGCCGGCCTATGGCAAGGCATGGCCCGAAGTTCAGCACCGGCGGGATGCCAAGTTTCTTACAAACCGCCTTGAGTTTCGGCCCCGCAAGATCCGCCGCTTCCGGTATCATAAGACCGCAGTTTTCAATGCCCCCGGAGGAACAGCCCGCGGTAAGCACGAGGATGTCTTTGGCGATCAGTTTTCTCACCAATTCAACGGTCAGCACATCATGCCCCCCCGCAACCAGGCTGGAACAGCCCACCACACCGGCCACACCTTTAATGTCGCCGGAAACAATCAGATCCACCAGGGGCTTCCAGCTGCCGCCGAGGAATTTCTTGAGGGATACTTCACTCACCCCGGTAAGGGTATTCTCGTAGCCGTGATCCGGGAACAGGTTCAGCTTTACTTTTGGCCGGCGCTCTTTATAGGAAGCAATAATCGCGTCAATGATCTCCTCGCTGTGTTTCTCCCGGTCCGCGAACACAAACTGTTTCAGTTCCGCGTTAGCTTTTTTTGCCACACTATCAATACAGATCTGCTTGATGTGCAGGGTATCGCACACCGTTTCAATTCCCGGCAACGTACAGTTGAATTCCGAAAGCACCGCGTCAATAGCGCCGGTGGCAAGGATCGCCTCGGAGGTGTAGTTGTTCCCCGCGTGTCCGTCGAAAATCTCCGTGTAGTGCGCGCCCCGGAGCTGCAGGTCCTGCCCAACGCAGGTGCAGCCCACCAGTTTGAACCCCTTAGCCCCCACGGCCTTTGCCTTGGCAACCACGTCTGGGGCGATGAGCCGGTCCTGTAGATGCACAAACATGGTGTGCTGGTGGCCGGTAATCATAATGTTGATGTAATCCGGATCGATAACCCGTAAACCCACCGGGGCCGTGCGGATCTCCGGTTCGCCGAGCAGCACATCGTTCAATAAATTAGTAAGGGTGAGCCCGTAGATTCCCGTGGCAATACCCAAGCGCAGGCAGTCGAGCAGCATATTTACCGGGTCGGAGTTCAGGTTGGTGGAACATTTTACCACCCCATGGAAGACCTCGGACTTTGCGCCGCCGGGGAGTATGCCCAGTTCTTTCCAGACCTTGAACCGTGGCGGGTAGGCCATTTTTTCTACCAGATCCATCCTGACGTATTCCGGCTTGTAGAGATCCGCCAAAACCGCGTCGGCCACATTGAGGGCCTTCTCGTGATTATCCTTGCCGCTGACCCCGAAGGTTTTGCAGAGCCGTTCCAGGGTGTCCAAACCCTTCAGCGTGCCCTTCCCCAGAGCGGTGTTTTTCAAATTGAGGGCGGTATTTTCCACCACATGCAGATAGCAGCCGGCCCCGGATGCCACCGCCCGCAGAAAGTTCCGGGTAACCATAACATCCGCAGTGGCCCCGCAAATGCCCCGTGGGGATTCCGGCGTTATCCGGCAAGGCCCGTTGGCACAGAGCCGGCAGCACACCCCCTGCAACCCAAACCCGCATTTTGTTTCCTGACTTTCCACCCGGTGGTGGGAAGTCTCCATCGGCAGCTTGGCGATAAACCCTTCCAGGGGCTTGTCCGCGCTGGCACAGGTCGAACATCCGTAGCAACTTTCATTCATGGCACACTCTCCTCAAAAAAATTGGTAAATCCGGATTATCTTAAAACATTTCCGGTTTCCCCTCACAAATATCCTGAACCGTCTTCCTCCCGCCACAGGCAAGCTCCCGGATAATCCGCTTCTTTGGTGATAAACATGCTACAAGTATATACGATACCGGATAATATTTGTAAAGACAATCTTTAGAAAAAAGAAGTGAATTTCGGATCATCTACTTAAAATAGCCCTTGCAGGAATAGTGTTTCCCTGAACTCATATATCGCAGCGGCTACTCAATTAATGGGTAAGCTCTTACTCGATTTTCCTGTTAGATTCTGATACCCTGCTATTGCCTTATCGAGCCTCTTGAAATCGCTCCACACCAAACTTAGTGACAACAGTACCGCTAAGGCGTCCGCAAAGGGCCCTGCGTACAAAACACCATCAATGCCGAAGAGCACCGGCATAATTATTAATAGAGGAATGAGGATGAAGCCCTGCCTTGACAGCGAAAGGATGATACCCTGTTTTGCCTTTCCGGTCGCGGTAAAGTAATTCACCGTAAGCGGCTGAATACCAAACATAAAAACCATAAACATATAAATGCGCATATACCGTTTTGCAAAGTCAAAGTACTGATCGGTACCGCCGCCGAAAATACCCACGATTTGAAGCGGAAAAATTTGAAACGACAGGAAGAAGAGTATGCTGATAGCAATTGCAACCGTCGCCGCTTTCTTATAGGTTTCTTTGACCCGGGCGTAATTCTTTGCCCCGGTGTTAAAACCAAGAATAGGCTGGCAGCCCTGCCCCAATCCAACCGCAAAGGAGGTAAGGATGGTGTTCAGTTTTGCAATAACCGCCGCAACCGCCAAAGGAATGTCGGGCCCATACACCGAAAGAGCGCCGTAGTGTTTAAGGGTGTTATTGAGCACAATGTTTACGGTCATCATCACCATATGATTCGTAAAGTTTGTAAGACCAAGTTTTAGAATATTTTTTAGATAGGCCCACCGGGGGAGGATTAGTTTTAAGGAAACCGTTTTAAACCGGGGAAGATAGGTCAGACATAGTACGCAAGAAACGATTTGTCCAATAATGGTTGCCGCCGCCGCCCCCCGGATGCCCCAGGGGAACACGAGCATAAAGAGCCAGTCCAGAAACACATTGAGCACCGCCCCGACTGCCACCGCAATCATTGAGTACAGGGGGCTGCCGTCCGCCCGGATAAGGTAACTGCTCACGCTGGAAAACAGTAAAAACGGCAGGCCAAACACGGTAATCCCCAGGTACAAGGATGCGTAGGGCAGCACATTTTCGCTGGCTCCGCAGACCAGGAGGATCGGGGTTTTAAATAGAAATATAAAAAGGAAAACCACAAGCCCCAGAACACCCGCAATGGTAACACCCATCCCCGCATAAAGAGCCGCTTCACCGGGCTCTTTGGCGCCCAATTTAATGTTAAAGTTAGTCGCCGTACCTGCCCCAATAAGCAGGGCGCAGGCTGTACAGAATATGGTAACCGGAAACGCGATATTCGTTGCCGCATTTCCCAACATTCCCACCACACGGCCAATAAAAATCTGGTCGGTGATGTTGTAAGCCGCCGTAACCAGCATACTCACAATAGCCGGTACCGCATATTTCCGAATAAGCCCCGCAACAGGCGCATATCCGAGCGGATTCGGCGTATTAATTTCTTGACCCATGGGAGAGACCTCTTTTATAATCTTATTGTACCATTGGTTTTTATATGAATCAATTCCAAGTACTCAAATAACGGGCTTTCCTATTCGATTTCATCCACCGGTATTTCTATTTTGCAGCCCCGGGCGCGGTTCTAATTTTCCGCCGAAACAGACGGTGTCTCCCAAGGCAGGGTGATTTTTGCGTATTTCCCCTCAAAATTCGTTAAAATTGACAAAAATTAGTGCCGAAGCTATTGACACACAAGATTCAAATCCTGTATTCTTGTACTGTCGCCCCCAAAAAAGGGGTGTAGTGGACCGTAGGTCCATTGTCGTATTACCGGATTCGTTGTAGTTTTTTCAGAAATATAAGAAAAACAACGACAGGCTTAGGTCTGCAAGGACTTGTTTCGGCGGGTGGCTAAAAAGCCTTGTGCCCGGAAATTTCTTTGCGAATCAGTGCCGGAAGGCTTGACACGATGCGGACGGATGTAGTAGAGTCTACGTTACCGTCTGTGGACGGGGGGAGCGCCTTGAAAGGGCGCCATCCCATGATATTTGGCAATATAGGGAAGGGGAGAGATAGCCCGTGAGAGCGGGTTGTCAAGAAGAAAGATGCGGTCCTGGTAACAGGGCCGCGAAGCCAGCAGAGGTATCTTAGGAAACTAAGGTATCAAAGCAAGCGTATCGAAGAGGAACAGCGGCGGGCCGAAAGGTTTGCCGTACCGTTCACCGGGGAGCCTCGGTGGGCGGCTTGAAATGGTAATTTTCAGCGGCCGCAAGGTCGTTGGAATACATATCATGGAGAGTTTGATCCTGGCTCAGAACGAACGCTGGCGGCGCGTCTTAAGCATGCAAGTCGAGCGGCAAGTCGTAG
>BNUR01000099.1 GCA_025997495.1 Spirochaetia bacterium | reverse complement strand
GCCATCTTGAGCCGCAGCCCCACGCTGCGTTTCCTGATTTTTACCAGCCGCCGTTTTTTTTCCATAGGCATAAGTTCTCCTGTCATGAGGGCGATTGTTTCAAGCCGTATCGCCGCGCTATCCGCCGCTACCTGCGCGAGGCCCCGGACAGATATTGCCATGCCTACTCCGCAGAATACCACAAGGGCGATGATAATGGCAAACACCATGTCAAACCGGCGCGGCAATGCCTGCGGCGTTTTCCAGAGCGCCTCCCAGTTCTGCGAAAAGTCCCCTATCTGGATGGTTCCAACCTTGTCCACCGAGATTGCCCGGCTGCTCCAGGCAAAGCCCCGCAGGGAGTGTTCCACCCCTACACGGTAGCGGCCTTCCCCGATATCCTCGATCCGGAACCCGGTGATTTCCCGATCAGAGCTTACCCGGTACTCCCCGTTCTCCCAAAAGTATTCCCGGTCATAGGGGGCTTCCCCGTCCCGGTCAAGGAAGATCCGGATCACGTTGCCGCCGTCCCGAAAGCCCCGGCCTACAATGCGGAGGGAAAGGGTGTTCTGCACATCCTGGACGGCATAGACCGTGGTGATGAAGGTATGGGGGATATACTTGTTCATCGGGAAAATGATGCTGGAACCGGGGCCGATATTGCCCACCTCATCCACGGCGAAGACCGTAAAACGCCACAGGCCGTCATCTTCATTGTCAAAGGGCGCGGCACATTCCGTCCCCATGACCCGGGGCGTGGGCCGGGGCAGGGGGCGCGCGGTTTTTGCCGCTTCGGCATAGGCCGCCGCCCCCAGCCGGGCATATTCCGCAAGGGCATCCGTAAGGCCCGCCATAAGGGGGCCCGCAGGGCCGCGCTCCACGGGAACCAGGCATTCCAGGGTCCAGGTGTAACCCGCCACATCCGAGGCAGGGGGGGGATTCCAGTTCAGGGTGAAGGTATTGGAGGGAAGAAAGCCACGGGCATCCAGGGACGGCGGGATGACAGTGGCCGCGGGGGGCGGCGTGGTATCCCGGATATATTCGACCACCGAAGGGGCGGACCAGTTCCCCGCAAAATCCTGGGCAATAATAGAAAAATACCAACTCCCGTCTTCACCGGCAATCTCTTCCCGGGTGGTATTTCCCGCATCGGCAAGGATCCTTTGGGGGGGAACGTCATAGGGGGATCTGCCCCAGTGGTAGGAAAAACCGGCGATCCCCGAAGAGTCGTAGGGGACATTCCAGGCAAGGTGGACCCGCTCTGCCCGGTTACGCCGGGAAGGGGTGAAATTGCCCCCCCTAATCCGGGGGGGGCTAACCGAGGTATCCGGAACCAGGGAATAGAGGTGATCCTGAGCCTGCCAGAATATCAACAGGTCATTCCCCGACACAACCGGACGGGTAAAGGAAACATCAGACCGCGGACCTCCGGCCTGATTGTTCGCGGCGGCGGCGCCGGAAAGATCGTAGTTCTCCCAGCTTATCCCTCCCCCCTTTTGGGCCAGGAACACCCGGTTCCTACCCTGTCGGTTGTCAAACCACACCACCGTACTTTCCCCCCGGAAGTACACCGCCACGGGGTTATTGCAGTAAGCGCCCTCATTGTTTATCTGTTCGGCCCTTCCGGTGATTTCCCCCCCGGCATTAAGGTAGGCGCCGTATATGTTCGGGCTGCCATTCCCGTAGCGCCGCTCCCATACCAGGAATAGCCGGTTGCCCTGTACCGAAAGATGGGGGCGCTGGTTATCAAACCGCTCCGGTCCGGCGTCGGTATTCCGGTAGGGGTCAGGGAAGCCGGTGATCCGCCTGGCGCCCGTCCAGGTTCGGCCGCCGTCGCCGCTGCTTTTCAGGTAGAGCTGGAACACGGGATTCCCTTCGGCGCCCCTCACAAAAGACTGGAAGGCCACATACTCGGTTCCGCCAAGGCTCGCGTGGGTGGGGAGGAAACTAAGCTGCAGATCCGCCTCTGCCACAAAGGGGGCAAAGGCCGTCCAGGCAGCGCCGTCACCGGAACGGGAAGCATAGATTGAAAGGGATTCACCTGAGCCGCGGGTAACAAAAAGCAGATAGCTCCCGTCTGCCGTCTGATAGATCCGGGGGGCTACGGAGCCTTCCGCGCCATTATTGAGCCGAACCGCCGTGAAATGTTCCCCCCGGTCGGCTGAAAGGAGGATCTCCGTCTCCGAGGCGGAGGCCGCAACGGCAAGAATTATCCGGCCCCCCCTGTCCACTACGGCGCTGAGTATGGCCGGTTCATCACCGGAATAGAGGTAGGGCCCCCCCACCGTCCGGGGTTTGCCCCATGCCTGGCCGGGGGTTTTGACCACCATGGAAAGGGTGATTGCGGCCTGCGGCCCCCGGGTTTGGCGCTCCTGCCACGCCAGGATAGAAAGGCTGTCATTAAAGGCCGATACGGGAAAAGCGGCGCTTTGGGGGATAAAGAGCGCCGGATCTTCCCAGTAAAGTTCGGAAAGAGCCGGAAGCGGCCCGGCGCCCATGCAGAGGAGAAGCAGGATGAAGGCAAGGGTTGGACGGATACGCCTGGGTATCATAGGTATGAAGCAATCCTTCGCTGGAGATCGGTGAGGCGGGTGGTGCGGTTCCGGGGATCAACCATGAGTTGCTGCACGATGTCCCTGGCCACCAGGGTGTTGCCCTGCTGAAGTTCCCGGACCGCCCGCTGGTATTCCCGTTCGGCGGCGCTGCTTAACACCAGGGGAGCCCCTCCCCCGCCTCCTCCGCTGCTCTGGAGAGTCTGGAGCCGGTCTTTTAAGGCCGAGACCTGCCTGTTGGCGGGGTTCAGTACCAGCGCCTGGTTAAGCTGGGCCAGGGCGGCGGGGAACCGGGCGGCCTCGTTCCGGTCGATGATACCCCGGGCGGAGGCGGTAAGTTCCGCCGCCCTATCCAGGGCACGGGTATCAGGCGGGGGGGGCCTGACCCCCAGGTCGATTTCCGCCTGGATCACCATACCCCGGATACCCGGATACCCGGGGTTGATTTCCTCCAGATCCTTGAGCGCCGCATAGGAGGCCATGTCCTTCCGCTTCGTTCCCGCCACCGCTTCGGTAAGCCGCCGCCGGAAGTCCGCGTTGAAAGCCGCCGGATCGGTAACCTGGGCTATCCGCAGTTCCAGGCGGTTGGCCTCCTCATTGATCGGGAACACGAGCTTGACCTCATGGGTTTTCCGGCGGGCCTCTTCAAACTTGACAATCCCCTCCGCCCGCTTATTCCCGTTCACCAGCGCGGCCCCTTCGTTATAGAGCTTCCGGGCCTCACTTAAAAGCTGGCTCATTTCGGCATAGAGGGGGGCCGTCACGGGGATGACCCGTCCCGCCCGCAGGGTCAGGGCGCCCCGGACTATGGTAAGCCAGTAGGTCAGCTCCGAATCATCCTCCACATTCGTCCGCCGCCAGAGGTTTAGCGCCCGTACCAGGATCTGCTCGGCTTCCTCGAAGTTACCCGTCTCATAGGCCTCCTGTGTCCGGGTTACCATGGGGCGCACCTCCCGGATCACCGCCTGATTTTCCTGCCGGTTTATTTCCGTGCCCAGGGAAACCAGGGCGATATCCCGTGCGTTCCGGGTCTCGGCGGTTTCCTGAATGTCCAGGGCGGCGTCATACTTTTCCCCGGCCCGCAGCACCCGATCCCGGGCACGGTCATAGTTGTTCTGGGACAGGGCGGAACGGGCTTCCTGCTGGTACCGGTCCCCCTCCTGTTTAAGGATCTCCGCCTGGGCTATCTGGGCCGGGGTGAGGTTCTGCCGGGCTTGGATTGCGGCCTGGAGATCCTCAAGCTCCCTGGCAAGGGTTTTGGTACGGTCTTCTTCAAGTTCCCGGGAAAGAGCCTGGGTACGGCTTACCTCAAGTTCCCGGGTAAGGGCCTGGGCACGGCGTTCTTCCTCCGTCAAGGCACTGGAACGGGCAAGTCCCTCCTGGGCCTGGGCTTCGACACGGAGTTTTTCAAGTTCCTCCGCACGGGCGCGGGCTTGTACCTTTGCCTCGGCCTCAGCCTGGAGTTCCTCAAGCTCCCGGGTAAGGGCCTGGGCACGGCGTTCCTCCTCCGCCAGAGCCCTGGCACGGGCCTGTTCCTCCTGGGCGAGGGTTTCCGCACGGAGCCGTTCAAGTTCCTCCGTACGGGCTTTGGCCTCCCGGACCTCAATTTCCTGGGCGCGGGCCTTGGCCTGGGCTGTAGCCTGAGCTTCAGTCTGGAGCTTCTCAAGTTCCAGGGACAGTTCCTGGGCACGGCGTTCCTCCTCCGTCAGGGCTTGACTGCGGGCCAGTTCCTCCTGGGTCCGGGCTGCCGTGCGGAGCCGCTCAATTTCCTCCGCCAGGGACTTGGCGCGCATTTCCTCAACCTCCCGGGCAATGGCTTTTGCACGGCGTTCTTCCTCCGCCAGGGCCTGGGTACGGGCCTGTTCCTCCTGAGCCTGGGCTTCGGCATGGATCCGATCAAGTTCCCGGACCAGGGCCGCGGCGCGGCGTTCTTCAAGTTCCTTCGCCTGTACCCGGGCGTTTTCTTCCTGGGCCCCCGCTTGTGCCCGGATCGCCTCAAGTTCCCGCACCAGGGCGCGGGCTTCTCGGGACAGGCCGGCCAGTTCACCGGCTATGCGGGGAGGCTCCCCATCGTAGCGGGCAACCAGGGCCTCTCCCGCCGCAAGCGCCGGGGCAGTTCCCTGGATAATTCCGGCAAAAAGGCCCTGCGCCCCGGCGGGATTTTCCGGAGAACCCCGGGAGGCTTCGTTAAGCCGGGTTTGCCATTCGGTGACCTGCTTCCTAAAGTCCTGGTTCTCCAGGGTATACTCCCGGACCGTCAATACGGCTTCCTGGGGGAAGGTATCCATACCGCGGTAACAGGAAAGGGCCTGCTCTATGGAAGGATAGCGCAGCCCCTTCCCGGTAAGGGCGGAGGCGTATTTTTGCAGAATTTCGGCGTTTGCCCGGAGCCCTTCAAGTACCGGCTCCACGCTGCGGGCCAATTCGCGGCACATCCTTCGCAGATCCGCTTCCCGGGCGGGGGAATTCGCGGCGGTCATTGAAACAATCCGGCCATACTGCTCCAGCAGGGGGCCGGCTCCCTGGAGGCTTTCGGAGGCAAGGAGCAGGGACACATACCGCAAATACGCCTCCGCCTGGGATGCAAGCACCGTGTCGTCAAAGTATTGGTAGGTGGGGATACCCTGGCCCTGGTAAAAGCGGAGCCGGTCGTCAAAACACTCCATGGCCAGGGCGCTGAAGGCGACAACCGATTCAAACTGCCGCCGGGATTGGGTAAAATCCCGTTTTTCAAAGGCGGCATAGGCATTTTGGTAGGCCTTTTCCGTATTAGCGGCAAGAGCGGCGTCAAAGGGGGATTGTACCGAATCCCAGAAGGCGGCAATGACCCCAAGCATACCCTCATCCCGGCTGCCGCCCGGGCCATGGACGAGCCGGGACGCAAAAAAGAGGAAGCTGCGATCCCCCAGGCCAGGGTACCGCTCCCGGATACGGGCCAATTGAGCGTCGAAATCATTCCCCGCTTCCGCCAGGGTTTTATTCAGGGTGATTAAGTGTTCTGTCAGCGGCATAAGCCGGGCATGGTACTCCCGGAGCCGGGTTAAGGCAGTCCCGTCACCGGAAATGCCGATACGGTCAATACCGGCGCCGGCGCCCTTGAAGGAACTTTGCAGCCGGGAAAAGGAATCCCTGCCCTCCGCAATGGCCGCAAGGGAATTACGAACCGGGGTATTAATGTCCCGCCCATACCCAATATCAAAGAATTCCTCCTGGTATATATCAAGGCCATCGGCATAGCAGCCCAGCGCGGCGGCATAATCCCCCCGGTTCAGCAGTACGCGGCCCCGGGCCATAACCATATCCAACTGCCGCCGGTTAAACCCGAACAAAGCCAGTTCCCTGACCTGGGCAAGAACCTGGCCGTCCACCTCCATGACCGGCGCCAGCAGTTCAATCCGCTCGATAAGATCAAGGAGCTTTGCCGAATCATCCGGCGCTGTTTTCAATACATCCTGCATATCCTGGGGCAGGGTATTGTAGCCTTCCTGACGAAGGATAATCTCCCACCGGCGCTTCTCCTTTTCAGTGACCGCGGCGGGATCTTCTTCGGTATATTCGGAAAGAAGCCGGAGGGCTTCGTCAAATTCCGTTTCCCCGCCGACAGTACCCTCACGGGCGGCGCCGGGAGTATCCTGCCGTCCCCCGCCGTACAGGGACGGGGAGAAAACCAGTGCGAAAACCCCTGCCAGCAGCGCCCATTGGAAACACCGGCCCCGCGCCCGGCCTCTATAGTTCATGTTCCTAATAATATACTTTATCATCCTTCCCTTGTAAATAATCCCCAAACTATCCATACTATGGTAAGTGATAGTCCGAGGAGCGATTACATGGTCCGATTCCGAAGGTTTTTTGCCCTTATCCTGGCTTCCCTGGCATTTATCCCCGCCGCTCCCCTTTACTTCCCAGGTAGACGCAGGGGAACTGGCGGACGGTCAGGAACCCAGGGATAACGGCCTGGGACGCCTGGTTCGGGTGGATACGCCACCGAGGATGATGTGCTTATAACCCAGAACACCGATGACCAGGCGGTGTTGCTCAATGCCCGGGATCTGACCAAAAAGGAGTAGGAAGAAGTTTAACCACTAACGACACGAACAACACGAACGAATTTACCAGTTCCCTTGTTCGTGTTATTCGTGTCGTTAGTGGTTAATTATTCTTCTTCGTTGTATATAAGGAGTAGTATTATGCAAAACGTAACGCCGGGGCCGTGGTCAAAGTACCTCAAGCCCATGACCATACTATTGGTCGCCGCAGGAATCATCGTGGTAGCATTGCTGGGAACCAGCGTCTACATCGTGGATCAGACCGAACAGTCGGTGATAACCCGGTTCGGGAAGTTCCACAACATCAACGGGCCGGGGCTCCATGTCAGGCTGCCCTTCGGCATCGACAAGCAGTACATGGTGAACGTCACCACCGTGCAGACCGAGCAGTTCGGCTTCCGTACCTTAAAGAGCGGGGTCAGTTCTTCCTACGCGGGGCTCACCAACGAATCTACCATGCTCACCGGGGATCTCAACATCATTGAGGTGGAATGGATCATCCAGTACCGCATCACCGACCCCAAGGCCTGGGTGTTCAACGTGATGGAACGCACCGAAACGATACGGGATGTGTCCCGCTCCGCCATCAACATGCTGGTGGGGGATAGGGCCATCATGGACATCATGGGCAGCCAGCGCAGTACCATTGAAAGCGAGGCGGCAGCCCTCATGAACGAGACTTTCCGGGGCTACGGCCTGGGCATCGACGTTATCGCCGTGAAGCTGCAAAACATTGACCCCCCGGCGGGGGTTCAGGAAGCTTTTGATGATGTGAACAAGGCGGAGCAGGACCAGAACCGGCTCATCAACGAAGGCCAGCAAGCCTACAATGCGGAAATCCCCCGTGCAAAGGGCGAGGCGGAACGGCTGATCCAGATAGCCGAGGGTTACAAGGCGGAACGGGTCAACCGGGCCCGGGGGGATGTGTCCCGGTTCAATTCGGTGTACGATGAATACCGCCGGGCTCCTGAGGTAACCCGCCGCCGGCTCTACTACGAAATGATAGAGGAAGTGTTCAAGGACGATACGGAGACAGTGATCATCGACCGGAACTTCAACAACTTCCTTCCCTTACGGAATCTGAACTCAACCCGCCCTGCGGCGCCCCAAGGAGGCCGTTAATGAAGAAATCACTTTTTGTACCGATAGTAATCGCCATAATCATCATCGGCGTTATCTGGGCCGGCCCCCTCTACGTAATCGACGAGGGTGAACAGGCGGTGATAGTCCAGATGGGCAAGCTGGTAAACGTGGTTACCGACGCGGGGCTCCACGTAAAGATCCCCTTCATTGAAGAGGTGGTGCGCTACCCCAAACGGATCATGGCCTGGGACGGGGAACAGAAGAGTATGCCCACCAGGGAGAAACAGTACATCTGGGTGGATGTTATCGCCCGGTGGCGGATTGCGGACCCGCAGAAGTTCTACGAATCCGTTTCCACCATCGGTGGGGCCTATTCCAAACTGGCGGAGGTGATTGATTCCGAAGTGCGGACGGTGGTGGCGGAAAACTACCTGCGGGAAACGGTGCGGAACTCCAACCTCATCCTGGAGCAGGAAGCCACCGCCGACAGCCTGGGCATTGGTGACGGCATTGACGAAGCGCAGATTCCCACCCTGCTCCAGACTTCGGGCAGCAAGGAACCCATACTCCGGGGCCGCCGGCAGCTTGCGGAGGAGATCCTGGAACGCTCCCGCCGGATGGTCCCCGAATACGGTATTGAGCTTATTGATGTGGTAACCCGGCAGATCCGCTACTCCGACGAACTGACCCAGAGCGTCTACGCCCGGATGATCAAGGAGCGGAACCAGATAGCCCAGGCATTCCGTTCAGACGGTGAAGGGAAGAAGGCCAATTGGATGGGACGCATGGACAACGATCGCCGGACCATCCTGTCGGAGGCCTACGAAAAGGCCGAGGTGATCCGGGGGGAAGCGGACGCCGAGGCCACCCGTATCTATGCGGACGCTTATTCCCGTGACCAGAGCTTCTTCGACTTCTGGCGGGCGGTGGAATCCTACCGGGCTACGGTGCCGGGATTCGATAAGACACTTTCTACGGACATGGAGTATTTCAAGTTCCTTTATTCGCCCACGGGACGGTAAAGAGAAACTAACCGCAAAGGCGAAGAAGTAAGAAGAGGAAAGAAGGGGAGAGGGGAGAGGGGAGAGGGGAGAGACTGACCACAAAGGACACGAAGGACACAAAGGAAGAACGGGAAGGAAAGGAAATTGCGCCGCCATTTTTCAAAATGGCGGCGCGATTTTTAAGGCTTCTTTCCTCTTCCCTCTTTCTTCTCTTCCTTCTCTTTTCTTCACCTTTGTGTCCGCGAACCGAAGGTTCGACGTGTCCTCTGTGGTTATTCTTCTTCTATAGTTTTCCTATTATACCACCGGTCGATGATATGCCGGGCAACAGAACCGTTACCCGGTAAGTTGGGGAGCGCGTCCCGTTTAAACCACTGAGCGTCCAGGATCTCCGTGCCGTCGGGTTTAAGTGTACCCCCCGCGTAAACGGCGGTGAAGCCAAGCATGAGGGAGTTGGGGAAGGGCCAGGGTTGGGAAGCGGCGTATTGGATGCTGTCCACCTCGATGTTTACCTCTTCCCGGATTTCCCGGATGATGGTGGATTCCAGGTTTTCCCCGGCCTCAACAAACCCCGCAATCAGGCTGTATATGCCGTCGGCAAAGTTGGTGTTGTGGGCCAGCAGCGCCTCACCGTTTTCGTTGGTAACCAGGACGATAACCGCCGGGGAGATGCGGGGGAACTCCTGCCTGCCGCAGACCGGGCATAGCCGGGCAATGCCCGTTGGGGCATCCCCGTTAGGGCTGCCGCAGCTACCACAGTAAGCGGATTCACGCCGCCACTGCATGATGTGGTAGGCCCGGAAAAGAAGCCCCTCGGGGCTGCCCGCGGTGACCATCCCGCCGGCCACCGCGGAAAGGGCCTGCCGGATGGGGACGCTCCGCCAGCCTTTGGGTAAAACAGTATCGTTATCTAACATGAAAGCCGCCATACCGGCATCCCCGTCTACCGTGGGGATTTCACAGGGATCACCGAAGGTAGTAATGGCAAGGGAGCGGGAAAGGGCATGAAAGGCATGGGCAGTATCCACCGGACATAGGTCCGCCGGACCTATGTCCGCATCATCAGGTAAGACCAGGTTGGCCCCCTGAAAAATGTAGGCTCCGGTTATGTTGTCCGCTGCCGCCATGCTCACCCCCTGTTAAAAGGGATGATACCCGAAAATCAGAAATTAGACAATTGCAGGAACTATCTAATCAGCAATTCTCATTTTGAAGAATCAACCACGAAAAATACGAAACACACGAAAAAGAAACATTAATGTGCTATTCTTTTTTCGTGTGTTTCCTGTCTTTTTCGTGGTTGACCTTCTTATTTAACCACGGATTACACGGATAAGATAAGGGAATTTTATATTCTATGCTACGGCTACGAATTGAAGTTGAAAAAAAGAGCCCCAGGGCGTATAATCACGATAGGAGGTATTTATGAGCATAATCAGCTACCTGGAAACATTGCCCCTAAAGGAGATCACCAAATACGCGGGGGGAACCCCCAAGGACGGCGTGCCCTTCACGGGATACCCGCGGCAGCATCCGGCGGAAAAGCATAAATTCATCCTGATGTACGATCCCCTGGGAGAAAATCCGCGGATCATCGAGTTCAAGATAGAGGATATCCTTTATATGGAAGATGTCCACTCGGCGGTTACCGAAGCCGGGGAAGCGGCGCCCCTGGTAAAGGTGTGGATCCGCAAGGGCGCCCTCGCCGTGATTCTGGAACCCTTTGAGGTGAACGATTCCCCCCTGGCGTTCAAGGAAAACGGCGCCAATAAGACCAGGGACCTTCGGGAACATTTCCTCCGGGTGCATAAGCGCTAATCCTGTGCCAGACCCATCCCCCCGGTACTTTGGCCGGACAGGTCCGGTACTGGAATGCCGGCTCTGTCCCCGGCAATGCCGCATTCCCCCGGGAGCTTTCGGCCGCTGCGGCGTGCGGCAGAATTCCGATGGTGTCCCCGCCCTCCCCTACTACGGCTATATCACCGCCCTGGCCTCTGACCCTATTGAAAAAAAGC
>BNUR01000098.1 GCA_025997495.1 Spirochaetia bacterium | reverse complement strand
AACCTCCTGGTTCGCAACCTCCTGGTTCGCAACCTCCTGGTTCGCAACCTCCTGGTTCGCAACCTCCTGGTTCGCAACCTCCTGGTTCGCAACCTCCTGGTTCGCAACCTCCTGGTTCGCAACCTCCCGGAGAGCCACCCCCAGCAGCCGAGCTGCATTCATCCCAGAAATGGTCCGACAGATACCGTGACCCGCTGTCCCCCAAAATGGTAACCACCACAGAACCCTTGGGCAATGTCCGTCCAAGCCGGATTGCGCCCGCCACATTGGCCCCGGCGCTGATCCCCACCAGGATTCCTTCCTCACAGGCAAGCCGCCGGGCCATGGCGTAGGCCGAATCGGTGTCCACTTCCACAAAACCCTCGGGCAGGGTTTCGTCGTAGATCCCCGGCTTGATGGTACTGCCCATGTGTTTGGTGCCCTCAATGCCATGGAAGGGGGAATCGGGCTGTACCGCATACACATGGACATCCTTGCGGTATTCCTTGAGCCGCCGGGAGGTGCCCATAAAGGTGCCGGAAGTTCCCAGGCCGGTGATGAAGTGGGTCACCCGGCCCCGGGTCTGCTCCCAAATCTCAACGCCGGTGGAGTTATAGTGGGCCCGCCAGTTGGCATCGTTGTTGTATTGGTTGGGGAAAAAGTACCGCTCCGGATCCCCGGCAACCACCTCCTTGACCGCCAGAAAAGCGCCGTCGGAACTTTCCAGAGGGCTGGTCTCGACAATTTCCGCATGGTAGCACCGCATGATCCGCTTCCGTTCCGCACTGGCATTTGCGGGCAGGTAGATGGTCACCGGATACCCCAGAGCCGCGCCAATCATGGAGTAAGCGATCCCCGTATTGCCGCTTGAGGCGTCAATGATGGTCTTCCCCGGCACAAGGGCGCCCTGCTCCAGACCGGCAAGGATCATTGCCCTGGCCGCCCGATCCTTTACGGAACCGCTGGGGTTGCAGAACTCCGCCTTGGCAAACAGAGACACCCCGGGGATATCCTGAGCAATCTTCTTCAATTCCAGGAGGGGCGTATTTCCCACCAAATCAAGGATGTTCATCGTTGATTCCATTATAGCGCATTGTATCATATAATGTCCATGGCATTAATAGGAAATAATCATCATCTAATTGATAGGGATGATTATCATTTTCTTCTATAATAGTTGTCAATAGGGCATTGTCCGGAACATCCGGGTATTTCCCGGTAGGGTGCGGACATAGGTCCGAGCCGGACTACCACGGGCCAAGATACCTGCATCCTCATTTTTTTTGCCATAATGTTACATCATCGCCCGTATTGAATATATCCATTTTCCGTCTTTAGGGTTTTTCATCTCTTTTACGGTGATAATGTATTAGGCGCTATAAACTTTGTTAGTAAAAAAGTTACGGCCGTCACCAATGACTTTACATAGCCGCTATTACGGTAATACAGCTTATGAAAAAATTGCTCATTGAGCCAGTTCCAAAATTGAAGAAAAAACCACGAAAAATACGAAACACACGAAAAAGAAAAATTAATGTGCTATTCTTACATTTTTATCGGTCTTTTTTCGTGTGTTTCCTGTCTTTTTCGTGGTTGATCTTCTTATTTTGGAACTGGCTCATGCGTGTACTTGACACATTCTGAATGTTTTTATAAACTATACAATATACCAAAGGGGTGTAGGATGAAAATTGTTTTGATGGTTCTTCAGTTTGCCGGATCATTGAGTTTCTTATTATATGGTATGAAAATGATGAGTGACGGCATTCAAAAAAGCGCCGGAAAATCACTGCATCGTGTGATGGGTTTTATGACAAATAACCGCGTGATGGCTGTATTGACAGGAACTCTCATTACCTGCATTATACAATCCTCCAGCGCGACAACCGTGATGATTGTTTCGTTTGTTAATTCCGGCATTTTAACCTTACCGCAGGCAATCGGAACGATTTTCGGGGCAAATATAGGAACGACGTTTACCGCCTGGATTGTATCACTTTTAGGTTTTAAGTTAAAAATAGCGGCCTTTGCCATACCGGTTTTCGGTATAGGCTTTATAATTACGGTGATTAAGCGTCTGCGGAAAGAAAATTTAGGCCAAGCTCTTATGGGGTTTGGCCTTCTTTTTTTAGGGCTTGAATGGCTCGGCGATACCATACCGCAGCTTGACCAGCAAATGATACAGACATTTTTAGCGAGGTTTTCAGGAAACTCAGGTACAAATCTTATCATCGGTATTCTTGCGGGAACTATTATAACCGTGATTTTGGACTCCTCCAGCGCGGTAACGGCGCTTATTATTACCATGGCGCACAACGGGCTTTTAACGTGGGAATTTTCCGCCGCCCTGGTTTTGGGAAGCAATATAGGAACGACAACCGATGTTCTGTTCGCGCAAATCGGAGCTAACGCAAACGCAAAACGGGCGGCAATAGTTCATGTCCTGTTCAATGTAACCGGTTCTATTATTGTAGCGCTATTTTTTAATCCGTTTATCGCTCTCGTTGATTTTTTGGTTCCCGGCAATCCAAACGAAAATCTTCCCCTGCATATCTCCATGTTTCACACGATGTTTAATATAAGCTGCACCTTATTATTCCTGCCGTTTGTGAACTATATCGCTCAATTTTCCGCAAAGCTAATTAAATCGAAAGATGATGAAACAGCGCAGAAATACTATATGGAATTCAAGTCAAGCGGTATGAAGGAGAACGCGGAAGCCCATATCATCCGTGTAGAAAAAGAAATAGCGGATATGGCTCAAATTGTAAACAGAATGTTCGCCAGGATTAAGCAGGGGCTTTTGAATAGAACCGGCGCGTTTATTGAGGAATATTTTGAAAAGTTTACCGATGAAGAAGCCTATATCGACCAAATGCGTGAAGAAATAACAAAATATTTATTGTGCTGTTACGACTTGCCGCTTGGAATTAGTGAAAAAAATAACATTCATCTTTTGCTGGGTATCGTAAGCGATATAGAACGAATGAGCGATGATTGTTATACCTTTATTATGATGCTTAAAAAAAGCATAGAAAAAGGAATGATTTTTGAGAACGAGGATATAAATGAATTATTCCCTTACCATGAACTCACCGAACGTTCTCTTAGTTTTTTTGTGGAGAACATAAACAAACATTTGTCTCCCTCACAGTTGCAAGAGGCAAAGGATATTGAAAATCAAATTGATGAATATAAACGGAACTTGAAGAAAGTGGCGGAACATCGGCTTAAAAAGGGCGCGAATGTAAAAACGGAACTATTGTATATAGATTTAGTGCGGAATATAGAAAAGATAGGCGATTGCGCCTTTAGTATTTCCAAAAAACTTGCTCAGAAGATTGTATAAAAATGTAAGGTACGGTTCCGTATACGGCGGTTCAACGGGTTACGTGTAATACCTCCACCCGCCCGGCATGTCCCGCTCCTCCCGGCTGTGTCGGCAGGGGTTAATGAGTCCCGCCGGTTTCCCGATAATCAAGATATGCCCCGTACCCTTGCCGCCGTCCTGATCCTAAGCGCCGCCCTGGTAACTATACTCCCCGCCCAGGAGGTCCTCCGGGGCCAGGTCTGGGTGGAACTGGAGCCCATGCCCGGTCAGTTTATCGACAACCCCGATCCGCCTGATATGCAGACCCTGCGCCGTCGGGCTCTGGAGGAAGCCTCCCTGTTTTTCTCCGATATGATATACGGCTGGTCATTTCACTATGATATAGGGGAGCGTGTCCGGGACATAAACGAAGAACTGGAACTTGAGCCACTGGGAACCATCCCCTGGGGCGACCCCGGCCTCTTTGCCACCGATGCGGAGCTGCGGGATAACCGGTTCTATGTATGGGCCGATTTCCGGCCAAATGATACCCAGCGGCGCCGGCTGAGTACCTGGAAAACCGGAACTACCAGGAGCGCCCAAGCCATAGGACACGGCCCCCTGGGAGGCCCGGTGGAACTGTCTGACTGGGTGACCATTAAACAAGCCGCTCTGGAAGACGCCGCCCGGGCCGCCATACGAACCATGCTCCGGGGTAGCGAACGGAACCGCCCCAAGGCCGCCAAGGGCTTTATCAGCCTGGCGGATTTCCCCACCTTCTGGATGGACTCCGGTCAATGGGCCGCATCAGGACGCTTCCGGGTGAATATTACCGAGGTGGTTCCCTTTGCGGCGTATTAGGTTTACATTCCGCTCAAATAGCGCTTGTCCGATATTCTATCAATCACGGAAACCCGCACTTTTCCATAACAGATTCCCGAACGGCGGTGTCTATCATTGCCCCCAATTCCAGCGCTTCGTAAAGCCGGTTTGCCTCGGCGGGATCCCCCCGCAGCACCGGGTGGGGGGGGCTAAAGAGTACGCAGCAATCCTGGTAGGGCAGTATTGATGTTTCGTAGGTACCGATTGCGCAGGCCTTTCGGATGATCGCTTCCTTGTGCATCCCGATCAGTGGCCGGAGTACCGGCAGTTTCAGGCGGCTTTGGGTACAGATGATGTTTTCCACGGTCTGGCTGGCCACCTGGGAAAGGCTTTCCCCGGTGATAAGGCATTTACTCTGTCGGCGCCGGGCTATCTTTTCCGCCCCCTCCATCATGGCCATGCGGAGGAGTACGGTGGCCCAGGCTTCGGGGGCTTGTTCCTTTATCCGCATCTGGATGGCGGTATAGCCCAGGGTGTAGAGCCGTATCCCCATGCTATAGCGCCCCACAATTTCCGCCAGGCGCAGCACCTTCTGCCGGGCTTCCTCGGAAGTATAGGGGTAGGCATGTATGTATACGGCGTCGATTTTCATGCCCCGTGAGGCCATCATGTAGCCCGCAACCGGGGAATCGATGCCGCCGGAAAGGAGGAGGAGGCCCCGGCTCGCGGTTCCTACCGGGAGGCCCCCGCAGCCTTTGCGGCCAAAGCCGTAGATATAGGCCTTTTCCCGGATTTCAACGAAGATGGTGTTCTGGGGATGATGGACATCAACGGTCAGTTCCGGTATTGCTTCCGTCACCGCCTCCCCCGCCGCGCAGGCAAGCTGGTAGGAGTCCAGTGGGAAACTTTTGTCGGTTCTGCGGGCATTGACTTTAAAACTGCGGGCGCCCCCGTCAAAAAGGGCCTTTGCCTCATCCACACAGGCGGCGCATACCGCTTCCGGATTTTTTTCGGCGATCCTGGTCTTAGCCCAGCCGCTTATCCCCATGAGCCGGTCAAGGACACCCTCAACCTGCTGTTCCCCTTCAGGCGGGGTGCGCACATAGTAGCGGCCATGGGTGGTTTCTATGCTTGCATGGCTTCCCCGCAACATCTCCCGGAGGTTCCGCTTGAGGACAAACTCAAAATCCGCCTTGTTCCCCCCCTTGAGGGTGAGTTCCCCCGGTTTTATGAGATACACTTCCACTAGAGGGCCTCCAGGATCTTTGCGATGGCTGCGATAAGTTGTTCGATTTCCTCCATAGTAGTGGCCCATCCCTGGGAAATGCGTATCCCCTCAAGGCTCTTTTTGCCGCCTATCCCCATGGCCTCCAGAACCGGCCGTTTATGGAAGCGTGAGGAACAGGCGGACCCGGTACTCACAGCGAAACCCGCGTCATCCAGTGCCCTGGCCATCACCTCCCCGGGGATACCACGAAAACCTGCCTGGAGTATCCAGGGAGAAAACCGGTCATCCTCATCCTGGCGATCATCGGGAATCAAGGTGCAACGGTCCATGTTTCGCAGGGCGCGGATCAAGACCTTCCACCGTTCCTTGGCTGCGCAGATATTCGCCTCCACCGCTTGGGGTGTGGCAAAGCGCTCCATGCAGTCCGCCAGAGCCACGGCCCCTGCGGTATTCTCCGTCCCCGGCCGTATGCCCCCCTCCTGGCCGCCGCCAAGGTTCAGCGGTTCCAGGGGAGGATGCGTCCCCTTAGCCCGGTGAAGCCAGAGCAAGCCAATGCCGCGGGGGCCGCCAATCTTGTGGGCGCTGAAGGCGGCGGAATCCAGGCCCCATCCGGCTATGTCCAGGGGCAGCTTCCCCAGGGCCTGAACCAAATCACTGTGGATATGGATGGGGGCTCCCTCCCGGCTGCGAATCCTCCGTACCAGGCCCGGTACGTCCATCACCGCGCCGGTTTCGTTGTTTACCCCCATGATTGCCGTGAATCGTACCCCCGGCGTCTTTTCCAGGGCTGCTAAGAGGGTTTGTTCCGTGACCCTGCCGTCCCGTTCTACCCCGATATACCCCAGGCCGAGCCCCAACCGTTCCAGAACCAGGGCATTTTCCCGCACCGAAGGGTGCTCCACCGCCGATACCAGAAGGGCTGCTTTTTTTCGCAACAGAAGGGAATGGAGGGGGATGGCATTGGATTCGGTGCCTCCGGAGGTGAAATAGAGTTCATTAGGCTGAACTCCCAGGATTTTTGCGCAACGGGATCGGGCGTCCTCCAGCGTGTTCCGGGCTAAACGGCCCTCAAGATGCCGGGAGGAGGGATTGCCGTACAAGGTTGCATACGTGTCTGGGGGAGGGGAAGGGAGATCCGCCGGTTGGGCTGTGGCGGCCCAGTCAAAATAATGCCGCTCCATATTACCCGGGACAGTTTTTCTGCTTCTTCATCATCGCCCGGGTCACAAAGTGAATGGCAGCAAAGAATCCCGTGGTGACTACATAGGCCATCCCCAGGAAAACCAGGGATTGGCCCCCCTTGCATCGCAGGGCTGCAAATACCAGGACACCCAGGATTATTTGTAATCCGTAGAGAACCGCATCCACCCCCCGGGTACTAAATCCCAGTTTCAGGAGCTTATGGTGAATATGCAGCCGGTCGGGATTGTCGATTCGCTGCCCGTCCCGGAGACGCCGCCAGATTGCGGAAAAGGTATCGAAAATCGGGATGCCGAGCAGGGCGGCGGCGTATAGCAGGGGGAAGCTAAAGGGCTCGCCAAAGGTATTCATCAGGGGCAGCAGGGCCAGGATAAATCCCAGAAATTGGCTGCCCCCATCACCCATAAAAATCCTGGCTCTGGGGAAGGGCAAATTGAAAATCAGAAATCCCATCAGGGAAGCGGCAAGACAGAGACATATAAGAACCATGGTGCTGTTATTGGCAATAAACGCAAAAATGAGGGCAAAAAAGATCGCCGCCAGGACCGAAACGCCTCCCGCAAGGCCGTCTAGCCCGTCAATAAGGTTTACCGCATTGGTAAGACCCACAATCCAGAGAAACGTAAGGGGATACCGCAGCCAATTCAGCGAGCCCAGGATGCTGAAATCAATAAAAAGGATACTACGGAAGGTATATCCGGGGATGAGTACCAGAAAAGCCGCGATAACCTGGGTAAGCAGCTTGTACCGGGGCGCCATGGGCCTGAAATCATCAAAAACCCCGGAAACAAAGACCAGTATCATCGCAATGAGGGGGAACAGGAAGGGCAGATGAATGGCCGATCCGGGGAGGATCTGCACCGGAAGCAGGGGAATAATCATCGTTATACCAAAGCATATCCCGATAAAGGCGGAAGCAAATCCTATGCCCCCTAAACGGGGAACCTCGCCGGTATGGATTTTTCTATCGTCAATAGGATCATACCAGGATTTTTTATGGGAGAGTGCAAGAATTTGGGCAACAATGATAATCGATACTATAAAGGCCGCGACAATAATAATTCCAAAAACAAAAACCACGCCGAAATACTCCCTGGTTATGTTGATTCTTCACGCCATGTCAGGACAAATCCCTGAAGGTGGCTCTTAATATATCACAAAATGAAACCAGATACAACTATAAGATCTTTCTATAAATGAAGATTTTTTCACCATAGCATAGGCAGACAGCTTGAAAAACACTACAAAAAGGGGTATTACTTATGGTTACTGGGGGGTAAGATGCTGGTATTGAAGTTCGGGGGTACTTCCGTCGGGTCGGTTGAGGCAATTGGAAAACTGGTTGCTATCCTGGGGGATGCCTGCCGCCCCTCGGATGGCCTGCCTGTGCGCAAGATCCGGGTAGTGGTGGTATCCGCCCTGTCGGGGATGACCGATGCCCTTATCGGTGTGGTGAAGGCCGCTGCTGAAGGCGGTTCCGCCCCGGGGGAACCCTCCATAGCTGCTTCTATTAAAGCAATGGAAGACCGGCACCGCAAGATAAGCCATGCCTTTCTATCAGGGGAAGCCCGTCAAGCTGCGGATGCCGCCATAAAAACGGCCTTTGTCAAGTTGAACCGCACCCTGGATGGGATAGGCATACTTCGGGAACTATCTCAGCGCACCCTCGACTATGTGATGAGCTTTGGAGAGCGGCTTTCCGCGGAACTCCTTGCCCGCATAGTAAGCGCAGCCGGCATTCCTGCTGAGTACCTGGACGCCCGTCCCCTGATCCTCACCGACAGCAACTACGGCGCAGCCCGGTACCGGGCCGAAGAAACCTACACCCGCATCAGGGCGTACCTGAAGAAACATACCGCCCTCCAGATCGCCACCGGCTTTATCGCCTCCGATGCCGAGGGTCATACCACCACCCTGGGCCGGGGCGGCTCGGATTTTAGCGCCGCCATCTTCGGCGCCGCCATCGGGGCGAAGACCGTGGAAATCTGGACCGATGTGGACGGCATTCTCACGGCGGATCCCAAACTGGTACCGGGCGCTTTCAGGATCAAATCCCTTTCCTACCATGAAGCGATGGAGCTTTCCCATTTTGGCGCGAAGGTTCTCCATCCCCCCACGGTGCGCCCCGCCCTGGAAAAGGGCATCCCCATCCTGATAAAGAATACCTTCAACCCTCAAGGGGAAGGCACCCTGATCAGCGACAAAGCGATCCCCGGGGATTTCCCCATCCGGGGGATCAGTTCCCTGGGGAAGGTTACCCTGGTACGGGTTCAGGGTTCCGGCATGGTAGGAGTGGCCGGCTTTTCCTCCCGGCTTTTCGGAGCGCTTGCCCGCCAAAAGATCAGCGTCATCCTCATCACCCAGGCCTCCAGTGAGTACTCCATCTGTTTCGCCGTGGCGCCCCAGGACGGGCAGGCCGCGGCCCAGGCTATTCGGGAAGAGTTCGACCGGGAAATCCTCAATAAAGAAATTGAACCCCCTGCGGTGGAGAATGACCTGGCGATCATCGCCGTGGTGGGCGCAAATATGCAGCATACCTCCGGTGTCTCCGGCAAGGTCTTCCATTCCCTGGGGAGAAGCGGGGTCAACGTGGTGGCCATTGCCCAGGGATCTTCGGAAATAAACATCTCCGCGGTTATCGGCGCCCAGGATGTGACCAAGGCCCTGAACGCGGTCCACGAAGCCTTCTTCCGGGCGGAGGTCCGTTCGGTGAACCTCTTCCTTTTAGGGATAGGCCTTATCGGCGGCACCCTGCTTGATCAGATTGTTAATCACCATGAGATTCTGGCGGATGAATACCTGATACGGATCAAGGTGGTGGGGATAGCCAACTCCAAGCGGATGATCTTCAACCCCAAGGGCCTGATACCAAAAAAGCTCAAGCCCCTGCTGGGAGGCGGAGACCCTGCGGCAGCCTCTGCGGGCACAGAGATACTACCCCTGGACCTGCCGGAATTTATCCGCCGGATGAAGTCCCTGAACATGCCCAACATGGCTTTCTGCGACTGCACCGCCAGCGCTGATGTTGCCGCCCTGTACGCAGAGATACTGCAGGCTAACATCCCCATCGTCACCCCCAACAAGCGGGCCAATTCCGGCGCACTGGCGTACTACAAAACACTGCGGGGCCTTTCCAGAAACCGTGGCGTCCCCTACCTCTACGAAACTACGGTAGGCGCCGGCCTCCCGGTCATCTCCACCCTGCGGGATCTGGCCCTGTCCGGTGACAGGGTTCGGCGCATCGAAGCGGTACTTTCGGGCACCCTCAGTTTTATCTTCAATAACTACGACGGCAGCAAACCATTTTCCGCCCTGGTTCGGGAGGCCAAAGCCAAGGGCTACACCGAGCCGGATCCCCGTGACGACCTGAACGCCATGGACGCCGCCCGCAAGGTACTGATCCTGGCCCGTGAGTGCGGGATGTCCCTGGAATTCGCCGCCGTGGACATAGAACCCCTGCTGCCCCCTTCCTGTTTCAAGGCCGACGGGGTGGAAGCTTTTTTTACGGAACTGGAAAAAAGCGATGGTGATTTCGAGCGGCGGCGGCTGGCGGCGGCGGCGGAAGGCAAGTCCCTGCGCTACGTAGCGGTTATTGAGGAAGGTTCCGCCCGGATCTCCCTCCGCGCCGAATCTCCCGGCAGCCCCTTTCTTTCCTTAGTGGATTCGGATAACATTGTGGTGATCACCACCGACCGCTACATCAAACTGCCCATGGTGATAAAGGGGCCGGGGGCGGGGGCACAGGTTACCGCGGGGGGGGTGTTTGCAGATATTGTGCGGACAGCCAGGACACTGGTGTAGATATGGAAGAGAATATACGTATAAAAAATAACTGGGGGGGCCGCTTCGCGGCAATCAGGCCCTCAAGAGGCATTTGAAGAGCCTTCGGCACGGGAGAGAAGATAGGGGAGTCAGTGCGCTACAGAGAAACGGCCAGTTGTGCGGGAAAGTGCCGATGGCGCGGAAAAGTGTACCCTTTGGTGAAATAGTGCTGACGGAGCGGGAGGGGAGGGGCATGACGGGTCGAATGCATCCGGGCTCCCTGCGTACGGAGACTCTTTGGGCCCCCTGGGGCCGAGGCTCCGGGAGCAGATTCCCCCGGCTAGCATGAGCGCCCGTCATGCCCCTCCCCTCCCGGCTGTGTAGGCATGTTATTA
>BNUR01000097.1 GCA_025997495.1 Spirochaetia bacterium | reverse complement strand
ACGGCTCGAAATTGTACCTCATCCCCCAACCGGAGTGTATCGTTCTATACAATGGAAGGGACCCATACCCCGACAAAAAAGTCCTCAAACTCTCGGACTCCTTCAAGGACGCAGCCTCGGCGGGGCTTATAGCAAGGGGGAAGCTGCCGCTGGAACTGACGGTCACGGTATACAACATCAATGCCGGACGGAACGAAGCCATAGCCCGGAACTGTGACCGGCTAAAAAACTACAGTTTATTCATAGCCAAGGCCCGGGAGTACCGGGATGAGGGAAACACCCTGGACAATGCCATAAAAATGGCTATAGTATACTGCAAAGACCATGATATACTGGCAAATATATTAAAGGCGCATAGCGCGGGGGTTTTCAACATGTTGTTAGGCGAATGGGACCAGGACACCGCATTAGCGGTCAGTAAGGAAGAAGGCCGGGAAGAAGGCCGGGAGGAAACCAAAAAAGAAGACGCAAGGAACTTTCTTGCCCTGGGGGTGAGCCCGGCAACGGTTGCCAAGGCAACCGGCCTTGACCTGGATACCGTCAAAAAACTTGCCCTAAAGCAAAATAGCGATTGCTGAATCTGATGATACGAGTTCATAAAAAGCCATTGCGCTCATCTGCGATAATTGTAAATACCGGGAAAGCTGGTTTTTGAAGTCCCTACCCCCAACGTTTCACCTCAATTCCCCCCCCCATAAGCTAAACTTGACTCACAGATCAAAAATGAATAAGAAAACCGCAAAGGCGCCGAAGGCGACTAAGGGGAAGAAGAGGATCCTCCTGGACCCAGGAATGAATGGACTTCGTAGGCACAATAAGGCGGATGTCCTCGCTCATACGGCAAACGTCCTTGCTAAAAGGGAGGCCGTCCTCACTCATAAGCAGGCCGTCCCTGCTAAAAAGAAGGCCGCCCTCGCTCATAAGGCCGATGTCTTCGCTAAAAGGGATCCCATCTTCACTAATAAGGCCGACGCCGGCTCTCTGAGAGCCAAGGCCGAATTACTGGCTAATGCTCCGCATCTTCTTTTCCGCCCTGCTTTTGTTGTATACTATACCCATTAACAATATTGAAGGAGTACTTGGTATGGTAGAAGCGGTCAGGGAGACCGGTGCGGTCAAGGAGATCGGCCCCCTTAAAAAAGACCCGGCGTGGAAAGGTCGGCGCGGCCCCGTGGTGCTGGTCATCATGGATGGCGTGGGGTACGGTAAATATAAGGAAGGCGATGCGGTTGCCGATTCCAAGATGTATCACCTGGACGCAATCCGGGCGAAAAGCCCCAACACCAAGCTCAAAGCCCATGGTAAGGCGGTGGGTCTCCCCTCGGATGACGATATGGGGAACAGCGAAGTGGGCCATAACGCTATGGGCTGCGGCCGGGTCTTTAACCAGGGCGCGGCGCTGGTGTCCAAGTCTATCGAAACCGGGGCCATGTTCCAGGGTCAGGCCTGGAAGGATGTTGCGTTCAAGGAGAACGGGGCGTCTAACGCGGCTAAAGGCGGAGCACTCCACTTTATCGGCCTCTTTTCCGATGGCAATGTCCACAGCCACCTGGACCACCTCAAGGCCATGATTCAACAGGCCAAAAAGGACGGCGTTAAAAAGGTGCGGGTACATGTGCTGTTTGACGGCCGGGATGTGGGGGAAACCAGCGCCCTGGAATACGTTGATCCCTTCGAGGCCTTTCTGAAAGAGGTAAACGGCGGCGGGTTTGACGCCCGTATTGCATCCGGGGGTGGCCGTATGTGGATCACCATGGATCGCTACGGCGCGGACTGGAGCATGGTGGAACGGGGCTGGAAGGTTCACGTCCACGGCGAAGGGCGGCAGTTCGCCGCAGCCAGGGAGGCGGTGGAAACCTACCGTAAGGAAATTCCCGGCATCATCGACCAGGACCTCAAGGAGTTTGTGATTGCCGAGGACGGTAAGCCCATCGGTACTATTGAGAACGGCGATTCGGTGGTCTACTTTAACTTCCGGGGCGACCGGGCGCTGGAGATCACCGCAGCCTTTGAGGATGACGCGTTTGATAAATTTGACCGGGGCCGCCGCCCGCAGGTTTGCTACGCGGGCATGATGGAATACGACGGCGATCTGCATGTACCCCGCCGCTACCTGGTAAGCCCCCCCTCCATTGACCGCACCATGGGTGAATACCTGGCTGCCACGGGGGTGCGCACCCTTGCTATTTCGGAGACCCAGAAGTACGGCCATGTAACCTACTTTTTCAACGGCAACCGCACCGGCAAGTTTAACGACAAGCTTGAGGACTATGTGGAGATCAAAAGTGATGTGCTCCCCTTCGAGCAGCGCCCCTGGATGAAGTGCGCGGAGATCACCGATAAGGTTCTGGAAGCCATCCCCTCAGGCAAATACGACTTTATCCGCCTCAACTTTCCCAACGGCGACATGGTGGGCCATACCGGGATATACCAGGCGGTGGTCTGCTCCATGGAAGCCATGGACCTCCAGCTTGGCCGCATAGCAAAGGCGGTGGAGGAGGCCGGCGCAGTAATGGTAATCACCGCAGACCACGGCAATTCAGACGACATGTTTGAACACGACAAAAAGTCAGGCGCGGTATCCCGCAAGGAGGACGGCAGCCCCAAGGCCAAGACCAGCCACAGCCTCAACCCGGTGCCCTGCATCATCTACGACCCTGAGTACAAGGGCGAATACCCTCGAACCATAGGTTCGCAGGACACACTGAACGAGGGGCTGGGGATAAGTTCCATCGCCGCCACCTGCATCCGCCTCTTGGGTTATGTGCCCCCTGCGGATTACGACCCGGCGGTTGTAAAATAGAGAAGATGAAGAAATCTACCACGAACCACACGAAAAACACGAACGGGGGAAAAGTTCGTGTCGTTAGTGTGGTTCGTGGTTAATTTTCCTGCGGTTTAAGGTGCCCTTCCAAAATTTTCCGTTTATCCGCCGGTATAGGCATGCTTTTGTTATTGATAAAATCATAGTGCACAATTACTGCGCTTCCAGTGGTGCAGAGTCGGCCTTCCTGCCATGCCTCATGGTACAACGTAAATGACGCGTTCCCGATGCGGCTAACGCAGGTACGGATTTCTACGTCATGCTGAAAGAATAGCTGCCCCACAAAGTCATAATCCGTGTGGGCCATGATCAGGGGCCAGGAATCGTGGGCCAGGTGGAGATCCGGGGAGAAGATGCGGAACAGGGGATTCCGGGCAAGCTCAAACCACTCAGAGAGGACCGTGTTGTTAATATGCCCCAGACCATCAATATTCCCGAACCGGGGTGTTACCGTGAGTGTAAACATAAAAGCTCCGTCTTTAATATACTGATACGGTTTCAAAAAAAGAATTGGTCCGCAAATTTCCGCGAATAAAACTACCATTTTTTATAACATTCTCGTTTCTTTGTGTCCATTCGCGGATGATTTCTTTAATAGTGTGCGTCGGCGTATTCGACCCATCCCCCGGCCTCAACCAGGGCCTTCTCAAAATCCTTAAGCGCAAAGGGGACGGATTTCGTTTTCCCGCCGCCTCTAAAGGTGAGGGTTTCCGCCGCGGCATCCACGGTAAGCGCCGTTTCGACGCCCTTAAAGTCCCGGAACAGTTCCTCCAGGGTGGCCGCCGGAAGCTCCGCCGCGATCATGCCGCAGTTATACATGTTCTGCCGGAAAATCCGGGCGAAGCTTTCACCAAGTACCATGTTGATGCCGTTGACCTCCAGCACCCAGGGGGCGTGTTCCCGGGAACTGCCGCAGCCGAAGTTGCCCCGGGTAAGGATGACCCCCTTGCCCGCGGTATCGGCGGGGCTAAAACCCGGGAGCTGCAAATCCTCCAGGATGTAGGGCTTCAGGGCCTCCTTGGAATTTTCGGTTAAATACTTAGCCGGGATGATCTCATCGGTATTAATATCACTGCGATCCAAAAAAAGGACCGTTCCGCCAAAGTTTTTCATTTCGCATTACTCCTGTTAAATATCACCGGGATTAGCAATACTGCCTGCTATGGCCGTGGCTGCAGCCGATACAGGGCTCATAAGGTGAACTTTTCCGCCTTTGCCCATGCGCCCGTAGAAGTTGCGGTTGGTGGTGGACGCACAGACCTCACCCTCCGCCAGAACCCCGTTGGACATCCCCAGACAGGCGCCGCAGGTAGGGTTGGTAACGCAGAACCCCGCGTCCAGAAACACCTCCACCAGTCCTTCCTTAAGCGCCTGCGCGTAAATTTCCGTGGTGGCAGGGGAGACAATCCCCCGTACCGTAATCTTTCGCCCCTTAAGCACCGCCGCCGCCGCCCGCAGATCCTCTATGCGTCCGTTGGTACAGGAGCCGATGTACACCTGATCCACCCGCGTCCCCTTAAGTTCCCGTATGGTCTTAACCTGATCCGGCTTATAGTCCACCGTGGCAAGGGGTTCCAAAACGGAGCAGTCAATATCAACCACCCCCGCATACACCGCGTCAGCATCACTGCGCCACCGTTCAAAGTCCGCCATCGCCGCTTCTTTGGCAGGATAGCTGTGGTCGCCATCAGGGCCGATAAAGGGCCAGAGGTAATCCACCGTAATACTATCGGGCATACAAACCCCGCTGGTGGCGCCGGCTTCCACCGCCATATTGCAAATGGTCATCCTGCCTTCCATGCTCAACGCGTCAACCACCGGCCCCCGCAGTTCCATTACCTTATCGGTAGCCCCGGCCACACCAATCCTGGCGATGACGGCCAGAATCACGTCCTTGGCAGAGACACCATCCTTCAGCTTGCCGTTTAAGTTTATCCGCAGCGTTTCCGGTTTACGGAATGCGCAGACCCCCTTGAGGATCCCCACCTCAAGGTCTGTGGTGCCCACCCCGGCGGCAAAGGCCCCGAATGCCCCGTGGGTACAGGTATGGCTGTCCCCCATGATGATGGTGTACCCGGGCCGAACGAAGCCCTTTTCCGGGAAGATGGCGTGGCAGACCCCATTCCGGCCAATGTCGAAAAAGTCCTTTATGTCATGCCGCCGTGCCCAGTCCCGCAGAATCTTCCCCTGCTCGGCGGTCTTGGAATCCTTGGCGGGGGTCACGTGATCTATGACAGCCTTAATCTTCGTTTTATCAAAAACCTTATCCAGGTTTTTTGACACCAGATCGTTGATAGCGATGGGCGTAGTGATCTCGTGGCAAAAGACCCGGTCCAGCCTGAGTACCCACGGCCCTGCTGAGCCCGCCGGACCTACTGAGTCCGAAGTATCCCCAAAGGGCCGGTCCGCCACATGGGCGTCAAAGATTTTTTCCGCTAAAGTTTTTCCCATATACTCCTTGCCTCCGGTCCCATTATTTTATCAGAATAAACTCTACCCGCCTATTCTTCCACCAATTGTCACGGTCATCAAAGGTGATTACCGGCCTGGTACTGCCCCTGCCAATCGAGCTGAGCCGGCCCCGGCTAACCCCAAACCCGACCAGGCGATCCACCACCACCTTGGCCCGGCTGTCGCTTAAATCCAGATCCGCCCGGACTTCCGCGGTGGGCGGGTTCCGGCTGGTGGGATTGGCGTGACCCTCAACCTGAACCTTGTAGTCCCTGAACTTATTGAGAATCTGGGCGATACGCTGCAACACCCGGTTGTTGTTGTCAATCTGCGCCTGGGTCAATCCGTACTGCGGATCCTTGTCTTTGCCCAGGAAGTCGGCGGCATTTGCCCGGAAAACTATGGAGGGTACCTGGATCTTGAGGTTATCCCCGTCCCGGATTACCAGGACATCCACCCCGAGTTTTCCTTCCAGTATACTGACGTTCCCCAGGGCATCGGCGGCCCTGAAAATAAAGGGATAATCCGTGGCGGACTGCACCAGTTCCCCCTTGGAACTCCGTCCGTCCCAGAGGGTTCGTTCCGCAGGGCTTCCCCGGCCTTCTATCCGGTAGAACAGCAACGCAGGCGGTTCCGGTTCATGGATTTCAAAACTCCAGTTTGCGATGGGGGACATATCCTGTACCCCCAGGCTCATGATGAGTTCGTCATCCACCCCGTCATTGTCGGGGCTGAAGAATTCCGGCTCCGAGGCAAAGCTAAGGAGCGGCCCGGTAATATCCACCGTGATGGGAGGCGCGGCAAGGGATACCACGTCCCCCTTCGCATAGGTAACCAATAGTCGCGGGATGAACCGGCCTTCCCGGAGCGCCCCGGTATCGTCATAGCCGTTCCAGGGGATGGTTTCCGGGGGGGCTGAGTCCTTGGACCCCGGCGCGGGGAAGCGCCGCCTGACCGTGCCGCCGGACCTTTGATCCGATTCATCCTTAAGCTCCAGGGACCAGCTTTCTATACCATCCCGGGGGGTGAGGATCACGCTGAACCGCAGGGCTTCCCCGGTAGGGCCGTCATGGGGGGCAACTGCGGTCTGACTGGAGGTGAAGAAGGCCCGGGGTACACGGGCATCCACCGTAATGGTATCCAGGGGGATGCGGGTACTGTTCCCCGCCTCGTCGGTGGAGCTGAGGGCAAAGCGGTAGACGCCGTCCGGTACGGCATTTCCCTCCCTATCCGTGCCGTCCCAGGCTACGGAGGAGGGGGCTGCGCCGGTCCAACTCCAGGACTGAATCTCCTGGCCCTTTGAGTCGGAGATCACCGCCGTCCACGGATCATCGCCTTCGGTGCGTATGGTAAGGGGAAGGGTATCCTTTCTTCCGTCCCCGTTGGGGGAGAAGAGGGTGTAGGGCGTGGTAAGGGTTCCCGCCGGAGCCACGGTGTCCACGGCAAAGGGCCGGGACCGGGCTGAGGACTGATTTCCCGCAGCATAGTTCACCTCAATAGCGGCGCGGTAGTTCCCGTCGGGAACCGCGGCCCCCGCGGTATCCCGGCCGTTCCAGCTAAGAGGAGCGGGGGCCGTATTCCTGCCTGAAAAACTTTGTACCGGCTTTCCGGCGCTGTTCAGTATATCTATCCGCCAGTCACTTATCCCGGCGGTTTCCTTGAGCTGGGGAATAATCGTGATAGTATCCCTGTTACGGTCGTTGTTCGGGGAGAAGGCCCTGAAGTCGGTACTTACCATTACCGGGGTGTCGGCGGTGCTGAGGACAAAGCGTGCCGGAGCGGGGGTTCCCGGAATTCCGCCGGAGCTGCCGGTATTTCCCGCCTGATCCGTGGCGGTCAGTTGATAGGTATAGTCCCCGTCGGGCGCCGGTGAGCCGGAATCCGTAAGGCCGTCCCAGGTAACCCTTTCGGGGGGAGTCCCGGTAAACCGGATTGTTCGCAGGGGCTTCTCGTTAGCCGGCGAGCCGGCCCGGCGGATTTCGCCCACCCAGAGTATTTCGGGGGAACCCTCCTGATAGAAGATCATCTCGTCCTGCCTGCCGTCGTTGTTTGGGGAGAAGGCGGGGTATTCGGTACGTACCGTAGCCCTCGGGGGGGTGACGTCCAGGGTGAATACCGGGGATATGGCGGTGGATACGTACCCGTTCCGGTAGCTTACGGCCAGTTCCGCGTTGTAGGTTCCTTCATTAAGCATAACACTGCCATTGTCCATACCGTCAAAGTTAATAGCCGCCGGTACGGGGCTGACGCCGTTGATGGTCCGCCGGGCCGTTCCGGTACTATCCCGTACCGCCAAAACCCAGCCGGTGATCCCATCCTTTACGGGAACCGTGGTGTTGATGAGAAGGGTGTCCAGTATGCCGTTCCCGTCGGGGGAGAAGTAGGCGTTCCCGATGGAGAGGTTTACCCGGGGCTGGATGGTGCTGACCATGATATTTTCCAGGGCGGCATCCTCCGAATTCAGGGCCCGGTCGGTGGCGCTGATCCGGTAACTGTACACCCCGTCCCCCACAATGTACCCGTCATCGCCGGTACCGTCCCAGGTGACCGGGGCGGGGGTTCCCGCACTAACATTGAAGGTTTTTACCTTAACACCTTCGGCATTGTAAATCCCCGCGTCCCAGAGATCCTCCAGGGAGCCTTCCTGGGGAATGGTCAGGGTATCCTTGTTCCCGTCCCCGTCGGGGGAGAAGATCTTTACCGCGTCGGCAATTTCCGCCAGTTGAATTTCCGGCGGAGTATTGTCCACCATCACCGTATAGGCAATGGTAGACGCGGCGTTGCCGTTATCATCCGCCGCGCTTATGACAAAGTGATAAACCCCGTCGGGGGCGATATCCCCTGAATCAAAGGCGCCGTCCCAACGGAAACTGGGAGGAACTTCAACCCCCGCCTTTCCCGCGATGAACCGGGAGAACAAATTTTTGACCCCCTGGGTTTCACGCCGCAATTCTTTGTTTTTATACGTTCGAACCAGGGCGTCATTCGCGTCAAAGATTTCCATCTTCCATTCCATCACATACCGCTGATCCGTTATACTCACCGGGAACTCCAGCATATCCGCCTTGCCGTCATTGTTGGGTGAAATCCACATGGTCTCCCGGTAATCCGCGCTGATCACCGGAGGCTTCTTATCCAGCACCCCCACGGCCCAACTGACCCCGGGGCCTATGGCGAAAACATTGTTATACAGGGGCTTAACCCCCAGGCTTATCCCCACATCCCCGTCAGAGGGCAGCCGCCCCCCCGCAAGCCGCCTGCCCGAGGAAAGGAGCCCCAGATTTACCGTAAGCCCGATGGAGGGAATGTACACGGGATGCCTGTCTTCCTCCAGGATATCCATAATATTGAACCCCGTTGAAACCCCGAGGGTAATGATTTCGGCAATGGTTCCGGACAGGCCGAATTTGCCGACCGCATTCTGAAAGGTCGGGAAGGAAAAATCCGATTTAAATTTCAGGACAAGGGGATCCGGTTTATCAACCTTGCTCTTAATATGGATGATATCGAAGCCCACCCCCAGTGCGGGGGTAAACGCGCCGGGCATATAGCTTTTTCCCAGGCCGCGCATCACAAAGGCGTAGGTAAAATTCTGAAAGATCCCCACCTTGCCAAGATTATGGTGTATCCCCACATCCCCCATGGCGGTCCAGGCTGTTTCCTCATCGTCATCCTGTCCAATGGCGAAATTAAAGCCCAGGCCAAGGCTAAAGCCGGGGTACAATTCCTTTGCGGCGCTCAGGTTCCCCCCAAAGGTGATTCCTATGGGGTAATCCCCCCCAAATCCGGTACTATGCAGGAGGTGCAGGGCGGTTCCTAAGGTGACATATTTTGTGGGGAACAGTGCCCCCAACTCGGCAACATTACCAAAACCGCTATCGAAACTGGTATTGATCAGGGCCATATACCCGGCGTCAAAAACGATTCTTTGCGCGTCCCCCCCCGCCGCCGGGTTCAGGATGCTTGCGGGCCCCCCCCCCTGGGAGGTGATAAACCCGCCATTTCCCGCCAATTCCGGGGAAGAGAGATCCAGTACCGTTTCCGCTCCATGCTGATCCGCCGGGAGAACCTGAATGATACCGATGATACCTACCGCACACCAAAACGCTTTTCGCCGCATAGAGTTTCCTTATTTTTACAATCCACGACACATTAGTATAGAACGATTATAAATTTATACAAGACCGGTGATAAGAGACTGTCATCGAAACGGCCATAGGGATAAGGGTTAGGGCAAGGAGCAAAAAACCCAGTATGGTTCTTTGTGAAAAGAACGCCCAGTACGCCGTAGTTGCCAGGAAGGGAAGGAACGCCATGGTCATTATTCTGAGGAAGCTCTTTCGTCCCCTGTTGAAAAAGCAGAGCCCCACCACGATGGCCGTCCAGAGAATGGGGGTCAGTACCAGCAGGGTGGGGTCATTTTTGGCGCTCCAGCTTACCCCCCGGATCGCCGAAACCGGGATAAGCCAGAGCAAAGCAAAATGAGCATAATTTGGGGCAAGGAGGATACGGAGCCGGGAGAGGAGAAGGCATACCAGCAGGGGAAGAACCGCAGGGAGGGTGACGATATCAACGCAGATATTGAGCCACCGTGAAAGGCCGAAAACGCCGGGTTTTATGAAGGAACCTAACAGGCTCTCACCCAGCAGGAACCGGACAAAGGCGATGATGCTCCCCAGAATCAGCGCCCAAATTCCGCCTGAGCTTTCGGTTTCCAACCCGGTAATGGAGCGCCAAAAGAGGTAAAACAGGGGCATCCACAGGAAGCAAAACAAACTCATCATGGTTATGCTACCATAGGGGGGTGGAAAAGAATATACCCTACATAAGGCAGTGTGGGGGGCCTGTCAGTCGGAAAGGATGGGGCCCCTCCGAGGGGCGCCCCCCCATCCTTTCCACTGACACCCCCAATACTATTGGTTAGTCGGCATTTTCTGTTCTAGTGGGATCGCCTACGGCCACTGGCCGCTCTGCGGCAATCAGGCCTTTAAGAAGCAACAAAGAGAAGAGCCTTCGGCACGAAGAGGAAGAGAACGGCCGCTTGAAACGGCCTGTTACAAGAATGTTGAGAGCGGCCGTCTGGGTACAAGCCTGGGACGGCCTTTTTCTGCGGGGGTCGAGGGGGTCATCCCCCTCATCTCTTCCACCCCTGCCGCATACACGGGAAAGGCAGACGAAGCGGTCGGGGGAGGGGCGTGGCAGGCCGAACGCATATGGGATTCCCTGCGCAGGGAGACCATTGGGCCCCTGGGCCGGGCTCCCGGAGCAGATTCCCCCATCCGCGTGAGCGTCTGACACGCACCTCGCCCGACCGTGTTTGTCTGGCCTGTGGGATTTTTAGCCCTTCAATATTTTCAACGCCTCATCACGGTAGCAGTCCAGCAGGTAGGGAATACCCGTAACTTTGACGCATTCCTCCGTAAGGGACATGAGATCCCTGCGGCTGATGATGGACAGGTTGAAC
>BNUR01000096.1 GCA_025997495.1 Spirochaetia bacterium | reverse complement strand
GGCATCGCAGGGATAAGAAAAAGGTTACGGTTCTTTACAATATGTTTGAACAGCGGAAGTCGCTTTTTATGCGCGCCTATTTTGAACGATGCGGATACAACTATAGAGATTTAGGAAGGCATAAGGCTGAAGATGTATATTACGGCCGTGAATGGGGTACACGCATGATGTGTAACCCGGCTTATTTTACCTCCGGTACTTTTATACATGCACTACTCGAAATTGAAAAGAATGAAGGGCTTACAAAAGAACAAATCGTAGACCGGTTTGTATTTGTTGGAGGCGGCGGCGATTGCGGTCCCTGCCGGTTCGGCATATATCCGCAGGAATACATGCATGTTGCAAATGACGCGGGTTTTAAGGGTTTCAGGGTACTTATTGTAAATCCGGATATTGTTAAAATTCCGCCGGATCCAAAAAACTCCGCATTTACCTGTTCCATACCCTTTCTCCTTCAATTTACCATTGCCATTGTTCTTGCCGACCTTATACACATTGGCGAATGTGCTATATTGCCCTATGCAAACGACAGGGATGCTGCTATCAATACATTAAAAGAATGTGAAGATTTACTTTTCAAAGCATTTCGAAACCCGCTTTTTATGGTAACATTACCTGTCGCACTGTATAAGGCCGGAAAAAAATTGGCGGCTATTCCCCGGGATAAAAAAAAGCTGCCCCTCATTTTTGTAACCGGTGAAGTTTTTTCCAATTATGCAAATGGGGACGCAAACTATAATTTACGCCGTTTTATTATCGATGAAGGCTGCGAAGTGCTGCCCTGTTTATTTGCACACCGTTCTCTGTATGAATGCTGGAGAAAAAAAGTTCTCCACCGCCCCAGTATCAAGTTTTCAAAATCAATAAAAGAAAAACTGTATTGGATGAACTTTGCAAATATGGAAACCCTTGCAATCGGTACGATTTTATTTGTATATCATTTTTTTAATTTATTTTTTAATCAAAAGCAATTTGGCGGAAAGGGCACAATGCACAACCTGAATAAACTCTCCGCATTAGCCGAACCCTATTATGACAAACGAATCCTGGGCGGAGAGGGTAATATGGAAATTGCCGAGGCCCTTTATTATCACGATAAAGTGGATGGTTTTATAACGGTAAAACCATTTGGCTGTATGCCCTCCAGCGGTGTTTCAGACGGGGTGCAGAGCAAAATTATTTCAATGTACCCCGATTTCAATTTCCTGTCAATTGAAACTTCGGGGGATAATGAAGTAAATATTTTATCCCGGGTTAGTATGATGCTTTTTAAAGCAAAACAAAAAACACGCCCTGAATAATTACTCCGGAAATATACGAATCCCAAGGGTCAGAATAAAGCCGGTTGATTTTGGATAAACACTGGTGTCAACAATCGAATAGGAGGATGCGCTTCCGGAATTTGCCTCCCCGGCAATATCGGTAAAGTAGGAAATTACCACCCCCGCTTCCCCGAATACCTGAAACGGTACGTATTTCATCGGGAATGTATGCTCGGCGCCTACCTTGATAATATGCAGCCATTGATATGCGCCGTCCTCTAAAAAGAATTTTTTCAGCACCGCTTTTTCATCCCGTCCTTGAGGATCAAGCTCCGAATAAAAGGAACTGCCGTCAACCGCATGGGGGCCAAAATCGGCGCCGTGCCGTATCATTTGATATTGCGCACTAACCCTCGTATTGAGTTCCGGCATGGCTTCAAACCGGAGCTTTACTTCATCCGAATTCGGCGGCAGGTAGTAGCCTAAAGCCCTGCCGTTATTGATATAGGATGTTTCCATTGCAATATCCCCATACCAGGGAACATTTTCTTTGGTATGGGTATAGGTGTAGGGTTCGATCTTCGTATAACTCAAGGATAGTGAACCAAAGGGGAGAAACGGCAGATGCGCGGTTCCGCCTGCCTGGAAAGCAAACATGGCCCTATCCAATTCAAATGCTTTCGTTATAGCATCGGGACTGACTTCGTCCAAAAAGAAGGAGAACCAAAGCCCGGCTATACCGGGGTATTGCCCCTTAAGGTTTAAAAAGAGGGCCAGGTTATCAAAATCACCAACATTATTCTGATAGAAAAAATTATCGGTCAGCGGGAAAAGATACCCCAATTCAAGACGTTTCGGCCAGACCACGGCGCTCCCTACATCGGCATGAAAATAGTTTTTGTAATTTCCCTCAATCATTCCCAGGGTAAAAGCGTTTTGACTTGATGCGGCAGATTCCTTAAGGCTGCCGTCGGCAAAATATTCAAGCACCCCGGTGACGCTTGAAAAGCTGAGCCAGTTGAAGGGCGTCACGGTTGCTTCAAGCCCTAAAAAAGGCTGCGCCGATTTGTTTAAGATCAGGCTGCTTCCATTTGCCATGGCGCCCCATTCCCGATCCATACGCCCCCCCCGGTAGGTAATCTTGCCGTCCAGAAGGGATCCTCCCAGTTCGGGCATCATGTTATAGCCAACGGAAAAACCTTTGGGCCATCCAAGCATACTGGCGCTGCTCATGGTATCTTCCACGCTCCAGACAAAGCCGTCCCACCGCTTTTTATAGGTATAGGGGAAATACGCCAGGGGGTCACCGTAGGTTGTAATTTTGTCATTCTGACGGGCAGAATCCTTAGTGTTATCATATCCATCATAATAAGTATTATACTTGCCAAGTTCTTCACGGGCGGAACGCGTTATCAATCCGGTAACCTCAAGCTTGTATGAAAACAGCCGCCCCAAATCTCCTTTTAGATACGGGGTCAACCAGAAATCGGCGCCAAAGGCAAAATCGGCGTCCTGGAAATAGTAGCCGCCGGATAAGATGGTTCCGAACCGTGCCCCAACATCCGCCGACACATGAACCTTACTGTTTTCATTATTTTCAAAACGATAGGAGCCCTTCTGCCAATCAATTCCCTTTTTTGCATCCCCGTGGGTTTTTAAAAATTGAAGGAGAGTATCGGTTTCCCCTTTGCTTAAACCGCCAAAACGCCTCCCCTCACCGGCGTTGAGTATTTCGTTTACCGCTGAAACTATCACCGCCCGGGAATAAGGTTTTGCCGTAGGCAGGGGCGCACAGAGCCCCCGCACTTCCGCCTGTTCCAGAACATGATAGACCGGATCCCCCAGGGGAACCGATACATGGGCCTGTGCCCGGACAGACATAACCGGAATAAGAACTAATAACACAAAAAGCTGCCACCTGAATCTGCTCATTACCGCCCTCCAATCTTTTGTTTTATTGTCATGTTTTTTGGAAATTTTGTCAATGTAAGGCATAAGAGAAGAATTTATCACAAAGGACACAAAGGGAATGCACAAAGGTACACGAAGGGAAGAGAAAGAAGGGGGAGAAGGGGGAGGTTATTTCCACACCCCACACCCTTCCTTCTCTTTTCTTCACCTTCTTCTCTTTCTTCATAATTTTTCTTTCTCTTCTCTTCCTTTCTTTTCTTCACCTTTGTGTCCTTCGTGTCCTTTGTGTCCGATATTCTTCTCTTTTCTTCATTATTTTCCTTTATCTTATCCGGGAAACTGCAGCTTCCATTCATCCATCTTCATCCGTGTTCATCCGCGGACTGAGCTTTCTTCATTCTTTATCTATTCGGTGGATATTACTGAGCAAGTATGCGCTGGCCCTGTTATCGAACCTTGAATAAATTTCTATTATCCCTCATAATACCGCCGTGACTTTAAACGAATTCGATATCTGGTACCGCACCCGGTACCGCCGGACCAGTTCTTCCCTCACCGCCGCCGCCATGGTCTTTGCGGATCTTTTTGGGGTTATGCTTTCATTCGGCGTTGGTTTCTTTCTGGTCAACCTCTACGATATGGGCTCCATCAACTTTAAATCCTTTGTTACCTATTGGCCCTATCTGCCCCTGTTTATTATCGTATTTCAGATAGCCCGCCTGTACCCCGGGGTTTCCCTGGCCCCGGCGGAGGAACTGCGGCATTTCTGGATCAGCTCCCTTATGGCCCATGGGGGTATCATTATTTCCCGGTATATTGAGGATGCGGAATTTGATCCCATTTCCGCGGCCTTTATCATCAGCTTTGCCTTTTCAACCCTCATCCTTTTGTGCTGCCGCTCCTGTATGCGGGCAATCCTCCGACAGTCAAAGCTGGGGGGTATTCCGGCGGTTATTTTCGGGGGCGGCAATACGGGCCGCATGGTGGTAGACCGGTGCCTGAAGAGCCGGATTGGGTATGTGCCGGTACTCATCCTGGACGACGATCCCGAAAGGGGTGATGAATACCAGGGGGTTCCTATCATTCATGATACCGGTATCGGGCCGGAACTGGTACGGCGGTACAATATAAAAATGGCTATTGTGGCTATGCCGAAACTGGAACGCAAAGTGCTGGCCCATCTCCTGAATTACTCAGTTTCGGCCTTCCGGTACAATGTGTTAATCCCCGATTTTTCCGGCATAACCAATATATGGATGTCTGTACGGGATTTTGAGGGAATCCTGGGGCTGGCAACCAGCCAGAAGCTGAAAATGTTCTGGAACCTGGGGATTAAACGGCTCATCGACCTCTCCATTGTTATTGTGGGGGGGATTATCATCCTGCCCGCCCTGCTGCTTTTTGCCCTTATGGTAAAGATTTCTTCCCCCGGGCCGGTGCTGTACGGGCATACCCGGCTTGGCCTTAACGGCAAACATTTTAAGGCCTATAAATTCAGATCCATGGTGGTGAACGCCTCGGAGCAGCTTGAGATCATGCTGGAGTCGGATCCCAAGGTACGGGAAGAGTGGGAGGCAAACCACAAATTAAAGAGTGATCCCCGGGTTACCCCGGTTGGCCGGTTTTTGCGGCGGACCAGTTTTGATGAATTCCCCCAGCTTATCAATATCCTTAAGGGTGAAATGAGCCTGGTTGGCCCCCGTCCGGTGGTGGATGCGGAGATTTCCAAATACGGCGAAGATTATGACCGCATTTTTTCGGTTAAGCCGGGACTTACCGGGCTTTGGCAGGTTTCCGGCCGTTCGGATACCGATTATACAGAGCGGGTGGCCTTCGACACCTATTATCTGCAAAGCTGGTCCGTGTGGCTGGATCTGTGGATTCTGTATAAAACCATCGGGGTGGTAATTAGGGGCAAGGGGGCCTATTAGTGAAAAGAGGCATATTTTTGCCTATACTGTTCCTGACCGCTTTTTCCCTCTTCGGACGCTCCTTTGAAGATCTGTTTCCGGGGCTTGATCCGGAAAAAAAGGCGCAGGCCTTTTCCGGCGTCCTCACCGAATCCGGGGAAAATGATCCCCATTTACGTTTATTGCCCGCCGGTTATATGGGCGAGAGAATTGCGGATTTAGTGTTACAGAATATGCGCCCCTCCTGTACCGTGGAATCCCTGACGGTTCTCCCCTATCCCAACGGCGAACCCCTGGAACTCCTTTCCGTATACAATGCCATGGGCAGGATACGTGACTTAAAGGGGCGCTTGTACCCGTCCTTTACCCGTAAAAAGGAAGTCCCCCTTTTTGAAGAGGCTACCCGGATTGAAGGCCCAAAGAAGTCCGCAGCCATACCGGATCCCCCCGCATCCTCCATACTGCCCCAACGGGATACGATCTATATGTGTTTGAAGGATGTTAATTTTGGTAATTCCTATTACCAGGTGGATATTTTTACCGAACAGTACGGCCTGATCTATGGTTTATCGAATTTCAGGAACCTCTCCTACGGCATCATCCCGGTCTTTAATGTGAAAAAATTCAACGCCCAATTCTATGTAGAGCCGGTGGATGAAGGGATTTTGGTGTACAGCGCCGCGGCGGCGGAGGCGGCCGATTTCGTTTCAAACATGGTAGATATCCCTTCGGCGGTAGAAAAGCGGATTAAGGTGATTTTAGGCTGGCTGATTGATAATATTGGGGCTTGACACAGGCAGGATTTTTCTGCTAGGATAGCAAAAGTTTTGCGGATGTCGTATAACGGCTATTACCCTAGCCTTCCAAGCTCGAGACGAGGGTTCGACTCCCTTCATCCGCTGAATCCTAAGAGACTGGGTGTTTTAATGCGCCCAGTCTCTTTTTTTTTCAGGTTCCGGCGGGATTTAAAAAATCGGGGTTTTTCAAAAGGGGCCGCTTGGGAACCGCCGGATCTGCCTTAGGCCGGGGAGCTTTTTTAACCGCGGGTTTGGCAGCCGGGACAGCTTTCACTTTCGTTCCGGCAGCTTTTTTGGCGGCACCGGCCGCTTTGGCTTTGGAGGCCGCCTTAACAACCTTTTGCTTCCGGGGGATCACCGTAAATTCCAGTTCTTTTCCGCAATGAGGGCACTTTGCCATGACTATTCTCCTTTACGTGGTGAAATTCTCATTTTAAATATCGGTATAAAGCCGCAAAGCTATAAAGCCTTTATGAGCCTATCCGGTACACACCGCCCTCTTCCGCTACCATGGAGTCCTTTTGCAACGCCTCCAGGGCCCCGTAAAGATTGTCGGTTTCTATGCCGGTTCTCGCGGCCAGATCCTTTGCCGAAGCGGGCCCTTCGGAGGCCAGGGCGCGGATTAAGCGGCCCCGGATCTGCCGGAAGGAACCTTCGAAGGGGCTTTGCCGGGTATAATGGGCGCTGCGGCGGTTAGGGTTTACCGTGATTTTTTTCAAGGCCGCCCCGTAATCCATGAGCGCCCAGTACCATTTCCGGGGATTTTTCCGGTCCAGAACGGTTTCAAGGATGGGAAAGATTTCAGCGTCCGGCACTTTGCCGGACGGCACTTTGCCGGCGGTATCGTCCAAAGGATCCTGAAAGTAAAAGTGGATCACGGTTGCCCGTATATTAGTTTCGATGAAAACTGCGGGGTAGTTGTAGGCAAAACAGGAGATGGCCCCGGCGGTATAAGCGCCGATTCCCGGCAGGGGGAGAAGTTCCTCCGGGACACGGGGTACTGTTCCGCTATGTTCTTCCGTGATGGCCTTTGCACACTCCCAAAGGTACCGGGCCCGGCGGTTATACCCCAGGCCGCTCCATTCCCGCAGCACCGTTTCCAGGGATGCGCCCGCCAGATCCGCAGGCCGGGGCCATAAGCCCATCCACCGCTCCCAATAGGGGATAACCCGGTGGGTCTGGGTCTGCTGGAGCATGAACTCCGACACCAGAACCCCCCAAGCGGCGTCCTGCCGCCCGGCATCCTTTGCGTCCTGCCGCCAGGGGAACACCCTCCCCGCCTTTTTATAATTAGCGTAGATAATCTTTCTGAATTCCGTTGTATCCATCAGATCAGTTTTTCAGCGGCCTTAGCCGCGATGAGATCCGCAATCTGCTGAGGGTTAAGAACATCGGTATCGATGATGAGATCCGCAAAACCGTAATTATCGTTATCAATGCCGTATATCCGCAGATACCGTTCGCTATCCTGCCGATCCCGTTCCGCCGTAAAGGCCGCCACCGACTCCAGGGTGTTCCCTTCCCTTAGTACAATCCGTTTAGCCCGGGTTTCCGGCGCGGCCTTGAGATACACTTTAAGGCCGGCCTCCTCCAGCATCCAGATAGCCAGCCGGGAACCGAGAACGCAGCCGCCGTCCTCCCGGGCCAGGGCAACCTGCCGCCTGTCCACCTCCAGATCCCAGGAATCGTCCTTTGCCGCCTCTTCGAGCACCTCCGGAAGGCTCATCCCCCGCTCCGCCGCTAAACTGCGGAAGGTGAAGTTGATAAACCTGACACCAAGCATATCCGCTATAAGCCTTGAGACCGTGGTATTTCCGCAGCCGCTTTTTCCCGATATGGCGATCTTTTTCATTACCCAATGCCCGATACTAATAGAATGAGGCCATTCTATATTGGTTTATCCCCCGTGTCAAACCAAAACAGCCATGTGAATCACAAGCGATAATGTCACACTTCCGTGGTTAATTATTCCTCTTTGCTCAGGTTCGCTGTACTCCACGAAACAGATCTTCCCTGCTCACTTCAATCCAGAGCGGCCGTCCGTGGGGACAGCGGGGGACCGGTAAGGCAAGGACGGCCTCGATCAATTCCCGGGCAGCGGTATCGTCCAGATAGTCCCCGTCCTTTATCGCGCCATGGCAGGCGAGGGTGGCGGCCCAGTGTTCCGCTATGTTTTTTCCCGCCGTCTTTAGCGTTAGGATCTCCTCCACGGTCTCCCCGTCCCCCAATTGCCAGCCCGCCGGCAGGGCTTCGATGATCCATCCGTCGTTACTATCACGGTGAATATCGATCCCTAAGTTTTTTAATTCAGCCCGGTGAGAGGCGAGGAATGTATCATCGTCTTCGCTTTCGGTGGAGAAGGGTATGGGGATCAGCAGTTCCTGTATAGGAATAGATCCGCCGAGAAACTTTTCGTAGAGGATACGTTCATGGGCGGCGTGCTGGTCAATGATGAAAAGCTTTTCCCCCAATTCCGCTAAAAGGAACAGCGTAAAAACCCGCCCCGCAAACCGCAGTTTTACTGCGTTGCCGTCAGGGAGACGGGAGATGTAGGCCGGGCTGCGTTCCGCCGCCATGCCGCCGGAATAGGATGTTCCGGTATCGCCTGCATACGCATAATCCCCCGGGTTGCGGCCGGGCAGTGGTATGAACGCGGAATTAGGCCCGTTAGGCGGCCTTTCCAGCAATGCGTCCAGGGCCATTGCCGCGGTAATACTGCCCGCCCCCGAAGCGGAAGTTTGGGAGGGCAACCGGTAGGGCAGGACGGCCTGGTACGGCGTCCGGGCTGCGGCGGAGTTTCCCTGGGAAGCAAATCCTTCATTGGCGGATAGATTTCGGTGGTGCATATAATTCCGCAGCGCGGAGCTTATGCAGTGATGGATAGCCCCGCCATCCTTGAACCGGACCTCCCGTTTTGCCGGGTGGATGTTGAAATCCGCCAGGGAGGGATCGATGTCAATATACACCGCCCCCACCGGATGGACGCCGTTGGGGAAAGCGCCCTGGGTTCCGTATTCCAGGGCCTGCATCATGGAGTAATCCTGTATTCTCCTGCCGTTGGCAAAGATATACTGCTGCCGCCGGTCATTGCGGAATAACTCGGGCCCCCCCACCACGATAGCAACACTAAACCCCTCGCCCTGGGCGTTTATTTCGTGGAGAAAGGCGCCTTCCCGGTTTTGCAGCAGGGCGTCAGCGAACCGTTCCTTCCGGCTGGAAGCGGAGCGGAGAAAAAGTTTGAGTATCCCGTCCTGGGTGAAGCGGAAGTTCAGGGGGTAAAAGGCCAGGGCTTTTTCGATAAATATCTGCCGGCAGAGGGCGGTCTCGCTCCCCTCCCGTTTGAGGAATCGTTTACGGGCGGGGATGGTGTCAAATAACCCCAGGGCGCGGACGCTGGTTCCCTTGGCACGGCGGAACTGCTCTATGCGGTATTCCTCTGTCCCATTCCCGATACCCGCCGGCCCCACCGTGAGCCGCCATGCCTCCCTGCCGTCGGTACTGGTGAGAATTTCCAGCCGGGAAACTGCCGCCGCCGCCGCCAATGCCTCACCCCGGAAGCCCAGGGTCTCCGCGGTAAGGAGGTCATCCAGGGAACGGATCTTGCTGGTGGCGTGGGTTTGCCAGCAGAGGGCCAGATCCTCCCGGCCCATGCCGGCGCCGTCGTCCAGCACTTCGGTACGGCGTATGCCCCCGCCGTCAATAAGCAGCTCTATGGTGGTTCCCCCGGCGTCAATGGCATTATCAAGAAATTCCCGAACCAGGGCGGCAGGCCGGTCAACCACCTCTCCGGCGGCTATTTTCCGGGCCTCCTCCGGGGGCAGGACGCGGACATTCACCATGTTATGCTTCCTCGTCAAAGAGGCCCAGTTCAGGCTTAGCCTGGGACGCGGATTTGCTATCCGATTCTTCAGGGGCGTTCATCAGCACTTCGATACGGCTTTCAACCTTTTCCAAATCCTTCTCCAGGGCGCGGGCCAGTTTTACCCCCTCCTCAAAAGCCTTTAAGGCATCGTCCAGGGAAATGTCCGGCTTTCGGATCCTATTGCCCAGTTCTTCCAGCCGTTCAAGCCGTTCCTCAAAGTTTTTCATGTTTCCTCCAATACCGGCATTGCCGCTTCTACCGTATCGACATTTGCGGTGATAATCCCCGAAAGGGGACGTATGATAAGCCGCTCGCCGCGTTTGGTTTCCCCGGCGTCCCGCAGCACCTTCCCGGTCGCTTCGTGCAGTACCACTGAAAAGCCCCGTTCCAGAATGGCCTGGGGGTTGGCCGCCTCCAGGTTTACCCGTGCCAGGCAGGCGCGGCGGCGCATCTCACCAATCCTGCCGGAAAGGTTTTCCAGCAGGGCTTCCTTGGCATCATCAAAGCGCACCAGGGTGGGCTGGAGTATTCCCCGAAAGCGGTATTCCAGATCTTCTATGCTAAAGGGTTTGGTAAGGAGCCGTGCCCGCTCAAGCCGCGCCTCCATGGTCTCCCGGAGGGACTCCCCGGCCCGCTGCACACTCTCCAGCACCTCTGCCCGGCTTGCACTGACCAGTTCCGCCGCCGCCGATGGGGTAGGAGCCCGGAGATCCGCCGCAAAGTCCGACAGCGCCCAGTCAATCTCATGCCCCACGGCGCTTACCACCGGAATCTCCGAGGCGGCAATAGCCCGGACGACCACTTCCTCCGAAAAGGGCAGCAGATCCTCCAGGGAACCCCCGCCCCGGCCCACGATAAGCACGTCCGCCAGCTGCCACCGGTTGGCCTGCTCAATACGCCGGGCGATAATCGCCGCCGCCTCCGCCCCCTGAACCGGCGCGGGCAGGATACGTACCACTATGCCCCCGGCCCGCCGCCGCAATATGTTGAGGATGTCCCGC
>BNUR01000095.1 GCA_025997495.1 Spirochaetia bacterium | reverse complement strand
TATAGTGCAACAAATCTTAACAATGATAATTCTGGATATCAGCATGGCTATTCCTTGTATGTAAAAAGAATAATGAAGTTATTTGAAATAAAATTAAGTTCGGGGGGGGGTACAAATTACTCTGCATTTCTGTTAAATAACTCCTCCAAATTAATGGGGATGGTACACCATGACATACAAGGTCAACTGTAACTAAATTTTCGTATTCCTTGCGAAGAAATAATTTTAAACCTGCAATCTGACAGGGGGTACCCGCGTATAAAACCATTCGCCCCTGGCCCAGGAATAATTTCACCTTATTGTATCCGTCACCTGTTCTGCTTTGAATATATTTAGAGCCACGAAAAGCAAAAAGTTTATCTTCACTTTCTACAAAGTCATGAATTACCTCCCACCGATCATTGAAACATGCACCAAAAACCACTCCCCCTTCTTTTATTATCTGTTCAGCAATGATAGTGAATATTCCACCAGACGAACTCGCGGAGCGTACTCCATCATCCGGATTTTTGGCAGCATAAACAGATACAGGACGTCGTTCTGTCAAAGATGCGGTACCATGACAAACATTTTCACATAAGTTACAATCAATACAATTATCAATATCTACTATAGGATATAAAAATCCTTCCGGATCTTCTTGCATTGATATACATTTTTCTGGACACACGCTATAACACGCAGAACAACCAGAACAATATTCTTTCTTAAAATCTTTAATTTTCATCACCTCTTTTATCCACACAGCATGAGTTTATTGATAAATAAATATATCCTCTCACAATTATTTCCGTCATTATATGCATGAACCAGATCATTAACCCAATCATACTTTTGTTTATAATGATTGTGACAATCATTATTCTGCAATTGCATTTCTATGGCATTTTCCAATTCCTGTTTTGTTTTTGAAATTGGTCCCGCACAAATTAGCTCAACAGGACTCCAGGAAAATCCCCTTGTTTCTTCATATTTTTCTTTATCAAAGAAATTATAAATTATTGGCTTTCCGGTTAGCATAAAATCAAAAGCAATCGAACTATAATCTGTAACTAATAAATCCACATATGGTAGAATATCCTCACCGGTATATTCATAACTTGGTTTGTATATTATAATATTTGACAAGTTATTAATATAAACAAGATGCTTTTTTTCTTGCCCCCCATGTATTTTTATAATAAATATTGCTTTGTATTTCTTGAGAATTTCATTCAAGGAATGGTAATCACCATCATAACCTAAAATATTTCTTTTTTGTCCACCAGATCTTTCATAATCCCTGTGAGTCGGAGCATAAAGAACCATTTTCTTTATATCAGCTGGCATTTTTAATTTATCGAATATTTCTTTCCTCGTGTACCTTGGATTAATAATATGATCTTCTTTTGGTAAACCAAGGTAACGATATCTTGAAAACGGTATGTGAGATGCAACTGAATCTATTTGGCTTGATATTTTTGATGGCATTATAACATAATCAATATTATTAACTTTTGGCTTGTGAACTAAATCAGACTTAAATGCGGTGTAATAATTTATGCAAATTTCTGTTTGTTTTTTAAGCTTAAACGGATGCCTCTCCATTACATTATTGGAAATAATATATTTTGATGAAAAAAAAGCAAAAAACCAGGAAATCCGTTGCTTGTTTAAAACAATTTTATCATTTGTCAAATATACGAATTTTATTGTGATATTTTTTAGTGAACCAACAAATTTCGACAATTCATCATATCTATTCTTACTATAACACACCAGGAATATTTTTAAGGGATCATCATCATGATTAATAACTACATGATGAATAAAAGACAATATTGCATCGTGTGTATAATTTAACAAATCCATTGGTTCACTCTTAACTACTGCATTGGGAATACAAAACCACGATTTTTTATTTTGCGGGATAAACCATCCTACAAATTTCATCAGAGAAAAAAATATATTTTTAAGAACGAATTTTAAAGTATGCATTTTGTTTTATCTTCACATAGAACGTTTTGCCCAATCGGCGCTCAAACTAAGAGCATTAACATTTTCCCGTAGAGCATTTAATATTTTTGCTGAATCAAAATCATCATCGGCTATTCTTAACCATTCAATATCCCCAGTAAACACTCCCACCAAAGGCTGCTTACCATATCGCCTGAAAACATAGAAGGATTCAGAAACCGGCGCATCTCAGAAAGAAATTCTTTTTGTCCGTTTTTAATTTCTTCCAGCCGCTGGACATATTTTGTTAAAAAAACTTCCCTATCAACTTCCCTATCGGCAAGTTTTTTTTCTAATAGAGAAGGTTGCCGCACAATATTATGGTTAGACAACCAAAAAATGTCCCATAGATCGCGGTTCTTCACACGGTTTGGACGTAACCCTATGGCAATAATTTTATCAGCAAATATTTCTTGCAGGCTTTCCGCATTGAGGATCATTTAAGATATCCCGCCTTGTTCATTTCCCGTAGAATATCATAATGAAGGATTTCTTTTTCTACCACCGGACGCAGCGCGGCATATCCGCTATCCTGTTCCAAAGCGGTTTCCACGAGCCGGTCAAACAGATTCATTAACCGCCTCCCAGTCAATTAAATCCATTGACCGCTTTGCCGCCCGCATATCCTGCAAAGCAAGAGGCACAGCAGCCCGCCATAATCTATATCGCGGGTCATACACAAGCAGGGAACCGGGCAAATCGGGGGATATTGAATGGTTAAGAATAGCCGATGATGATTTTGATTCAGCAAAAATATTAAATGCTCTACGGGAAAATGTTAATGCTCTTAGTTTGAGCCACGAAAAGCAAAAAGTTTATCTTCACTTTCTACAAAGTCATGAATTACCTCCCACCGATCATTGAAACATGCACCAAAAACCACTCCCCCTTCTTTTATTATCTGTTCAGCAATGATAGTGAATATTCCACCAGACGAACTCGCGGAGCGTACTCCATCATCCGGATTTTTGGCAGCATAAACAGATACAGGACGTCGTTCTGTCAAAGATGCGGTACCATGACAAACATTTTCACATAAGTTACAATCAATACAATTATCAATATCTACTATAGGATATAAAAATCCTTCCGGATCTTCTTGCATTGATATACATTTTTCTGGACACACGCTATAACACGCAGAACAACCAGAACAATATTCTTTCTTAAAATCTTTAATTTTCATCACCTCTTTTATCCACACAGCATGAGTTTATTGATAAATAAATATATCCTCTCACAATTATTTCCGTCATTATATGCATGAACCAGATCATTAACCCAATCATACTTTTGTTTATAATGATTGTGACAATCATTATTCTGCAATTGCATTTCTATGGCATTTTCCAATTCCTGTTTTGTTTTTGAAATTGGTCCCGCACAAATTAGCTCAACAGGACTCCAGGAAAATCCCCTTGTTTCTTCATATTTTTCTTTATCAAAGAAATTATAAATTATTGGCTTTCCGGTTAGCATAAAATCAAAAGCAATCGAACTATAATCTGTAACTAATAAATCCACATATGGTAGAATATCCTCACCGGTATATTCATAACTTGGTTTGTATATTATAATATTTGACAAGTTATTAATATAAACAAGATGCTTTTTTTCTTGCCCCCCATGTATTTTTATAATAAATATTGCTTTGTATTTCTTGAGAATTTCATTCAAGGAATGGTAATCACCATCATAACCTAAAATATTTCTTTTTTGTCCACCAGATCTTTCATAATCCCTGTGAGTCGGAGCATAAAGAACCATTTTCTTTATATCAGCTGGCATTTTTAATTTATCGAATATTTCTTTCCTCGTGTACCTTGGATTAATAATATGATCTTCTTTTGGTAAACCAAGGTAACGATATCTTGAAAACGGTATGTGAGATGCAACTGAATCTATTTGGCTTGATATTTTTGATGGCATTATAACATAATCAATATTATTAACTTTTGGCTTGTGAACTAAATCAGACTTAAATGCGGTGTAATAATTTATGCAAATTTCTGTTTGTTTTTTAAGCTTAAACGGATGCCTCTCCATTACATTATTGGAAATAATATATTTTGATGAAAAAAAAGCAAAAAACCAGGAAATCCGTTGCTTGTTTAAAACAATTTTATCATTTGTCAAATATACGAATTTTATTGTGATATTTTTTAGTGAACCAACAAATTTCGACAATTCATCATATCTATTCTTACTATAACACACCAGGAATATTTTTAAGGGATCATCATCATGATTAATAACTACATGATGAATAAAAGACAATATTGCATCGTGTGTATAATTTAACAAATCCATTGGTTCACTCTTAACTACTGCATTGGGAATACAAAACCACGATTTTTTATTTTGCGGGATAAACCATCCTACAAATTTCATCAGAGAAAAAAATATATTTTTAAGAACGAATTTTAAAGTATGCATTTTGTTTTATCTTCACATAGAACGTTTTGCCCAATCGGCGCTCAAACTAAGAGCATTAACATTTTCCCGTAGAGCATTTAATATTTTTGCTGAATCAAAATCATCATCGGCTATTCTTAACCATTCAATATCCCCAGTAAACACTCCCACCAAAGGCTGCTTACCATATCGCCTGAAAACATAGAAGGATTCAGAAACCGGCGCATCTCAGAAAGAAATTCTTTTTGTCCGTTTTTAATTTCTTCCAGCCGCTGGACATATTTTGTTAAAAAAACTTCCCTATCAACTTCCCTATCGGCAAGTTTTTTTTCTAATAGAGAAGGTTGCCGCACAATATTATGGTTAGACAACCAAAAAATGTCCCATAGATCGCGGTTCTTCACACGGTTTGGACGTAACCCTATGGCAATAATTTTATCAGCAAATATTTCTTGCAGGCTTTCCGCATTGAGGATCATTTAAGATATCCCGCCTTGTTCATTTCCCGTAGAATATCATAATGAAGGATTTCTTTTTCTACCACCGGACGCAGCGCGGCATATCCGCTATCCTGTTCCAAAGCGGTTTCCACGAGCCGGTCAAACAGATTCATTAACCGCCTCCCAGTCAATTAAATCCATTGACCGCTTTGCCGCCCGCATATCCTGCAAAGCAAGAGGCACAGCAGCCCGCCATAATCTATATCGCGGGTCATACACAAGCAGGGAACCGGGCAAATCGGGGGATTTTTTGGTATGTATAAATTCGATATGCCCCCATTTTCCGCATGGTATGACGCCGGAACGTCCGCCGGTCATCAGGGTAATCCAGTTTAAGGGGATTTGGGATATTATCCCCGCTTCGCTCAGAACGCTTTCCAAACTCAGGTAACAAAAGGTATCTTCCCGTAATCTGGCCGCAGTATGGTATAGTTCAAAGCCTTTCCGGTATCCGGTCTTGGGGTATAGATATATTCCCCTGCAAACCCGCGCCAGCAGTTCTGATTTTACCGCTCTTCCAAGCAATACCCTCAATGCCTCAAGGGTCATATCAGGAAAAAGCTGATAAAAATCACTGATGGAAAAGAGGTAATGTTCCGGTTCCGCAAGATTTTCCAGGGTTTTGGCGAGTTTTTTGATGGACTGCATAATTGGTATACAGAACATAACATATAGCGTCATGTTTTGTCAACTGGCAGGCGCTGTCTTTTGCTTTCTAGTCTTCCGCCGCGAAATCCGTTATCTTGCACCCTTCCCTATCAACCTTCCCCTGCACCCTCGCCGGGCTCCCATACACCAGGGCGTAGTCCGGTACATCCCGCGTTACCACACTGCCCGCCCCTACCAGCGCATACTCGCCAATGGTCACCCCACACACAACGGTTGCATTCGCTCCAATGGAAGCGCCCTTCTTCACAATTGTCTTTTTATATTCATGCTTCCGGTCAATAAAGGCCCGCGGGTTTATCACATTGGTAAACACACAGGATGGGCCGCAGAACACATCGTCTTCAATAATCACATCATCATAGACCGATACATTGTTTTGTATCTTAACCCCATCCCCAATGACGGCACGGGAACCTACGTTCACATTTTGCCCAAGGGAACAGTTCTTGCCGATTTTCGCGCCGCTCATAATATGGGAAAAATGCCAGATCCTGGTTCCCTCGCCGATTTCAGCCCCTTCATCGACATAGCTGGATTCGTGGATAAAGTAGTTTTTGGTATCCATATTCTCACCATAATTTCTCGATATATCGAAAAAACAATTGAAATATCTTGACATTCTCGATATATCGAGTATAATCAGCTTATATAGGAGAAAACCTCGCCATGGATGACACTTTTTACATAAACCGGGATGATTTTATGGGGAAAATACGGCCTTTTATCGGGAAACACATCATAAAAATACTTACCGGGATACGCAGGTGCGGAAAATCGGTGATGTTTAGACTCATCCGGCAGGAACTGTTGGCCGGCGGGATTGAAAGCGCCAATATCCTGACCATGAACTTTGATACCTTCGAAGATAACGCTGCCCAAACGCCGGAGGAAATCTATGCAAGTATAAAACAAAAAACACAGCAGGCAAAAGGAAAGGTTTATGTTTTCCTGGATGAAATACAGGTGCTTCCCGGCTGGGAAAAACTGGTAAACTCCTGCTTTACGGAATTAAATACCGACCTGTTTGTATCGGGCTCAAATGCACAGATGCTTTCACCTGAATATGCGACATACCTGGGCGGCAGATACCTTATGTTTACTATTTATCCCTTTAGTTTCAGGGAGGCTCTTTCGGCATTGAAACTGCATGGGAAAACGCTTACCCCTAAAGAGACCTTTGACCGGTATCTTGTTTTTGGGGGCATGCCCTTTATCTACCAACTCTATTTTGACGATTTTTCCATCAGGCAATATTTACGCGATATTGCGGATTCCATAATACTGAAGGATATTACCGGACGTTACAATATTCGTGACATCGATTTGCTGAAACGCATTATCCTTTTTTTGTGTTCCAACCTTGGGAGTATGTTCTCCACCGCCTCTATTCAAAATTATCTGAAACACGAAAAACGGAATATCTCCTGGGAGACCATCTACAACTACATTGACCATTGCAAAACCGCCTGTCTGTTACTTCCCGTCCGGCAGGAAAATCTATCGGGCAAACAGCTATTAAGGGCAAACGAAAAAATATACATCACCGACCATGGTTTACGCGAAGCAATCTACGGAAACAATCGGCGGGATATCAGCCGGATACTGGAAAACATCATCTATCTTGAGCTTCTGCGCAACGACTATCAAATTACCGTTGGGAAAATAGATGCGAATGAAATTGATTTTATCGCTCACAAAAACGGCGAAAAGATCTATGTCCAGGTTACGTACCTACTCGCCTCTCCGGAAACAATCGAACGTGAATTTGCTGTGTATGCTAAAGTCAAGGACAATTTCCCCAAGTATGTACTTTCGATGGACGAATTTGATATGAGTCGTGACGGGATTAAGCATATCAATATTATAGATTTTTTAAGCGCTCAACCAGGGGTCTATATCTGAAACGCCCTATTTATAAAAAGCCTTTATACTTTCACCCACAAAGCTTACTTCATCTTCAGTCAGTTCGGGAAACAGGGGAAGCGCAAGTACCGTTCCGCAGAGCCGTTCCGCTACCGGAAAATCACCTTTTTTGTAACCCAGATACTCAAAACACTTTTGCAAATGAAGGGGAACCGGGTAATAAATTGAAGTACCAATCTCTTTCGATTTCAGATAATTATCAAGCGCATCCCGCCTTTCGGCCTGAATGCAAAACACATAATTCACTTCTTTATTGTTTTGCGTAATAACAGGCAGTTTAATCTCCGCAATGTCTTTTAGTAATTCCCGGTACTGCGTAGCGTGTTCGGCCCGTTTTTGTATGGCAGTATCAATATGGGATAATTTAACATTTAGTATCGCCGCCTGTAGGGTATCAAGCCGGGAGTTATAGCCGATATGATCATGATGGTACTTTTTTGAAGAACCATGAACCCGGTAGCTCTTTGCTTTTTGATACAATTCCTCATTGTTGGTAACAATCATCCCGCCATCACCATATCCGCCAAGAGTCTTAGTGGGAAAAAAAGAAAATACGCCAAAATCGCCGATAAGCCCCGCATGTTTATGTTCGCCTTTATACAGCGTCCTCATACCAAAGGCTTCGGCGGCATCTTCCAGTACCGCAAGATGGTGTTTTTCTGCAATTTCCATACACATGGTCATATCTGCAGTTTGCAGAAAAAGATGAACCGGCAGTATCCCTTTGGTTTTACCGGTAATCCGGTTTTCAGCATCACGCATATCCATGCAATACGTATCTTCATCAACGTCGCAAAAAACCGGCTTCCCACCCGGGCGGGCTATACAAGATGCGGATGCGAAAAAAGTGAATACCGGGGTTAAAATCTCAGCGCCATTTTTAAAATCTAAAATATCGGACGCGATCACCAATGCATCGCTCCCATTGGCGACCCCCGCCGCATATTTTGCGCCGGTATACTTACAAACAGCTTCCTCAAAATCCTGGACCTGTTTCCCAAGGATAAACCCGCCTGTTGCGATAACGCCCGAAATGGCTTTGTCGAATTCCGCTTTGTAGAGTGCATACTCCCGGGTCGCGTCATAAAAGGGTACTTTCATTTAAATTCTCCGGCCATTTCCAGGGTTGAAAAATCACAGGGCAAATCAACAGGTTTTCCGGTCTTCTGCGATTTATATATCGCCAATATTATTTCAAGGGCTTTCTGCCCCTTTTCGCCGGAAATAAGGGGCTCCCGATTCTGCCGAATCGCATCAACAAAATCCTTAAATAAGGCCGAATATCCAAAGCCATAAACCGTAGGGGGGTCCTTTTGGTTTTGGTCCAGAACCTTTTCTTCCGTATCCCCAACAGAACCGGCATCCGCAAAACGCCAGGTCTCAATCCTGTTAACCGCAAGCCCGCCGATGACTGCCGTCCCCTTTTCACCAAAAAGAGAAAGTGTTTCGTTCAGATTTGAGGGAAAGACATCGGCAGTTCCCTCAATAATTCCCACAGCGCCGCTCTTAAACTCCACAATAGCCGCCCCAAAATCCTCTGCTTCTATGGGCCGCATAAAACGCCGTGTTTGAGCCTGTACCCGTACCGCGTCTTCACCCATCATCCACTGCAGAAGGTCAATTCCATGGGTACATTGATTCATCAGTGTTCCGCCGTCCATAGCCCAAGTTCCCCGCCAGGGAGCCTCGGCATAATACGCTTCATTGCGGTTCCAGCGAATCTGCACCATGCCGTGAAGCAGGCGGCCAAAACGTCCCGCATCCAGCGCGGTTCGTAATCGCTGTACCGGCGCGTTAAAGCGGTTTTGAAAACAGACGGCAAGTTTTTTGTTGCATTTCTGCGCTACGGCAATCATGGCAGCCGCATCTTTGGTTGAAAGAGCCATCGGTTTTTCACAAATAACATGGCAGCCGGCTTCAAGGCACCCTATGGCGATTTCGGGATGCCTTCCCGATTCGGCAGCAATGGTAACAATATCCGGTTTACGCGTATCAAGCATTTCCCGGTAATCTGCATAAACACCGATTGTTGCATCAGGAAAACTCTTTTTATATTGCTGTTTTTTCTCTTGAGCTCTGCGTATTACGGGATCACATACGGCAGCCAGCTTTAATTCATCGGCATTATTAATAAAACCTTCAATGTGTTTAAAACTTATTCTGCCGCAGCCTACCAAAGCAATTGTATGCATTTTTTACCCCCCACGCCGCATGTTCAGGCTAACAAACGGTAAAGGGCAAAGGGCAAATTTTCACCTATGGTACGCACACCTAAAGGATCTACTGATCCCCTGTACCCGTCTTGTTGAATGAATGAAAGCCAAATACCTTAATTCGTGCGCCGTCAACAGCATCGAATAGGTAATCCGGCTGCTGTCTACGGCTTTACTAAGCCGGACGGCTCCTTAAAGCCAATATTAAAAAGCCGGTATTCCAATAGGAAACCCAGCCTTTTTTGAGAAATAAAATTATCAATTGATCGCGGTAAGTCTTTGCTATATAAGGAATTACATGGGGGGAGGGGGTAATTATGTTGGACATGGAATTACGCGGATCTACCGCCGACAATACCATGACCTGTTGACCTTGCCCACAACGACACAAATACATGCTTCCCCTTTTCATGTAAAGAACATATCGCACGCGGAGAGAAATGTCAAGTGTTCAAAATTTGCCCCCCAGGGCCAGCGCATACTTGCTAAGTAATATCCACTGATATAGATAAAGAATGAAGAAAGGAGTAAACAGAGAGACCGCAGAGGTTTCACGTCGAACCTTCGGTTCGCGGACACAGAGGAAGAAAAGAATGAGAAAATAGAGACTTCCGACACTTTTTCCCCTCAGTGTTCTCTGTGTTTAAATTCTTTCTCATTATGCAAGTATGCGCTGGCCCTGAACATTCCTTGAGTTATTTAACGCATAGAGCTATACTATTACCTGAATCCGTATGGAAATTATGGCAAATGGCTCGTAATTCCTTATGGCATAAGGAATTACGAAAATCTTACACGGATACAGGTATTATCCGGAGGCTATCTATGAAGCAAGGGCAGCTTGTCGCGACCTGGATTAGTTTTATGAATACTGCCATTAGAAAGGCATACGGGCTTTCCATAGGTCAGTATATACCTATCTTCCCACCCGAAAATTTAACCTACATTGCTGAAATGCTTAAAACAATGTTGAGATGCTTGTTATATGACTTTAAACATTATTTTTACGAATACTTTAAATTTTCAAAGTTTTGTGTAGG